>NZ_JBEYUI010000018.1:0-132974 GCF_040643455.1 Micromonospora sp. NPDC047134
CGGCCGACCCCAAGGGGGTGGCCACCCGGGCCGCCTCCGGCAAGGTGCTGGGCGCCCTGGCCCCGGTGCTGCCCGAGCTGTGGGGCGGCTCCGCCCCCGCGATCTTGCACTTTTGGTCGCTCTTCTGTGGCTTTTGCCCCATTCGCGGCGACACAATGTGCAAGATCGCGGGGCTGAGGGCGGGGTGTGGGGGTGAGCGGAGGGCGTGGGTCGGGGTTTACGGGAGGGGGGTGTGGGTGGGGTCTACCGGGTCGGTGGGGGCTGGTGGGGGAGTGCCGTCGCCGAAGGGGCGGCCGCCGAGGGCTTCCCGGCCGTGTGGGGTCAGCCAGTTCGACAGGTCGGGGCCCAGGGGCACGACCCCGGTCGGGTTGATGTCCCGGTGCACCTCGTAGTAGTGCCGCTTGATGTGGTCGAAGTCGACCGTGTCGCCGAAGCCGGGGGTGGTGAACAGATCCCGGGCGTACGCCCACAGCACCGGCATCTCGGTCAGCTTCTGCCGGTTGCACTTGAAGTGCCCGTGGTACACCGGATCGAAGCGGACCAGGGTGGTGAACAGCCGGATGTCGGCCTCGGTGATGGTGTCACCGACCAGGTAACGCTGCCCGGCCAGCCGCTCGCTGAGCCAGTCCAGCCGGTCGAAGAGCCGGTGGTACGCCTTGTCGTACGCCTCCTGGCTGCCGGCGAAGCCGCACCGGTACACCCCGTTGTTGACATCGCGGAAGACCACCGCGTTGACCTCGTCGATCTCGGCCCGCAGGTGCTCGGGATACAGATCGGGGGCACCGGGCCGATGGTGCGCGGTCCACTCGGTGGACAGGTCCAGGCTCATCTGGGCGTAGTCGTTGGTCACCACCTGCCCGGTCGGCACATCCACGATGGCCGGCACGGTGATCCCCCGGGGATAGTCGGGGTAGCGGGCGAAGTAGGCCTCCTGGATGCGCTCGATGCCGAGCACCGGGTCCCGCCCGCCCTGGTCCAGGTCGAAGGTCCAGCTCCGCGCGTCGTGGGTGGGCCCGGTGACGCCCATCGACAGCACCGATTCCAACCCCAACAGCCGCCGTACGATGATCAGCCGGTTGGCCCAGGGACAGGCCCGGCTGACCACCAGCCGGTACCGTCCGGGCTCCACCGGATAGCCGTCCCGCCCGTCGGCGGTGATCCGGGTGGTGATGTAGTTCTGGTCCCGGTTGAACTCACCCCCCGGCTCCACGTACTTTCCGCCGGTCTGTCTCTGGCCCGTGTCGTTTTCCACCATCATCGCCCTGCTCCTTGCCTGTGCCGCCTGCCATGCCGCTCCCATCATGGCCGACACTTAGCCCCCTGGCCGGGCAGAAGGAGCGGAAGATCGACGGAGGCGACGAAGATCGGGCGACTACCCGGGCCCGTCAGAGGTACCAGGGCGTCAGGTGGGCCACGGACAGGTTCACCGGGAAGGGCTCACCGGTGTCGACGAACTTGGTCCACCGTCCGGTCTCGATCCGCCAGTAGTAGGGGATGCCGGCCTGGGCGTAGAGGGCCGGCTTGAGCACCCGGTCGATCGAGCGGGTGCTCGGCGTTGGGCCGCCGGTGCGGTGATGACCAGGACGTCCGGGATGAAGGAACGGGTTCGGTTGATCCGCACCTCGACCCCCTGGGTGACCTCGTACTCGTCCGGGCACTCCGCTTCGAGCGCGACGCCGAGGCGCATGGCGATGGTCTGGTGGGCGGCGGGGGAGGGGGACACGAGCAGCACCCCATCGAGCAGTTCGCGGCGGCGGCCGTCGTCGGGCAGGGCGTCGAGGTCGTCCGTCGTCCACTCGCCCGACGGCGGTTGGTCGTCGTGCAGCGCGGCGGTCATCTGACGGGTCCTTTCCGATGTGTCGTTTCCTCCCCGTGGTCACGGTACTAACGGCAGAGCCCGGGTGGTGGTCGCGCGCGCCGTGCCCACAGGGCAGGATGTTCGACATGAGCGAGCGTGAGCGAGCGGACGATCGGCTCGGCGAGCGAGGCGAGTCGGCGGGGGTGCCGGGCAGCGGGCTGGTCAAGGGGCTGGCGGTCACGCTCAAGACGATGACGAAGCGGTCCACCACCCAGCAGTATCCGGACGTGGCTCCCGAGCTGCCGCCCCGCTCACGTGGGGTGATCGCCCTGCTGGAGGAGAACTGCACGGTCTGCATGCTCTGCTCCCGGGAGTGTCCGGACTGGTGCATCTACATCGACTCGCACAAGGAGGAGGTGGTGGTGCCCGGCGCCGCCCGCCCCCGCCAGCGCAATGTACTTGACCGGTTCGACATCGACTTCTCGCTCTGCATGTACTGCGGCATCTGCATCGAGGTCTGCCCCTTCGACGCCCTCTACTGGTCGCCGGAGTTCGAGTACGCCGAGTACGACATCAAGGATCTGCTGCACGACAAGGATCACCTGGGCGAGTGGATGGCGACCGTACCGCCGCCACCGGCGCACGACCCCAACGGTGAGCCCGCCAAGGAGGAGACCGCCGCCGCGCGCAAGGCCGCGATCCCCGCCGCGCCCGCCGCCCGTCCGACCGCCCCGCCGGTACGCCCCGAGCCGGCACCCGGGGAAGGTGCTTCCGAGTGACCGGGGTGGACGCGCTGCTGCTCGCCCTGGGGGCGGTGGCCGTCGGGTCCGGGGTGTTGGTGGTGTCGACCCGGCACCTGGTCCGCGCCGGGCTCTACCTGGTCACCTGTCTGGGGGCGGTGGCCGGGATGTATCTGGTGCTCACCGCCGAGCTGGTGGCCTGGGTGCAGGTGCTGATCTATGTGGGCGCGGTCGTGGTGCTGCTGCTGTTCGCGGTGATGCTGACCCGCGCCCCGATCGGCGCCTCGGACGATCTGGACCGTCCGGGCTGGCCGGCCGCCCTGATCGGCGGCGGGGTCGGGCTGGGGCTGGCCGCCCTGCTGATCGACGCGTACCGCTGGACCAAGGTGGAGTTGCCCGAGGCGGGCACCGCCGAGCGCATCGGTGAGCAGGTCTTCGCCAGTTGGGTGCTGCCCTTCGAGGTGCTGTCGATCCTGCTGCTGTCCGCGCTGGTCGGCGCGATCGTGCTGTCCCGCCCGGACATCGGCCGCACCGCGGAGGGCCGGGGCCAGCCGGTCGAGCGGACCGGCTCGGGTGGCGCGGGAGGAGCCCGGTGAGACCGGTCATCCCGTACGTCACGGCCGCCCTGCTGTTCGGCCTGGGGGTGTACGGCGTACTGCGGCGACGCAACGCGGTGCTGGTGCTGATGGGGGTCGAGCTGATGCTCAACGCGGTGAACCTGATCCTGATCACCGCGGACACCACCACCCGGGCCCTGCTGCCGCACAGTGGCCAGGTCTTCGCCCTCTTCGTGATCGTGTTGGCGGCGGCCGAGATCGGGGTGGGGCTGGCGATCGTGCTCCAGCTCTATCGGATGCGGGCCAGTGTCGCCGTCGACGAGGTGCCGCTGGAGCGGGAGGGTCAGCGGTGAGCACCACGACCCTGCTGGGTGTCCTGCTGCCGGTCGTACCCCTGGTCGCCGGTCTGGGCGGCCTGCTGCTGCCACCGGCGGGGCCGGGTGCCTCGGACGGCCGGGGTGCCG
Organism: Micromonospora sp. NPDC047134; assembly: GCF_040643455.1. Lineage (NCBI taxonomy): Bacteria > Bacillati > Actinomycetota > Actinomycetes > Micromonosporales > Micromonosporaceae > Micromonospora > Micromonospora sp. NPDC047134. The sequence continues at coordinate 3,560 of NZ_JBEYUI010000018.1, forward strand.
CCCGACGGGCCGCCGTGGCCCTGGGGGTGGCCGGTGCGGCCGGGGCGCTGGTGTTGGCGGTGGCCCTGCTGGTGACCCTGGAGGCCCCGGCGGAGTCCTCGACCACCTGGATCCGCTTCGGCGACCTCACGGTCACCCTGGGGGTACGCCTGGACGGCGCCGCCGCCCTGGTAGCCGTGGCGGTGGCGGCCGTGGCCCTGGCCGTGCAGGTCTACTCCGTCGGCTACCTGGCCCGGGGTCCGCACGACGACACGGACGTCGACCACCGCTACCCGCCGTACGCGGCACAGATCAGCCTCTTCACCGCCGCCATGCTGCTGGTGGTGGTCTCCGGGGACCTGATCATGCTGCTGGTCGGCTGGGAGGTGATGGGCATCTGCTCCTACCTGCTGATCGCCCATGACCGGCGGCTGCCGCAGGCCCCGGCCGCCGCCCAGAAGGCCTTCCTGGTGACCCGGGTCGGCGACGTGGGGTTCCTGCTCGGCATCGCCCTGCTCGGCGTCTCGGCGGGCAGCTTCCGGATCGCCGAGGTGCTGGCCCACGACCACGGCACCACCACCCTGACCGCCGCCGGTCTGCTGCTACTGGCCGGGGTGGCCGGCAAGAGCGCCCAGTTCCCGCTGCACACCTGGCTGCCGGACGCGATGGCCGGCCCCACCCCGATCTCCGCCCTGATCCACGCCGCCACCATGGTGGCCGCCGGGGTGTACGCCCTGACCCGGCTGTGGCCGCTGTTCCAGGCCACTGCCACGGTGCTGGCCGTGCTCGGGGTGATGGCCTCGGTGACTCTGCTGCTCGGGGCCCTGGCCGCCACCGCCCAGGACGACCTCAAACGGGTACTGGCCTGGTCGACGGTCTCCCAACTCGGCTACATGACCGGGGCGCTGGCCGTCGGCTCCCCGCCCGCCGCCCTGTTCCACCTGCTCACCCACGCCGCCTTCAAGGCCCTGCTGTTCCTCGCCGCCGGGGTGGTCATCCATGCCCTGGGCACTGCGGCGATGTCCCGGATGGGCGGGCTGCGGCACACCATGCCGGTCACCTTCTGGTGCACCCTGATCGGGCTGGGCGCGCTGGCCGGGGTGCCCCCGCTCTCCGGGTTCTGGAGCAAGGAGGGGGTGCTGGCCGCCGCCGAGGAGGCCGCCCTGCACGGCGAGGGTTCGGCCCCGGCCTGGGTGGGTTGGCTGGTCTGGCTGGCCGGGCTGGTCGGGGTGGCCGTCACAGCCTGGTACGCCACCCGTCTGCTGCTGCGGACCTTCTTCGGCACCCTCCGCACCCCCTCGGCCCACCCGCACGATCCGCCTGCCCTGCTGCGTTGGCCGGTGCTGGCGTTGACCGTGCCGGCGGCCCTGCTCGGCCTGGCCGGCTTCCCCGGCTGGTTCGCCACCCAACTGCAACGCACCACCCCGGTCGACGCCGAGGGGGTGTCGGATCTGCTGCCCCCGGAGGGGCTGATCCACCTCACCCCGACCGTCCTGCTGCCCCTGGCGTTGCTGCTGCTCGGGGCCGGGCTGGCCTGGGCCGGTTGGCGTCGGGACACCGCCGCCGACCCGGCGGCGGCGCTGGGCCCGCTGCGGCCGGTCTTCGCCCGCGCCTTCCGCCTGGACGAGGCCCAGCACACCCTGGTGGTACGCCCCATGACCGCCCTCGGTCGGGCCGCGCGGGTGGCCGACGAGCGGGTCGTCGACGGTGCGGTCACCGGCACCGGTCGGGGCGCGGCTGCCGTGGGCGGTGGCCTGGCCACCCTGCACCGGTCGGCCCTGCCTCGCGCCGTCGCTGCGGTGCTCGCCGGTGCGCTGCTGATCGCCCTGGCCGCCACCCTGATCGGAGCGATGTGATGAGCCGCGGAGCAGGCACGGGCCGGGCCTCGCGGATCGGAGCCTGCTGATGAGCCTAGGTGAGTTCCTGCTGGTAGCGGTTCTGGCGGTGCCGATGCTCGGGGCCCTGGCGGTGGCGGTGATCCCCCGGGACCTGCCCGCCCGGGTGGCCGGTACGGTGGCCGCCGCCCTGACCCTGGTGGCGGCCCTGGCCCTGGCCGTCGACCGGTCCAGCGGCTGGACGGCCTACTCGGCGACCCCACCGGCGGTACGCCCCTGGCACGCCTTGGACCTGCCCTGGGTGCCCGGCCTGGACCTGCGGTTCCACCTGGGGGTGGACGGCATCTCCTGGCCCCTGGTGGTGCTGACCGCCCTGCTCACCCTGCTCTGCTGCGGGTACACCTGCTGGCGGGTGCCGCCCGGCGGCAGCGGACGGGCCCTGGTGGCCCTGCTGCTGGTGGTGGAGGTCGGCATCCTGGGCACCTTCCTGGCCCTGGACCTGGTGCTGTTCTTCCTCTTCTTCGAGGTCGTCCTGCTGCCGATGTACGCGATCATCGTCGGCTGGGGTGGTGACGGCACCGACCCGGCGGCGGTGGCGGCGCGGCGTCGGGCGGCCCGCAAGTTCGCCCTCTACACCCTGTTCGGTTCGGTGCTGCTGCTGGTCGGGGTCTATGTGGTGGTGGCCGCCGCCGGTACCGCCGACATGGTCACGTTGACCGGGGGCACCGGGCTGTCCCGGGGCACCCAGTTGGCCGCCTTCACCCTGCTGGCGGTGGCCTTCGCGGTGAAGAGCCCGCTCTGGCCGCTGCACTCCTGGCTGCCGGACGCCCACACCCAGGCCCCCACGGTCGGCAGTGTGCTGCTCGCCGGGGTGCTGCTCAAGATGGGCACCTACGGCCTGATCCGGGTAGCCGTCGGGGTGGCCCCGGAAGGGGCCCGCTGGGCGGCACCGGTGCTGGGGGTCCTGGCCGTAGCGGCCATCCTGATCGGGTCGCTGGTGTGTCTGGCGCAGACCGAGCTGAAGCGGCTCATCGCGTACTCCAGCGTGGGGCACATGGGGTTCGTGCTGCTCGGCATCGCCACCCTGACCGCCACCGGCATCCAGGCGGCGCTGATCGGCAATGTCGCCCACGGCATCATCACCGGCCTGCTGTTCTTCCTGGCCGGGGCGATCAAGGACCGGACCCACACCGGGGCGCTGCGCGACCTGTCCGGGTTGCGGGAGACCGCCCCTCGGCTGTCCGGGCTGCTGGCCTTCGCGGCGGTCGCCTCGCTGGGGCTGCCCGGCCTGGCCGGGTTCTGGGGGGAGGCCTTCGCTGTGGTCGCCGCCGTCCAGGTGGGCGGCCCGCTGTGGATCACCCTGGCGGTGCTGGCCGCGTTCGGGGGTGCGTTGACGGCGGGGTACCTGCTGCGGTTGTTGCGGCAGGTCACCCACGGTGCTCCGACGCCTGCGGTGGCCGGGCTGAAACCGGGGCTGGCCGGGGCCGAACTGGTCGCCTGGACGCCGCTGGTGCTGCTGGCCCTGGCCGTCGGGTTGGCACCGACCCTGGTGCTGGGTGTCGCCGAGGCGCCGGTGACCGCCCTGGTGGAGGTCCTGCGATGACGACGACCCGGGACCGGGCCGACGGGAGGCAGCCGTGAGCAGGGTGCAGAGCGTCGACAGTGTGGCGCTGCTACCGGCGTACCTGGCCGCCGGGACGGCCGTGCTGGCGCTCCTGGTCGACCTGGTGCTGGCCCGCCGGGCGGCGACGATCGTGGCCACGGCCACCGGTGCACTCGCCACCCTCGTCGCGGCCGTCGCGGTGGGGGCCGGAGGCGAACGCCGTACCTTCTGCGTCGGGGCCGACTGCTCGTACGTCTTCGGTGGGCGGGCCGCGCTGGTGGCCGGGCTGGTGGCGCTGCTGGTGCTCGGGGTGTTGGCGCTGTCCGGGCCGCTGCTGCGCGACGGGGTGACCCCGGTGGGGGAGTTCTGCTTCCTGCTGGCCTGCTCGATGACCGGTGGCGTGGTGCTCGGCGCGGCCGGGGACCTGATCACCCTGATTGTGGCCCTGGAGGCCCTGACCCTGCCGCTGTACGTCCTGGTCGGGCTGCGCCGGGGGAGCCTGGCCAGTGCCGAGGCGGCGGTGACCTTCTTCGTGGTCAGCGTGGTGGCCACCACCCTGACCCTGCTCGGCGCGGCGCTGCTCTACGCGGCCACCGGCAGCCTGCGCCTGGAACGGCTGGGCGTGACCCTGGCCGACCGCTCGGAGTTGCTGGACCTGCCGCTGACCACGGTAGCGGTGGTCCTGGTGCTGGCCGGGCTGGCCTTCAAGGTGGCCGCGGTGCCGTTCCACGCCTGGGCCCCGGCCACCTACGACGGGGCCCCGCTGCCGGTGGCCGCGTACCTGTCGACCGCCTCGAAGCTCGGTGGTGTGGTCGCCCTGCTGGCCGTGGTGCAGCACGCTCTGCCGCCCAGTGTCGCCGGGCCGGTGCTGGCCCTGGTCGCCGCGCTGACCATGACCGTGGGCAACCTGGTGGCCCTGCGTCAGCGGCGTACCGTGCGGCTGTTGGCCTGGTCCTCGGTGGCCCAGGCGGGCTACATCCTGGCCCCCCTCGGTGCCCTGGCCCTGGCCGATGTCGAGGCCCGCTCCGCCGCGTACGCCGCCGCCCTGGCGTACGCCGTCTTCTTCGTGTTGTTGGAGTTGGCCGCCTTCGCCGGGGTGGTGGCCCTGCGCCCGGCCGGGGCGGACGGCGGGCAGTTGGACGACCTGCGCGGGGCGGCCCGGCGGCATCCCTGGGTCGGTACGGGCCTGGCCTTCGCCCTGATCGGGCTGGCCGGTCTGCCCCCCGGGCTGGCCGGGTTGTTCGCCAAGGTGACCGTGGTGCGGTCGCTGCTCGGCGGGGAGGCGGCCTGGCTGGCCCTGCTGGTGGCCCTGAACGCGGTAGTCGGCCTGGCCTACTACCTGCGCTTCGCCGCCCTGCTGTACGCCCCGGCCGACAGCGCCCCGAACGACAAGGCCCACGGCACCCCCGCGGTGGCGGTGCGGCCGGCCCGGCTGGTGGCCGCCGCCCTGGCCGTGGCGACCGCCCTGGCCGTGCTGGTCGGCTTCGCACCGCAACTGGTGCTCGATCTCACCGGGAGCTGAATCCGCTCCGACCTGCCGTTTCATTCCCGAACATGACTGTCATTCAGGTAACTCTCAGTCATGAGACGGATGGTTGACGGGTACCGGGTTGTTGTACCGGTCAACGGATCCAGGCATCCGTGCACCGAAGGAGTGATCGTGCACCACAACCGTCTGAAGACCGCCGCGCTGCTCGGCCTGCTCACCTCGCTGATCCTGGCGGTGGGCTACTGGTTCGGCGGCAGTGGCGGCCTGGTCATCGCCGTCGTCATCTCGCTGGTGATGAACGGTGTCACCTACTTCTACTCCGACAAGCTGGCGCTGCGCTCGATGCGGGCGCAACCGGTCAGCGAGGCACAGTTCCCCGAGCTGTACCACATGGTGCGTGAGTTGGCGGCCGAGGCGCGGCAGCCGATGCCCCGGCTCTACATCAGCCCGACCGCCCAGCCCAACGCGTTCGCCACCGGCCGTAACCCGCAGAACGCGGCGGTCTGCGTGACCCAGGGAATCGTCCAACTGCTCGACTACCGGGAGTTGCGGGGCGTCATCGGCCACGAGCTGTCACACGTCTACAACCGGGACATCCTTATCTCCAGCGTGGCCGCCGGCCTGGCCGGCATCATCACCATGGTGGCCAACCTGGCTCTGTTCATCCCGCTCGGCGGCAACGACGAGGACAGCCCGAACCCGATCGTGCTGCTGCTCACCATCATCCTGGGCCCGATCGCGGCGAGCATCATCCAGTTGGCGATCAGCCGCAGCCGGGAGTTCCAGGCGGACGCCTCCGGGGCCGAACTCACCCGTGACCCCTTGGCCCTGGCCAGCGCGCTGCGGAAGATCCACATGGGGGCCCAGCGTCGGCCCCTGCCGGCCGAGGGGCAGCTCACCAGCACCGCCCACCTGATGATCGCCAACCCCTTCAAGGGCGGTGGAGTCGCGGCGATGTTCGCCACCCACCCGCCGATGGAACAGCGGGTCGCCCGGCTGGAGGAGATGGCCCGCAACATGGGCCCGGTCCGCTACCAGCGCTGACCTGCGCCAACCTCTCGCCGCCCGTGCCGGGTCCATCCGGCGCGGGCGGCACCCTATTGGGTTGCGGGCCAGCCGGGCAGCGTTAGGGTTCAAACCGCTCTCACTCATTACACTTGTGGAGGTCCTCGGTGGCTGGTCTGCGCCGTTACCTGGGCGTTTGGCACCTTCCCGGGGCGCCGACCCTGTTGATCACCGGCATCATCGGGCGACTCGGGATCGGCATGACCCCGCTGGCCCTGCTGCTGGTCATCGAGGAGGTCACCGGCCGCTACTCGCTGGCCGCCCTGGCCGGTGGGGCCTACGCCCTGGCCGGCGCCGCCCTGAGCCCGGTGGCCGGGCGCGTCGCCGACCGCATCGGCCCCACCCCGGTACTGATCGGCACCGCGATCGCCCACCCCCTGGCCCTGATCGGCCTGCTCTGGTCGGCCCGCTCCGAGCAGACCCCCTTCGCCCTGGTCCTGGTCGCCGCCGCCGTGGCCGGCGCCACCTACCCCCCGCTGACCGCCGCCATCCGAGGCGCCTGGAACGACCTGACCAGCGTCGCCTCCGGCCGGTACCACCTGCGCAACACCGCCCTGGCCGCGGAGACCACCCTGTTCGAGGTCGTCTTCGTGCTCGGCCCCCTGCTGGTCGCCGGCTTCGTCATGTTCGCCGACGCCGGGGCCGCCCTGATCGGCTCAGCCGTGGTGACCCTCTTCGGCACCGTGGCCGTGGCGCTCGGCCAGACCATGCGCGGCTGGCAGCCGCACTCCCGGGACCACCGCACCCGAGGACTGGGCCCGCTGCGGCTCGGCGGATTCCCGGCCCTGCTGCTCTGCGTGGCCAGCCTAGGCATCGCCTTCGGTGCGGCCGGGGTCACCGTGCCCGCCTTCGCCACCCGCTACACCGCCGACGACCCGGACAGCCTGGCCGGGATACTCCTGGCCGTCTGGGGCATCGGCAGCGCGGTAGGCGGCTTCTGGTTCGGAATCCGCCGCCCGGCCCCCAACATGACCCGACAGTTCGCCTGGCTACTGACGGCGGTGGCGGGCAGCTTCGTCGTCTTCGCCGTGATGCCCACCCCCCTGGCCCTCGGCGCCGCCCTGATCGTCGGCGGGGCCACCATCGCACCGGCCCTGACCCTGGAGAACACCCTGGTCGGGCGGATCTCCCCGGCCGGCATGCTGAACGAGGCGTACACCTGGGTGGTCACCATGTCCGTCGGGGCCAGCGCCGCCGGTGGCGCGGTGGCCGGCCTGATCATCGACCACGCCGGTGGGGTGCCCTGGGCCTTCCTGTTCGCCGGTGCGGCGGTCGCCGCCGGGGCCGCCATCGCCGCCCTGCCCGCCGGCCCCATCGCCCGAGCAGAAGCCGCCTCCGTACGCGTGGAAACCCCCGCCCCGGTCTGACCGGGGCGCCGGTGGGTATCACCGAGGCATGTTCGCCTTCTTCTCGAACCGTCTCGGCTGCCTGGGCTCGATCGTGGTCAGCGCCATCGGCACCATCGTGCTCCTGCTGATCTTCAACCGCTGACCCCGCCGCTGGGTGGACAAGGTCGAGCGCGGCGTCCGCTCCCTGGAACGGGTGTCGACCATCCGGGACATCGCCGCCGTCCTGCGCGTCGACGCCGCCACCCTGCTCGGACACGACGAGCAGCCCGCCGAACTGGTCGACCGCAGCGCGGGCGTCGCCCGGATCAGGGCGGCGCTGTCCGCGTACGAGATATCACTGGGCCGTCCCGCCGGTGGCCGGCCGCTGATGTCGCCGCAGCGACTGGACCAGGAGCTTGCGCACGCCTGGAGCACCTACCAGCACGCCCGGTACCCCCACCTGGTCGAGCTGCTGCCGACACTGTTGACCGAGGTTCACCGCGCACGCCCAGGCACCCCAGGGATGCCGGGCTGCGCTGGTGGAGGCGTACCGGATCACCGCGGCCCTGCTGGTCAAGCTGGGCGAGAGGAGCCTCGCCTGGTTGGCCGCGGACCGGGCGATGTCCGCCGCGACCGGCGACCGGATCCTGGTGGCGTGCGCGGCGGTGCAGCTCGGTCAGGCGCTACCGGCCTCGACGAGGGCCAGGCCGGTGATGCTCGCCGCCGCCTACCAGGCCGCACCCCCCGACCTCGACGCCGGTACGCCCCAGGAGCTGTCCCTGTGCGGCGCCCTGCTGCTGCAAGCGGCGACGATGGCGGCCCGATCAGGCGACGAGCGGGCCACGGCCGAGTTGCTGGACGAGGCGGCGGACATGGCCGGCGACACCCGGCAAGCCGTCACCCGACACCAGAAAATCATCGGGTACGACGGCTGGCGCTGCCTACCCGTCGAACGCCGAGCCGCGCACCTGATCGAGGTGGCCCGCGCCTACCTGCACGCTGAGGCCCCCGGCGCGGCGGCCCGCGTCCTGCTGTAAGCCGACCAGATCGCACCAGCCGAGGTACGGCCACCGCCCAGCGGGTCGCGAAACAGTCGCCCAGGTCGCCCGTGACCCGGACGCCCCCACCACGATCACCCAACTAGCCCTGACCCTAGGTCTGCTCCGTCCGTGACTGCCTAGCGGTAGTTGGTGAACTGGAGGGCGACCCCGAAGTCCTCCGCCTTGAGCAGGGTGATGACGGCCTGAAGGTCGTCCTTCTTCTTGCCTGTCACCCGAAGCTGGTCGCCCTGGATCTGCGCCTGTACGCCCTTGGGCCCCTCGTCGCGGATCTTCTTGCTGATCGCCTTGGCCTTCTCCTGGTCGATGCCCTGCACCACCTTGGCGTCGATCTTGAAGATCTTGCCCGACGAACGAGGATCGCCCGCGTCCAGCGACTTCAGCGAGATGTTCCGCTTGATCAGCTTCTCCCGGAAGACCTCCAGCGCGGCCCGTACCCGCTCCTCGGTCTCCGCCTGGAGGCTGATCGCCTCCTCGCCCGACCAGGAGATCTCCGCACCCGTACCCCGGAAGTCGAACCGCGTCGCAAGCTCCTTCTCTGCCTGGCGAAGGGCGTTGTCGACCTCCTGGCGGTCAACCTTGCTGACGATGTCGAACGACGGGTTCGCTGCCATGCTCATACTCCTGCTGTCCGGCTGTTTGTGATCGTTTGCCCCTGGATGACCAGGGGCGCGACCCCCTGACGGTACCCGGTTGCGGCGAAGCCAGTAGGAACCGCTATCCTTGCTTCCGCCGCCGCACCACGGTGCGGAGGTGTGCCCTGGCGGGTTGCCCGAGCGGCCAATGGGAGCGGACTGTAAATCCGTCGCGAAAGCTACAGAGGTTCGAATCCTCTACCCGCCACCAGGTGCAGAAGCGGCCCCTGACCAGCAGAGATGCTGATCAGGGGCCGATCACGTTGGTCTCACTGGCTGTGTCGCATGCGTTCGCCGCTTTGTCCTTGCACCGTCCGGGGGCGGCACGCCAGTGCCTCGGGGCCGAGAATGTTGTCATGGACATGGAGCGTGCGCGAGAACTCGCCGTCGCAGAGTTCGCCGGGCGGCTTGGCGGCGGGTGGAACCAAGCATGGGAGCTTGCCGGCTCGCGGCAGGACTCCGTGAGAACCCTCGACGGAGTCAAGACGCACATTGTCTTTGACTTCGCTCCCCGAGACATGACCGACCACGGCGCGCTTCGCACGCTGTCGATCGCGGTGGATCCGCAGACTGGTATTGCAGACATGCTGCGGTGAGCGCCGGGGCTGGACGTGGGCAGACCTGGCGCGAGGATCTGCGGGAGGCGGTCGCCTCCGCAGTGCTCGACTTCGAAGACCGCTACGGGTACCCGCCGGGCGAGAACGTCGTCCGCGAGCCGGACCCGATCGCTGCTGTCCGTCCCGCGATCCCCGACGACCTCGTGGACCTGTACGCAACGGTCGGTGCCGTCGACCTACCGGACATCGGTAACGGGTTCTTCCTGCACACGGCCTCGGACGTGGCCCACACCCACGAGTCACGCGACCTCCGGCACGTACGTGGCCGCCATGTCGCCGACGTTGTCGTATTCGCCAGCGATGGCGGCGGCACCCAGTACGCGTTAGCCACGCCCGCCGGTTCACCCGTCTACCGACTCCCACCGAGCCTGGTCCTCGACGGCATCTACACCTCAGAAGACCCGCGCTTCGATGTAGCCGCCCCGGACCTGCCCACCTTCCTCGACCGCTTGCTCCACGCCGTGCAGACGTTCGCTGCGTCGAGCGAACCGCCGAACTTGTGATCGTGCGGCATGTTCATCGACGCCGCCCGCCCTCGCTGGAGTCGCCCCTTCAGACACGGCGCAGATCGTGAATGGCGAAATGCAGGTCCAGTTCGTCGCCGGGCTCGAACCATAGGCCTTCGGCCGCCAGCACGTCGGCAGCGACGATCCTGGCCTGCGCCACCGGCTTCTGCTCGGCACGGAAGCTCGGCGACATCAACAAGGGGAATGAGCGTTCTTCTCCGTAGCGGCGAACGTCGGTGATGTCACCGAGCACCGCCGGTGGGAGTGAGTCGTTGGCCCAGGACCACAACCATGTCTGCTGGACGTGGTCCACGCTGCCGATCATCGTGATTCGGCCGTGGAGGGAGTCCCGGCCGTCGCGTGACCAGGAGATGGTGGCGTCGTCCATCGACCAGTGGTACTGCACATCGCCGCTGAGCCCGTGGTCGGAGACCATCGCTGCATGCCGCTGCCCGACCCTGTCGCGGGCCGCCGAGACGAGCGACTCCCACAACTCATGGTCATGTGCAGCTTGTTCCCCGTGACCCATGACCCTCCCGCCTTCGCGGCACAGCCCGCACAGCCGGGGCGGCCAGACCCTACCGATTCGCCAGCTCGCCGTACCAGCGGTCCCGCGCTCGCTGCTGCGCCGCGGTCCGATGTGGTTGCTGTCGACAGTTGCCCGCCGGCCCCCGTGCTAGGAACGGCGATTGGCCGGTGCGCTGCTGATGTCCTGTTCTCCTCGGTAGGGCTGGCTTGTTCCGCAGCCCCAGCGGCAGTCGCAGACTGTCTGTGCCGGCCACTGGCTGTGTGTGGCGACAGGTCGGAGAAGTGGGCGAGGGCTTCTGCTGGTCTCAGCACATCCTCATGGCCGCTTCAACAGTGTATTTCCTGACTGAGCGGTTGAATCATCCATTCATGGGGGTGACTGAACTGGTTCGTCACGCCTACTCTGGTCGTGGTCGGCTGAGCCTGGCTGTCGGTAGTGGCGTCGGGTCGTCGGGGCGGGCGGCGGCCGGGAGGGGGAGGCGGACGTCGGGGGTGTATTGACTGGACGTCCGTGATGATGTTATAGAGCACTATCGATAAAAATCATTGACCGGAAGGTGGGTCCGCTAGACCCGCTAAGCCGTCTAAGTAACCTATGCGCGGTTGGTGTGTTCTTCCGGCAGGCGGTGGTGATGGCGCCCCTGACCTGGTCGAAAGTGGTGCGACGGGGAACGTATGGGCAATGTCGGGCGACAACCCGACCGACATCGGGTTTGTGAACTTTCCACCGCCCGGCTGGCTGTGGCACCATCGGATAGCCCCGTTACGCACATCCGTCACCCCGCCAGGAGCGCTCATGTCTGCTCACCGTCTGGGCCGGCTACTCGGCTCCCTTCTGCTTGTTTCCGGTCTGGTGGTCGCGGCCGGTGTCGCCAGCGAGTTCGAGGTTCGGACCCACGGCATCGAATGGCAGATGCCGACGTTGGGTTCGCAGGTGCGCTGACGCGCTCCCCGTCCTGACCGGGCTCGCCACCTCGAGCACCCCACGTCGCGAGGAGAGCCATGACGTCGCCTAGGTCTGGCTCTCCTCGTGGACGGACCGAGCGGGCCTGGCTGATCACGGCTCCGCTCGCGCTCTGTGCGGTCCTCTTCTCACTTCTGCTGGGCCTGACCGCTCGGCCCGCACTCGGTGACTGGCTGCTCACGCTGCTGCTGACAGCGGCGATGATCATTGCCGCGATTCCCACCATCAACGTGGTGGTACGCCGGCAGGCGCTGGGCACCACCTTCACCGAGATTCCGCTCGTCGTCGCGCTGTTCGTGCTGCCACCGCTGTCGGTGGTGCTGGCGTACACCGTGGCCACTCTGGTGGTGCAGTGGCGCCGCAAGCTGCTGCCGCCGAAGCTCTGGTTCAATGTGGCCCTCGCGGCGGCGGCGACCGCCCTGGCCACGACGGTCTACACCGTTCTGCCGACCCCGGAGAATGTCGGGCCGGCGACCTGGGGGTTGCTGCTCGCGGCGATCGGCACCCACGCCCTCGTCGGGTTCGTCGCCGTGGTCGCGGTGATCTCCGTCGTGCAGGGTTGGCAGTCCGGCCGGGAGTTGATCCGCGCTGTACCGCCGATGTCGCTCACCGTGGCGATCAATCTCTCCATCGGCATCCTGATCATCATCGGCCTGGAGACCACGCCGTGGGCGCTTCTCCTCTTCGCCGGTCTGGCGGTGGCGTTCGCCCTCGTCTACGACACCTACACGCAGGTCATCCGGCAGCACCGCACGCTGACGGAGATGTACGAGCTGACCAAGGCGATCACCGAGAGCGGGTCGGACGGCAATCTCATCGACGCCCTGCTGGTCCGCATCCGCGGCCTCATGCAGGCCGAGTACGCCACCTTGTGGTTGCCCGCCCAGGGGCGGCACCCGGAGGTGCTGCTGACCGCCCAGGAGGGCAAGTCCGGTCTGCTCGACTCGGCGCTGACCCCGCAGGCCTTGCGGGAGGCGGCGGTGGCCCGTCAGGCGACGGTGGCGGTGGGCAGCCGCTTCGCCGCCGACCCCCAGCTTCGGGAGTCGTTGGGACGTGCCGCCAAGGACGTGATCGTGGTGCCGCTGCGGTCGGGCAAGGCGGTCATCGGCACCCTGGAGGTGGCGAACCGCCTCGGTGACGTCAACTCCTTCCGTCCGGCGGATGTGCCGGTCCTCCAGACGGTCAGCGCCCACGCCGCGGTCGCCCTGGAGAACTCCCGCCTGGTCGACCGGCTGCGCCACGACGCGTACCACGACGGGCTCACCAAGCTGCCGAACCGGCGCCGGATCCTCGGCGCGCTAGCCGAGGCGGTCCGGATCCGGGCCCCCGGTGAGGTGGTCGCGCTGCTGCTGTTCGACGTCGACCGGCTGCGTCAGGTCAACGAGTCGCTGGGGCACGCCGCCGGAGACAAGGTCCTGACCGAGGTGGCCAACCGGCTGCGGGGCTGTGTGCCGTCGGCCGCCCTGGTCGGCCGGGCCGGTGGGGACGAGTTCCTGGTGACCCTGCGGCTGGAGAGCGCCGAAGCGGCGGTGGAACTCGCCGGTCAGCTCCGCGAGCAGATCCGCGACGAGATGGTCTTCGACGCCCTGACCCTGGACGTGGACACCGCCGTCGGGGTCGTCGTGCATCCGGATCACGGCAGCGACCCGGCCACCCTGCTGCAACGGGTGGACGTGGCGGCGAGCGCCGCGAAGTCGGTGCCGGGCAGCGTGCAGCTGTACAACCCGGCGCTGGAGTCGCGTTCGCTGCGTCGCCTGGGGCTGGCCGGAGACCTGCGCAGCGCCCTGGACAACGGCGATCTGGAGATCTACTACCAGCCCAAGGTGACCCTGCGGGACCGCCGGCTGGTCGGGGTGGAGTGCCTGGCCCGCTGGGAGCATCCGACCCATGGCACGGTCTCCCCGGCGGACTTCGTCGCGGTCGCCGAGCACACCGGCCAGCTCGGTCGGCTCACCGAGTTCGTGCTCCGGGAGGGGCTGCGGCACAGCCGCGACTGGGCGCACGGCGGCCAGGCGCTCGCCGTCTCGGTCAACCTCTCCGCGCGTACGCTCAACGACGAGCATTTCCCCGAGCAGGTCCGGGACCTCCTGGCGGAGTACGGCGTACCACCGCAGTTGTTGACCCTGGAGATCGAGGAGGCCGGGGTGCTCGACGGCACCGACCGGCCGATCCCGAGCCTGCGTCGGCTGCGTGATCTGGGCGTACGGCTGTCGGTGGACGACTTCGGCACCGGTAGCTCCTCCCTGGCCCATCTGCGCCGGCTGCCGGTGCACGAGGTCAAGGTGGACCGCTCCTTCGTGCAGGGCATGGCGACCGACCCGGGGGACCTGGCGATCGTCAACGCGGTGGTCACCCTCTCTCAGCAGTTCGGGCTGACCGTGGTGGCCGAGGGCGTGGAGAGCGAGCTGACCCTGGAGCTGCTCCAGGACATCGGCTGCGAGATCGGGCAGGGATTCCTATTCAGCCGGCCCCTGCCGTACGAGCGGTTGGAGGCCTGGTTCGGTGCCCGGGTGGACCCCGACTCGATCTCCAACCGGGAGCTGCCGCGCCTGCGCGCAGTGCCCTGACCTGGGCATACGCTGACACCGGGGATCCGATTTCACCAGCCCGGGATGGCCGTGTACTCTTACCTCTGCGCGGCCACGGAGTGATCGCGCAGGCCCCCTTAGCTCAGTCGGCAGAGCGTCTCCATGGTAAGGAGAAGGTCTACGGTTCGATTCCGTAAGGGGGCTCAGAGGGTCCGGCTGGGCCCACCACGGCGGTGTAGCTCAGATGGCAGAGCAAGCGGCTCATAATCGCTGTGTCGCCGGTTCAAGTCCGGCCACCGCTACTCTCCGCCGCCGGGTGAACCCGGTGGTCAGTGGGACGGGCGCCACAGGCGCCCACTTTGCGTGTCCGCCCCGGCGGCGCGTAGGCTTTGACGCCGTAGTTGTATCCGTTAGCGAGGAAGGCACTCCGCCGTGGCGAAGGCGACCGATGTCCGGCCGAAGATCACTTTGGCGTGTGTGGAGTGCAAGGAGCGCAACTACATCACGCGCAAGAACCGTCGTAACGACCCGGACCGCATCGAGCTGAAGAAGTTCTGCCCCCGGGACGGGCGGCACACCGTTCACCGCGAGACGCGCTGAACCTCGCCGGGCATCGCCCGGCACCCTGAACAACGAAGATCGCCGGTTCACCCGGTGGGCGCAGCCGTAGGCCGCTCCCGACCGCGTGGATCGGCGATCTTGTTGTGCGTGTAGGTTCGGCGGCATGTCCCTGGACCACTCCTTCATCGGCCGGACCTATCCGCCGACCGCCCCCTATCAGGTGGGCCGCGAGAAGATCCGTGAGTTCGCGCGTGCGATCGGCGCCACCGATCCCGCCCACCACGACCCGGAGGCCGCCCGTGCCCTGGGCCACCCGGACGTGGTTGCGCCGCCGACCTTCCCGATCGTGCTCACCATGGCCGCCAACCAGCAGATGATCGAGGACCCGGACCTCGGCATCGACTACAGCCGGGTGCTCCACGGCGATCAGCGGTTCGCGTACACCCGTCCGGTGGTGGCCGGCGACGAGCTGGTCTGTGTCAACAACATCGAGGAGATCACCAGCCGCGGTGGTCACGATTTCGTGACCAGTCGGACCGAGGTCCACACGACCGCCGGCGAGCCGGTGGTCACCGCCTGGATGAAGCTCGTCGTACGCGGGGAGGCCTGAGATGGAACTGCCCACCCAGACGTTCCGGGTGACCCGGGCGGACCTGGTCCGCTACGCGGGCGCCTCCGGCGACTTCAACCCGATCCACTGGAGCGACCGCTTCGCCACCGGAGTGGGCCTGCCCGGGGTGATCGCGCACGGCATGTTCACCATGGCCCTGGTCGGTCGCGCGGTCACCGCCTGGGCCGGCGCGCCCGACGCGGTCGTCGACTACGGGGTCCGGTTCACCCGCCCGGTGGTGGTTCCCGATGACGACGAAGGCACCGAGATCGTGGTGACCGCCGTGGTCCGCGAGGTGACCGAAGCGGGTCTGACCAGGCTAGACATCACCGCGACCTGCCAGGGCGACAAGGTGTTGTCGCAGGCTCGGGCCACCGTTCGGACGGCGGGCTGACCTGCTCCGCAGGCGCGATGGCCAGACCGGTTGGGAAACTCGGGTTAGTACCCGTACACTGGTCCGCCGTGGGGCAAGTGAATCCTGCCTGGTCGTGTGACCTGGGGGGATGAGCGTTGCCGCATAGGGGTGTAGCTCAATTGGCAGAGCAGCGGTCTCCAAAACCGCAGGCTGCAGGTTCAAGTCCTGTCACCCCTGCGCCTCAGGCCTGACCGTTCCGTGGGTCGCGCCACCGAAAGGTGGCGTCCGGCCCGTGGTGGTGGCATCGGCGGGGAGGTTCCGAGGCATCGGGGCCTTCCGGCAGATCCGCCGGCCGCGGCCCGTCCCGGGACGGTTGGGTCCGGCTGGCGTGACCAGACGCCGCGTACGCGAACCGCGTACGACCCCGATATCCCGCGACGGAGGGCGAAGTGGCCGACAACAAGCGGCGCGGCGAGGACGCCGACGACGAGCGCCTGAACGACGAGGTCGTCAGTGACGGCGCCGACGACGACGCCACCGACGCGGACGAGCCGGTAACCCGGGGCGGCACCGCCACCCGGGAGCGGGCCAAGGCGGATTCCGCCGACAGCCGGTCGAAGACGCGTGCCGATGGCGAGAAGGTGGGCCTGTTCGGCCGCATCGCGCGTTTCATCCGCGAGGTCGTGGCGGAACTGCGTAAGGTCATCTGGCCGACCCGCAAGGAGTTGCTGACCTACACGGGCGTGGTAGTCGCGTTCGTGTCGATGATGCTGGCGATCGTGGCCCTCCTTGACTTCGCTTTCGCGAAGGGCGTGCTGTGGGTGTTCGGCAACCCCAGCTGACCGGCTGACTGTGCCGATAGTGACGGAAGTGAGCGAGCGTGCCTGAGTACGACGAGACCGCCGAGACCCCGGACGAGCAGTCCACGGTGGCGACGGCGGCTGGCGACGAGTCGGTCGAGGCCGCCAGCGAGCCGGAGTTCGCGATGACCGAGCCCGCGCCCGAGGAGGACTACGACCCGGTCGCCGAGCTGCGCCAGAAGCTGCGCTACGCGCCCGGCGACTGGTACGTGGTGCACTCGTACGCCGGTTACGAGAACAAGGTCAAGACCAACCTCGAAACCCGGATCACCTCCCTCGACATGGAGGACTACATCTACCAGGTCGAGGTGCCGACCCGGGAAGAGGTCGAGGTCAAGAACGGCAAGCGGTCCCAGGTGCAGGCCAAGGTCTTCCCCGGCTACATCCTGGTCCGGATGGAGTTGACGGCCGAGTCGTACTCCTGCGTACGCAACACCCCCGGGGTCACCGGCTTTGTGGGGGCCACGGACCGGGCCGACCGCCCGGCGCCGCTGAGCCTCGACGAGGTGCTGAAGTGGCTGGCCCCGGCGGTGGAGACCGAGCAGAAGAAGGCCAAGCCGGAGATCAAGGTCCTCGACTTCGAGGTCGGCGACTCGGTCACGGTCACCGACGGTGCCTTCGCCTCCCTGCCGGCCACCATCAGCGAGATCAACGCCGACCAGCAGAAGCTCAAGGTGCTGGTGTCGATCTTCGGCCGTGAGACGCCGGTGGAGCTGAACTTCAACCAGGTCGCCAAGATCTGATTCAACGACCGCTGGCGATGGCTTCCGGGCCGTTGCCAGCGGTCGTTGTCTGTCTGTCTCGCCCGCCGGGCAACCTCCGTGGGTGAGCCGCCACCCGCCTGCGCTACCCTAGAACGTCGCCGCTGCCTTCCCGCGCTGACCGTGCGCGCCCGGTGGTGGTGTCGGTGCGAACCATTCCCAGTTCCAAGCCCCAGGAAGAGACATGCCTCCGAAGAAGAAGCTCGTCAAGACGTTCACGCTTCAGCTGCCGGCGGGCCAGGCCACTCCGGCGCCGCCGGTCGGTCCCGCGCTCGGCCAGCACGGCGTGAACATCATGGAGTTCTGCAAGTCGTACAACGCGCAGACCGAGTCGCAGCGGGGCGACATCGTCCCCGCCGAGATCAGCGTGTACGAGGACCGGTCCTTCACCTTCGTGCTGAAGACCCCGCCCGCAGCCCGGCTGCTGATCAAGGCCGCCGGTGTGCAGAAGGGCTCGGGCGTCCCGCACAAGGAGAAGGTCGGCACGGTTTCCCGTGCCCAGGTGCGGGAGATCGCCGAGAAGAAGATGGCCGACCTCAACGCCAACGACCTCGAGCAGGCTGAGAAGATCATCGCCGGCACCGCCCGGTCGATGGGCCTGGACGTCACCGACTGACCTCGGCCACCACCGACCCGTACGGATCGTGGGAGGGCGCGCGAGCATCGCGGCCCGCCAGAGACCACAGGAGTAGACAGAACATGCAGCGCAGCAAGAGCTACCGCAAGGCCGCCGAGGTCATCGACCGGTCCAAGCTCTACACCCCCGCCGAGGCCGTGAAGCTGGCCAAGGAGACCACCGCCACCAAGTTCGACGCCACGGTCGAGGTCGCCATGCGCCTCGGCGTCGACCCCCGTAAGGCGGACCAGATGGTCCGCGGCACGGTCAACCTGCCGCACGGCACCGGTAAGACCGCCCGCGTGATCGTCTTCGCCGCCGGCGCGAAGGCCGAGGAGGCCGTCGCCGCCGGTGCCGACGAGGTGGGCACCGACGAGCTGGTCGCTCGGATCCAGGGTGGTTGGCTGGACTTCGACGCGGCCATCGCCACCCCGGACCAGATGGCCAAGATCGGCCGGATCGCGCGGATCCTGGGCCCGCGCGGTCTGATGCCGAACCCGAAGACCGGCACGGTGACCATGGACGTCACCAAGGCGGTGACCGACATCAAGGGCGGCAAGATCACCTTCCGGGTGGACAAGCACTCGAACCTGCACCTGATCATCGGCAAGGCCTCCTTCACCGAGGCCCAGCTGGTGGACAACTACGCCGCGGTGCTCGACGAGGTCCTGCGGGCTAAGCCGTCCGCGGCCAAGGGCAAGTACCTCAAGAAGGTCACCCTGACCACCACCATGGGCCCGGGTGTCCCGGTCGACCCGAACGTGGTGAAGAACCTGCAGGAAGGCTCGGCCGACAGCTGAGCACGACGCACCGAAAGGGCCCTGCCACGCGTACGTGGCGGGGCCCTTCCGCGTTTGTCGCAGGGTGTGCCGGGGCTCGCGCGCTTCGGCGCTCACCCAGGCACCCCGGCGGTGGCGGTCAGCGCGGTGATCGGCTCCGTTCTCCGTGATCGACTCCGTTGCGCCGAAACGGCGGTGTCCCGTGAAGGCTGACCCCGCCGTTTCGGTGATACGGCGGGGTCAGCGAGGTGGTGCCGGCGGATGATCGGGCTAACCTCATGATCAACGGGGCGGGCGGGGACCGAGGGCGGGGCGAGGGCCGGGGTCCAGGGCCAGTGCGGGGTGGGGGCGATTTGGCGGGTGGGGGTGGGGTCGCGTAGCCTGTTGACGTCGCACGATTCTGTCGTGCGTGAAGTTCCACCCAGAGACCGCTGGTCACCGTGCCTCGGCACGGTCGAAGGTTCCGCGAAGACGGGCGACCCGCGCAGGGCGGTAAGCGAACATCGGCAGCATCCCGTGGTCCGCCGACTGCGGTGAGGGTTGCCCATCTCGCCCCGTGCGCCCTGCGCCGGGGCTTTTCTGTTGTCGCGACGCCCTCGCTCCAGTCGTAGGCGACCGCCTGCGCTGGCGACCAGCCTCGAGTAACGAGAGAGGAGGGACATGGCGGACAAGCCGATCCGGGCCGACAAGGCCACGGCTGTTGCTGAGCTGACCGAGAGCTTCCGCAGCGCGGGTGCCACCGTGCTGACCGAGTACCGCGGACTGACGGTTTCCCAGCTCACCCAGCTGCGGCGCTCGCTCGGTCAGGAGACCAGCTACACGGTCGCCAAGAACACGCTGGCCAAGCGTGCCGCGGCGGACGCGGGCATCTCCGGCCTCGATGAGCTGTTCACCGGTCCTACCGCGCTGACTTTCGTTTCGGGCGACGTCGTCGAGGCGGCGAAGGGGCTTCGCGACTTCGCGAAGGCCAACCCGAAGCTCGTCATCAAGGGCGGTGTCTTCGAGGGCAAGGCCATTTCCGCGGCCGAGGTCACGAAGCTCGCCGACCTGGAGTCCCGTGAGGTGCTGCTGGCCAAGCTGGCCGGCGCGATGAAGGGCAACCTGAGCAAGGCTGCGGCCCTGTTCCAGGCCCCGTTGTCGAAGACCGCCCGTCTGGCGGCTGCCCTTCAGGACAAGCGCGAGAAGGAAGACGCCGAGGCGGCCTGAGGCCGTACGGCGCACCCACGTTCTTAGTTAAACCTTTAGGAAAGGACGCCAGACATGGCGAAGCTCAGCACCGAAGAGCTGCTCGGCGCGTTCAAGGAGATGACGCTGATCGAGCTCTCCGAGTTCGTGAAGCAGTTCGAGGAGACCTTCGAGGTCACCGCCGCCGCCCCGGCCGCGATGATGATGGCGGGTCCGGCCGCCGGTGGCGCCGCTGCCGAGGCCGAGCCGGAGAAGGACGAGTTCGACGTCGTCCTCGACGCCGACGGTGGCAAGAAGATCCAGGTCATCAAGGTCGTGCGTGAGCTGACCGGCCTGGGCCTCAAGGAGGCCAAGGACCTGGTCGAGTCGGCCCCCAAGGCCGTGCTGGAGAAGGTCAACAAGGAGACCGCCGACAAGGCCAAGGCCAAGCTGGAGGGTGAGGGCGCCAAGGTCACCCTCAAGTGACCTGAGCTCCACCTGGCCGTCCCGACTCGCGTGAGCCGGGGCACACCATGTCGCGGCGGGCGGCAATCCGATCTGACGGATTGCCGCCCGCCGTGCTGGTGGACGCAAGGCGCAGCGGGCATGAGCAGGCCGTGGGGATCCGTTGACCCCTGCGGAGGGCCGGCCCTACGGTGGGAAAGAGCAGCGGATGGCAATCTCGGCCCTTGACGCGACCATGGGCTGACAGGCACGCTGACATAGCAAGACCTTCCGCGCTTGCGACGGCCACTGCGTGGGTAGATCAGCGGCAGCACCAACTGCCGCTGGCACCTGAGCGGCCCGGCGGGAACGTTGCGTTCCGAGCGGTCCGGTACGACCCGATCCAAGGGTCCCGAGACCAGTTCCGCGACGTCCTGCGGGATGGGCTGGACAGCGGTTAGCCTCTCGGCTACACTGCTAGTTTGCGCTGCCTTCCGACTTGACCCCTGCTCGGAAATGTCCGGTTATGGATATTTTCTGGTGGGGTCATTGGAGTGCACGCGTACCAGCCGTTCTGCAGCACCGGTCCTCGGAAGGACGCATCTTGGCAGCTTCCCGCCCTGCGAAGACCAGTCGTACGTCGAGCGCATTCGCTCCCCGCCGAGTTTCCTTCGGCCGGATCACCGAACACCTCGAGGTCCCCAACCTCCTCGCCATTCAGAACGAGTCCTTCGACTGGCTCGTCGGCAACGAGGCTTGGCAGGGCCGGTCGGCGGACGACCCGCACGCACGCTCGGGTCTCGCGGAAATTCTCGACGAGATCAGTCCCATTGAGGACTTTTCCGGCACCATGTCGCTGTCCTTCTCCGCCCCGCGCTTCGACGAGGTCAAGGCCTCGATCGAGGAGTGCAAGGAGAAGGACCTCACCTACTGCGCGCCACTGTTCGTGACCGCAGAGTTCACCAACAACACCACCGGCGAGATCAAGAGCCAGACGGTGTTCATGGGTGACTTCCCGATGATGACGCCGAAGGGCACCTTCATCATCAACGGCACCGAGCGGGTGGTGGTCAGCCAGCTCGTCCGTTCCCCGGGCGTCTACTTCGACAAGCAGCCGGACAAGACCTCCGACCGCGACCTCTCCAGCGTCAAGGTCATCCCGAGTCGGGGTGCCTGGCTGGAGTTCGACATCGACAAGCGCGACACGGTCGGCGTCCGCATCGACCGTAAGCGTCGGCAGGCCGTCACCGTGCTGCTCAAGGCCATCGGATGGTCGGCCGAGCGGATCCGTGAGAAGTTCGGCTGGTCCGAGCTGATGATGACCACGCTCGAGAAGGACCACATCGCCGGCCAGGACGAGGCGCTACTCGACATCTACCGGAAGCTGCGCCCTGGCGAGCCGCCGACCCGCGAGAACGCCCAGACCCTGCTCGACAACCTCTTCTTCAACCCGAAGAGGTACGACGTAGCCAAGGTCGGTCGGTACAAGTTCAACAAGAAGCTCGAGCTGAGCGTGCCGATCACCACCGGCACCCTGACCGAGGACGACATCGTCGCCACCGTGGAGTACCTCTGCCGGCTGCACGCCGGTGAGGAGGGTTACGAGGCCGACGACATCGACCACTTCGGCAACCGGCGGCTGCGTACCGTGGGTGAGCTGATCCAGAACCAGGTTCGGGTCGGCCTCTCCCGGATGGAGCGGGTGGTCCGCGAGCGGATGACGACTCAGGACGTCGAGGCGATCACGCCGCAGACCCTGATCAACATCCGCCCGGTGGTGGCCGCGATCCGGGAGTTCTTCGGCACCTCGCAGCTGTCCCAGTTCATGGACCAGACCAACCCGCTGGCGGGTCTGACCCACCGGCGCCGGCTGAGCGCGCTCGGCCCGGGTGGTCTGTCCCGGGAGCGGGCCGGCTTCGAGGTCCGTGACGTGCACCCGTCCCACTACGGCCGGATGTGCCCGATCGAGACGCCGGAAGGCCCGAACATCGGTCTGATCGGCGCCCTGTCCACCTTCGCCCGGGTCAACCCGTTCGGCTTCATCGAGACGCCGTACCGGAAGGTCGTCGACGGTCGGGTCACCGACCAGATCGACTACCTGACCGCGGACGAGGAGGACCGGTTCGTCAAGGCGCAGGCCAACGCGCCGCTGCGGGCCGACGGCACCTTCGCCGAGGACCGGGTCCTGGTCCGTCGTAAGGGCGGCGAGACCGAGGACGTACCCCCGGCGGCCGTGGACTACATGGACGTGTCGCCGCGGCAGATGACCTCGGTCGCGACCGCGATGATCCCGTTCCTGGAGCATGACGACGCCAACCGGGCCCTGATGGGCGCGAACATGCAGCGCCAGGCGGTGCCGCTGGTCAAGGCCGAGTCCCCGCTCGTCGGCACCGGCATGGAGTACCGTGCCGCCGTCGACGCCGGTGACGTGGTCGTGGCCGAGGTCGGCGGGGTGGTCGAGGACCTCTGCGCCGACTACATCACCGTCCACCAGGACGACGGCCACCGCCGTACCTACCTGCTGCACAAGTTCCGCCGCTCCAACGCCGGCTCCTGCGTCAACCAGAAGCCGGTGGTCTTCGAGGGCGACCGGGTCGAGGCCGGCCAGGTCATCGCCGACGGTCCGTGCACCGACGAAGGTGAGATGGCGCTCGGGCGTAACCTGCTCGTGGCGTTCATGTGCTGGGAGGGCCACAACTACGAGGACGCGATCATCCTGTCGCAGCGCCTCGTGCAGCAGGACGTGCTCACCTCGATCCACATCGAGGAGCACGAGGTCGACGCCCGGGACACCAAGCTCGGCCCGGAGGAGATCACCCGCGACATCCCGAACGTCAGCGAGGAGATGCTCGCCGACCTCGACGAGCGCGGCATCATCCGGATCGGCGCCGAGGTCGTTCCCGGCGACATCCTGGTCGGCAAGGTCACCCCGAAGGGTGAGACCGAGCTGACCCCGGAGGAGCGGCTGCTGCGCGCGATCTTCGGTGAGAAGGCGCGTGAGGTTCGGGACACCTCGCTGAAGGTGCCGCACGGCGAGACCGGCACGGTCATCGGTGTGCGTACCTTCTCCCGCGAGGACGGCGACGAGTTGCCGCCGGGCGTCAACGAGCTGGTGCGGGTCTACGTCGCCCAGAAGCGGAAGATCCAGGACGGCGACAAGCTCGCCGGCCGGCACGGCAACAAGGGCGTCATCTCCAAGATCCTGCCGGTCGAGGACATGCCGTTCCTGGAGGACGGCACCCCGGTCGACATCGTGCTCAACCCGCTGGGTGTGCCCAGCCGGATGAACATCGGGCAGGTGCTGGAGACCCACTTGGGCTGGGTGGCCAAGACCGGTTGGAAGGTCGAGGGCGACGACGCCGAGTGGAAGCGTCAGCTGCAGAGCATCGGCGCGGACTCCTCGGAGCCGGACACCAACGTGGCCACTCCGGTCTTCGACGGTGCCCGCGAGGAGGAGATCTCCGGTCTGCTCGCCTCGACCCTGCCCAACCGGGACGGCAAGCAGCTGATCGGTGCCACCGGCAAGGCGCAGCTGTTCGACGGTCGCTCCGGCGAGCCGCTGCCGGACCCGATCGCGGTCGGCTACATCTACATCCTGAAGCTCAACCACCTGGTCGACGACAAGATCCACGCTCGGTCGACCGGTCCGTACTCGATGATTACTCAGCAGCCGCTGGGTGGTAAGGCGCAGTTCGGTGGCCAGCGCTTCGGTGAGATGGAGTGCTGGGCCATGCAGGCCTACGGTGCCGCGTACGCCCTGCAGGAGCTGTTGACGATCAAGTCCGACGACGTCCTCGGTCGGGTCAAGGTCTACGAGGCCATCGTCAAGGGCGAGAACATCCCCGAGCCGGGCATCCCGGAGTCGTTCAAGGTGCTGCTCAAGGAGCTCCAGTCGCTGTGCCTCAATGTTGAGGTGCTCTCCAGCGACGGCGTGGCCCTGGAGATGCGCGAGACCGACGACGAGGTGTTCCGCGCCGCGGAGGAACTCGGCATCGACCTGTCCCGGCGTGAGCCGAGCTCGGTCGAAGAGGTGTGATTGGGGAGGTTGGGGGCCGTCCGGTTCGCTCTGGGCGGTCAGGCTTGATCCCGACGCGAGTCGACCGGCCCCCAACCCCGCCGAGGGCTAGCTACAGATCAGACACGACACGAGGGATATAACGTGCTCGACGTCAACTTCTTCGACGAGCTGCGCATCGGCCTTGCGACTGCGGACGACATCCGTCAGTGGTCGCACGGTGAGGTCAAGAAGCCCGAGACGATCAACTACCGCACCCTCAAGCCGGAGAAGGACGGGCTCTTCTGCGAGAAGATCTTCGGTCCGCAGCGGGACTGGGAGTGCTACTGCGGTAAGTACAAGCGGGTCCGCTTCAAGGGCATCATCTGTGAGCGCTGCGGCGTCGAGGTGACCCGCTCGAAGGTCCGCCGGGAGCGGATGGGCCACATCGAGCTGGCCGCCCCGGTGACCCACATCTGGTACTTCAAGGGTGTGCCGAGCCGGCTGGGTTACCTGCTGGACCTCGCCCCGAAGGACCTCGAGAAGATCATCTACTTCGCCTCGTACGTCGTGACGAGCGTTGACGCCGAGTCGCGTCACCGTGACCTCTCGACCATCGAGAACGAGATCCTGGCCGAGAAGCGACAGTCGGAGAACAGCCGCGACTCGGAGATCGAGAAGCGGGCCGCCAAGCTGGAGGCCGACCTGGCCGAGCTGGAGGCCGAGGGCGCGAAGGCGGACGTCCGGCGCAAGGTCAAGGAGGGCGGAGAGCGCGAGATGCGCCAGATCCGCGACCGGGCCCAGCGCGAGATCGACCGCCTGGACGAGGTGCTGGACACCTTCCGCAAGCTGGAGCCGAAGCAGCTGGTCACCGACGAGCTGCTCTACCGCGAGCTGCGGGACCGCTTCGGCGAGTACTTCACCGGTGGCATGGGCGCCGAGGCGATCAAGGCCCTGGTGCAGAACATGGACCTCGACGCCGAGGCGGAGAGCCTGCGGGAGACCATCCGTACCGGTAAGGGTCAGCGGAAGATCCGGGCGCTCAAGCGGCTGAAGGTCGTGGCGGCGTTCCAGAACACCCGCAACTCGCCGCTGGGCATGGTGCTGGACTGCGTACCGGTGATCCCGCCGGACCTGCGTCCGATGGTGCAGCTCGACGGTGGCCGGTTCGCTACCAGCGACCTGAACGACCTGTACCGCCGGGTGATCAACCGGAACAACCGGCTCAAGCGACTGATCGACCTCGGCGCCCCCGAGATCATCGTCAACAACGAGAAGCGGATGCTCCAGGAGGCCGTCGACGCGCTGTTCGACAACGGCCGTCGGGGCCGGCCGGTCACCGGTCCGGGTAACCGTCCGCTGAAGTCGCTGTCCGACATGCTCAAGGGCAAGCAGGGCCGGTTCCGTCAGAACCTGCTGGGCAAGCGCGTCGACTACTCCGGCCGTTCGGTCATCGTGGTCGGCCCGAAGCTCAAGCTGCACCAGTGCGGCCTGCCCAAGCAGATGGCGCTGGAGCTGTTCAAGCCGTTCGTGATGAAGCGGCTGGTCGACCTCAACCACGCCCAGAACATCAAGTCCGCCAAGCGGATGGTCGAGCGGCAGCGGCCGGTCGTGTGGGACGTGCTGGAAGAGGTCATCGGCGAGCACCCGGTGCTGCTCAACCGCGCACCGACCCTGCACCGACTGGGCATCCAGGCCTTCGAGCCGCAGCTGGTCGAGGGCAAGGCCATCCAGATCCACCCGCTGGTCTGCACCGCGTTCAACGCCGACTTCGATGGTGACCAGATGGCGGTGCACGTGCCGCTGTCCGCCGAGGCCCAGGCCGAGGCGCGGATCCTGATGCTGTCGTCGAACAACATCCTCAAGCCGGCCGACGGCAAGCCGGTCACCATGCCCACCCAGGACATGGTCATCGGCCTGTACCACCTCACCCACCTCACCACCGGTGAGCGGGGCGAGGGCCGGGCGTTCAGCTCGGACGCCGAGGCGCGGATGGCGTACGACAACGGCGAGCTGCACCTCCAGGCACCGGTCAAGATCCGGCTGCAGGGTGTGGTCGAGGTCGACAACGGCGCCGGTGGGCAGCCGTGGTCCCCGCCGGAGGACTGGACCCCGGGTCAGCCGCTGACGGTGGAGACCACCCTGGGCCGGGTGCTGTTCAACGAGACCCTGCCGCAGGGCTACCGGTACGTGAACTACGAGATCCGCAAGGGTCAGCTTTCCGCGATCGTCAACGACCTCGCCGAGCGGTTCCCGAAGGTGGCCCTGGCGGCCACCCTCGACGGGCTCAAGGAGGCCGGTTTCCACTGGGCCACCTGGTCCGGCGTGACCATCGGCATGGAGGACGTCATCGCTCCGCCGCGCAAGCGGGAGATCCTGGAGAAGTACGAGAAGGAAGCCGACCGGATCGACAAGCAGTACCAGCGTGGTCTGATGACCGCCGAGGAGCGTCGCGGCGAGCTCATCGAGATCTGGACCAAGGCGACCAACGAGGTCGCCAAGGAGATGGACACCGCGCTGCCGCAGGAGAACCCGCTGTGGAAGATGATCAACTCGGGTGCTCGCGGTAACCTGCTCCAGCTCCGGCAGATCGCGGCGATCCGTGGTCTGGTGGCCAACCCGAAGGGTGAGATCATCCCGCGGCCGATCAAGGCCAGCTACCGGGAGGGTCTGTCCGTGCTGGAGTACTTCATCTCCACCCACGGTGCCCGTAAGGGTCTCGCGGACACCGCCCTGCGTACCGCCGACTCGGGTTACCTGACCCGTCGTCTGGTGGACGTCTCGCAGGACGTCATCATCCGCGAGGAGGACTGCGGCACCGACCGGGCCATTCCGATGCAGATCGGTCAGCAGCTCGACGGCCGGCTGGTGGTGCACGAGCACGCGGAGACCAGCGTGCACGCCCGTACCCTGGCCGACGACATCAAGGGGCCGGACGGCACCGTCGTCGCCGAGCGGGGTTCGGACATCAACTCGATCCTGGTCGACAAGATCGTCGCCGCCGGGGTGGAGACCGTCCGGGTGCGCAGCGTGCTCACCTGCGAGTCGAAGCTGGGCGTCTGCGGTGCGTGCTACGGCCGCTCGCTGCCGACCGGCAAGATCGTGGACGTCGGCGAGGCGGTCGGCATCATCGCCGCCCAGTCGATCGGTGAGCCGGGTACCCAGCTGACGATGCGTACCTTCCACACCGGTGGTGTCGCGGGTGAGGACATCACCCAGGGTCTGCCCCGTGTCCAGGAGATCTTCGAGGCCCGGATCCCGAAGGGCAAGGCGCCGATCGCCGACACCCCCGGCCGGATCCGGATCGAGGACGGCGAGCGGTCGCGCAAGATCGTCGTGATCCCGGACGACGGCAGCGACGAGATCGTGTACGACAAGATCTCGAAGCGGGTCCGGCTGCGGGCGCACGACGGCGACCACGTCGAGGTCGGCGAGAAGCTCACCGAGGGCACCATCGACCCGCACGAGCTGCTGCGCATCCTCGGCCCGCGCGCGGTCCAGGTCCACCTGACCCAGGAGGTCCAGGAGGTCTACCGCTCGCAGGGTGTGCTCATCCACGACAAGCACATCGAGATCATCATCCGCCAGATGCTCAAGCGGGTGACGGTCATCGACTCCGGCTCGACCGAGTTCCTGCCGGGTGTGCTGGTCGACCGGGCGCTGTTCGAGTCGGAGAACCGCCGGCTCGTCGGCGAGGGCGGCGAGCCCGCAGCCGGACGTCCGGTGCTGATGGGTATCACCAAGGCCTCGCTGGCCACCGACTCCTGGCTCTCGGCGGCCTCCTTCCAGGAGACCACCCGGGTGCTGACCGACGCGGCGATCCACGCCCGCAGCGACTCGCTGATCGGTCTCAAGGAGAACGTGATCATCGGTAAGCTCATCCCGGCCGGTACCGGCATCAGCAAGTACCGCAACGTCCGGGTCGAGCCGACCGAGGAGGCCAAGGCCAAGGTCTACTCGATGACCGGATACCCGGAGACCGACTACGGCTTCGGGCCGGCCAGCGGCCAGGCGGTTCCGCTGGACGACTTCGACTTCGGGTCGTACCGCTAATATCCGCTGCACCGACGAGGCCCCCGGCATCCGCCGGGGGCCTCGTCGTCGGTGGTCCTCCCGATTCGCTTCGGGCACGGCATGATGGAGCCATGACGACCGCCGCCGGACCGATGCCGGTCGCTTCACTGCCCGGGCCTCCACGGCATCCACTGGACCCGGACCCGGTTCGGGCCACGAAGGCACGGGCCGTCTTCGCGCTCGGCCTGATGGGTGCGTTGACCGGGCTGTTCATCGGGGGAGTGGTACCGGCCACGATCGCCCTCCAGTTGGCCCGGCAGGCCCGCCGTGAGGCGTACGCCTCAGGGGGTTTTCTCACCGGCGCGGCCTGGCTGCGGCGGGGAGAGAGCCTGGCCTGGACGGGCCTGATGCTGGTCGCGGTGAGTGTGGTCGTGCTGGTGGTGATCGGCGTGATCCGGCTCGCCGAGGCGCCCTACGGTCAGGATTTCGCACCGAACGTGGACTGAGGTCCGCACCGGGGCGGCCGCTCGGCTGGGGTGCCGCCGTCTCCGGCACCGGGGGGCTGATCGGCGACGGTAGCCTGACGGTGTCCACCGCGCGGCGGTGGACGCGGTCGATGAGGAGGATCCCCGTGACGGAACCGGCGCGTCCCGAGAGCGGCGAACCCGCTCAGCCCGCCGCCGGGCCTCCGGGGCCTGAGACACCCGAGCCGCCCCGGTGGGCGCCACCGGGGCCTTGGGCGGCGAACCAACCCGCCGGGTACGCCCCGTCCCCGCCGGCCCCGTTCCCGTCCGCGCCGGGTGGGCCACCGCCGGGTGGGCCCGGTGCCGGTGCGCCGGCGGGCTGGGGTGCCGCGGCGGGGCGGGGTGCTGTCGTTCCGCCACCGCAGGAACGGCCCCGGCCGCCGAGTCGGGTGGAGCCCGTACCGGGCACCCCCTTCGCCATGGTGCACCTGGATGTGCCGCCGGTCACCTCGGGCCTGGCGGTCGGCTCGCTGGTCGCGGGCATCGTCTCCATCCTGGTGTCTTTCCTGGTCCTCTGCGTGGGTGGGGTGGGGGGTGGGCTGAACGGGGTCTGGGCCGCCGGCTCCTTCGCCACTCTGGGCGGCCTGACCGGGGCCGGTGCCCTCGTCGCCGGCCTGCTGGGCATGCGGCAGATCCGTCGACCGGCGCCCCCGCCGGGGGTGCGGTTCACCGGCCGGGGTCTGGCCATCGCCGGGGTCAGCTGCGGTGGTGCCGGACTGCTGTTGAGCCTGCTGGGCGTGGGTCTGGCCCTGCTGATGACCCTGGCCTGACCGGGCCGGCCGACCCGGGCGGCGGGCGGGTGTGGTCGGGCTCGGGGGTCGGCGGGTGGTTTCCGGTGGAGCCGGTACACTTGGCGTCGTAGGTGCCCATCACGGGCGGGCGGAGCGACGGAGCCGATAGCCGAGCGGTGAGAAGTTCGGCGGGTCTCCCGTTTTGACCTGCACGGCTGTGGTAGGTACTCTTTCCCCTTGTGCCCGGGCTCGCCTGGGCAAATCGTGCGTGCGCTGGATCCGGCCTCCGGTTTCCGGAAGGCGCCACGACTGAGCCAAGATCCGGCGTACGGGCCTCCGTGTGCCGGTGACAGACCCCGGGGCTGCGCTTCATCCGCGCGGAACCGGGACCGTGATCGGGCGACACGCCCGACCGCGGGTGCCGGGACCTCCGTGAGGTGGCCCTGGTCGGAATGTAGGAGAGCCGGTCATCAGGTCGGCTACGACAGACGGCGCGGTCGCGACAGCGGCCGAAGGGAGCGGAGAAACCCGGTGCCCACGATCCAACAGCTGGTCCGAAAGGGCCGCCAGGCGAAGACCACCAAGACCAAGACCCCGGCGCTGAAGGGTTCCCCTCAGCGGCGCGGCGTGTGCACCCGCGTGTACACCACCACCCCGAAGAAGCCGAACTCGGCGCTGCGCAAGGTTGCTCGTGTCAAGCTCAGCAGCCAGGTCGAGGTGACCGCCTACATCCCGGGCGTCGGGCACAACCTGCAGGAGCACTCGATCGTGCTCGTCCGCGGTGGCCGTGTGAAGGACCTCCCCGGCGTGCGTTACAAGATCGTCCGCGGCTCGCTGGACACCCAGGGTGTCCGCAACCGCAAGCAGGCGCGCAGCCGTTACGGCGCGAAGAAGGAGAAGAGCTGACATGCCGCGTAAGGGACCTGCCCCGCGTAAGCCGCTGGTCGCTGACCCGGTGTACAACTCGCCGCTGGTCACCCAGCTGGTAAACAAGATCCTGCTCCGCGGCAAGCGTCAGCTCGCCGAGCGCATCGTCTACGCCGCCCTGGAGGGCTGCCGCGAGAAGAGTGGCACCGATCCGGTCGTCACCCTCAAGCGCGCGATGGACAACGTCAAGCCGACCCTCGAGGTCCGCAGCCGCCGTGTCGGTGGCGCGACCTACCAGGTTCCGGTCGAGGTCCGTCCGGCCCGGGCCACCACCCTGGGCCTGCGCTGGCTGGTCACCTACTCCCGCGCCCGCCGCGAGAAGACCATGGTCGAGCGACTGATGAACGAGCTGCTGGACGCGAGCAACGGCCTCGGCGCCGCCGTCAAGCGGCGTGAGGACACCCACAAGATGGCGGAGTCCAACAAGGCCTTCGCGCACTACCGCTGGTAACACCTGAGGTCCCGGCGCCTACCGGCGCCGGGACCGCCACCAGTTGTGTCGGGACGACGATAAGTAGGGATTGAAGTGGCCGCCGCAGACGCGCTCGCCAACGTACGCAACATCGGCATCATGGCGCACATCGATGCCGGTAAGACCACTACCACCGAGCGGATCCTGTTCTACACCGGTATCACGTACAAGATCGGTGAGGTTCATGAGGGCGGCGCCGTCATGGACTGGATGGAGCAGGAGCAGGAGCGCGGTATCACCATCACTTCCGCCGCCACGAAGTGCGAGTGGAAGGGCCACACGATCCAGATCATCGACACGCCCGGCCACGTCGACTTCACGGTCGAGGTGGAGCGGTCGCTTCGGGTGCTGGATGGTGCGGTCGCGGTCTACGACGGTGTGGCCGGCGTGGAGCCGCAGACGGAGAACGTCTGGCGTCAGGCGGACAAGTACAACGTCCCCCGGATGTGTTTCGTCAACAAGCTCGACCGCACCGGCGCGGACTTCTTCCGCTGCGTGCAGATGATGATCGACCGGCTGAACGCCACCCCGCTGGTGCTTCAGATCCCGATCGGCGCCGAGAGCGACTTCATCGGCGTGGTCGACCTGGTCGAGATGCGCGCCCTCACCTGGCGTGGCGAGACCCAGAAGGGTGAGGACTACGCGGTCGAGGAGATCCCGGCCGACCTGGCTGACTCCGCCGCCGAGTGGCGCGAGAAGCTGATGGAGACCCTGGCCGACGTCGACGACGCGGTGATGGAGAAGTACCTGGAGGGCGAGGAGATCTCCGTCGAGGAGGTCAAGGCCGCCATCCGTCGGGCCACCATCGCCGGCAAGGCCAACCCGGTCTTCACCGGTACCGCCTTCAAGAACAAGGGCATCCAGCCGATGCTGGACGCGGTCGTCGCGTACCTGCCCTCGCCGCTGGACATCCCGGCGATCGAGGGTACGGCCACCGACGGCGAGACCCCGTTGCAGCGCAAGCCCTCGGTCTCCGAGCCCTTCTCCGGCCTGGCCTTCAAGATCCAGACGGACAAGCACCTCGGCAAGCTCACCTACGTGCGGATCTACTCCGGCACCCTTGAGTCCGGCTCCCAGGTGGTCAACTCCACCAAGGACCGCAAGGAGCGGATCGGCAAGATCTACCAGATGCACGCCAACAAGCGGGAAGAGCGCAGCACCGCGAAGGCCGGCGACATCATCGCGGTGCAGGGTCTGAAGCAGACCACCACCGGTGACACCCTGTGCGACCCGGCGAACCCGGTGATCCTGGAGTCGATGACCTTCCCGGAGCCGGTCATTGAGGTGGCCATCGAGCCGAAGACCAAGGCCGACCAGGAGAAGCTCAGCACCGCCATCCAGCGGCTGGCCGAGGAGGACCCGACCTTCCGCGTCAAGCTGGACGACCAGACCGGTCAGACGGTCATCTCCGGCATGGGCGAGCTGCATCTGGACATCTTGGTCGACCGGATGCGCCGCGAGTTCAACGTCGAGGCGAACATCGGTAAGCCGCAGGTGGCGTACCGCGAGACCATCCGCCGCAAGGTGGAGAAGGTCGAGTACACCCACAAGAAGCAGACCGGTGGTTCCGGCCAGTACGCCCGGGTGATCGTCAGCCTGGAGCCGCTGCCGCTGGGCAACGACGCCCCGACCTACGAGTTCGCCAACGCGGTCACCGGTGGCCGTATCCCCCGGGAGTTCATTCCCTCGGTGGACGCGGGTGCGCAGGACGCCATGCAGTACGGCATCCTGGCCGGCTTCCCGCTGGTGGGCGTCAAGCTGACGCTGCTGGACGGGCAGTACCACGAGGTCGACTCGTCGGAAATGGCGTTCAAGATCGCCGGTTCGATGGTGATGAAGGACGCGGCCCGCAAGGCCGATCCCGCGCTGCTCGAGCCGATGATGGCTGTTGAGGTCACCACTCCTGAGGAGAACATGGGTGACGTCATCGGCGACCTCAACTCCCGCCGTGGCATCATCCAGGCGATGGAGGAGCGCAGCGGCGCCCGCGTCGTCCGGGCTCTGGTGCCGCTGTCGGAGATGTTCGGCTACGTCGGCGACCTGCGGTCGAAGACCCAGGGCCGGGCTAGCTACAGCATGCAGTTCGACTCCTACGCCGAGGTTCCGGCCTCGGTGGCCAAGGAGATCATCGCCAAGGCGACGGGTGAGTGACGTCCGCCTGAGCTGATCCGACGGTGGTCGCGGGAGGTTTCCCCGACCGCGACCACCTCGGTCGGATTGGGTGAATTCCGGGCCTGTAGGCTTCATCGCCGCAGAGCCCACAAAAGCTTCCCGGCCGTCTGGCCGGAAAGGCTGTCGACAGAGTCCTAAGCGCCACTCGTGGCGTACCGGGGCGAACGAACCAAGAAGTCCACAGGAGGACACCAGTGGCGAAGGCGAAGTTCGAGCGGACTAAGCCGCACGTCAACATCGGCACCATTGGTCACATCGACCACGGTAAGACGACGCTGACGGCGGCCATCACCAAGGTCCTGCACGACCAGTACCCGGACCTGAACCCGTACACGCCGTTCGACGAGATCGACAAGGCGCCGGAGGAGAAGGCCCGCGGCATCACGATCTCGATCGCGCACGTCGAGTACCAGACCGAGGCGCGGCACTACGCGCACGTCGACTGCCCCGGTCACGCCGACTACATCAAGAACATGATCACCGGTGCCGCCCAGATGGACGGCGCGATCCTGGTGGTCGCCGCGACCGACGGCCCGATGCCGCAGACCCGCGAGCACGTGCTGCTGGCCCGCCAGGTCGGCGTGCCGTACATCGTCGTGGCGCTCAACAAGAGCGACATGGTCGACGACGAGGAGCTGCTGGAGCTCGTCGAGCTCGAGGTTCGTGAGCTGCTCTCGTCGCAGGAGTACCCGGGCGACGACCTGCCGGTCGTGCGGGTCTCGGCGCTCAAGGCCCTGGAGGGCGACCCGGAGTGGACCGGGCGCCTGCTGGAGCTGATGAGCGCTGTCGACACCGCGATCCCGCAGCCGGAGCGCGAGACCGAGAAGCCGTTCCTGATGCCGATCGAGGACGTCTTCACGATCACCGGTCGTGGCACCGTCGTCACCGGTCGCGCGGAGCGCGGCATCCTCAAGCCGAACGAGGAGGTGGAGATCGTCGGTATCCGCGAGAAGTCGCAGAAGACGGTCTGCACCGGCATCGAGATGTTCCGCAAGCTGCTCGACGAGGCCCGCGCGGGCGAGAACGTCGGTCTGCTGCTGCGTGGCATCAAGCGCGAGGACGTCGAGCGCGGCATGGTGGTCGTCAAGCCGGGCACCACGACCCCGCACACCGAGTTCGAGGCGACGGTCTACATCCTCTCCAAGGAGGAGGGCGGCCGGCACACCCCGTTCTTCCAGAACTACCGTCCGCAGTTCTACTTCCGGACCACGGACGTCACCGGTGTCGTCACCCTTCCCGAGGGCACCGAGATGGTCATGCCGGGCGACAACACCACGATGACCGTGAAGCTGATCCAGCCCATCGCGATGGAGGAAAACCTCAAGTTCGCGATCCGGGAGGGTGGCCGTACGGTCGGCGCTGGTCGCGTCACCAAGATCATCAAGTGAGCTAGGTAACCCCGATTAGACCCGCCGCCGGTCGTGCGGCATACTAGTCAGGTTGCGTAACGACAGTTCGCTGCCCGTGTTCGACTCACGTCGAACCTCCGGGTAGGCAGAGCAGTCGGGCGTGGGGTGGTTGGCGGCCCGTCCGTCAACCACCCTCGCGCGGCGTTCAGGTCGCGGTAGTGCGATCGGCGCCTGGACCCACCACGGTCTCAGATCGCCCCGGAAGCTCGGGGCGGAGCTAGGCCAGAGGGCGCGACACGCCCGACCGCGGGGGTGGGCGAATAGGGTCTGTACCAGCCGGTACAGGACACCCGCAACACAGCGGCATCGAGAGAAGGAACAGAAGCCACCATGGCGGGACAGAAGATCCGCATCCGGCTCAAGGCCTATGACCACGAGGTCGTCGACTCCTCGGCTCGGAAGATCGTCGAGACGGTGACGCGCACCGGGGCGCAGGTCGCGGGCCCGGTGCCGCTGCCCACGGAGATCAACCGTTTCTGCGTCATCCGCTCGCCGCACAAGTACAAGGACTCGCGCGAGCACTTCGAGATGCGTACGCACAAGCGGCTGATCGACATCATCGACCCGACCCCGAAGACGGTCGACTCGCTCATGCGCCTCGACCTGCCGGCTGGCGTCGACATCGAGATCAAGCTGTAGGGACCGGACACATGGACAGGCAAGTTAAGGGGATCCTGGGCGCGAAGCTCGGCATGACCCAGGTCTGGGACAACAACAAGGTTGTTCCGGTGACCGTGGTTCAGGCCGGCCCCTGCGTCATCACCCAGGTTCGTGACGCCGACAAGGACGGTTACTCCGCGGTCCAGCTGGCGTACGGCACGATCGACCCGCGCAAGGCCAAGAAGCCGCTGCGTGGGCACTACGCCAAGGCTGACGTGGCGCCGCGCCGGCACATCGTCGAGCTGCGCACCTCCGACGCCGCGGACTACTCGCTCGGTCAGGAGATCACGGTCGAGGAGTTCCCGGCCGGCGTCTCCATCGACGTCACCGGCAAGACCAAGGGCAAGGGCTTCGCCGGCGCGATGAAGCGGCACGGCTTCCACGGTCTGCGGGCCAGCCACGGTGTCGAGCGCAAGCACCGCTCGCCGGGCTCCATCGGCGCCTGCGCCACCCCGGGCCGGGTCTTCAAGGGCACCCGGATGGCGGGTCGCATGGGTGGCGTGCGCTACACCGTGCAGAACCTGACCGTCCAGGCGGTCGACACTGAGAACAACCTCCTGCTCGTCCGCGGTGCCATTCCCGGCCCGAAGGGCGCGCTGGTCCTGGTCCGCACCGCGGCCAAGGCGAAGGTGAAGAAGGGCGGTGTGGCCAAGTGAGCACGGTTGACGTCTTGAACTCCGAAGGCACCAAGACCGGCTCGGTCGAGCTGCCCGGTGACATCTTCGACGTGCAGGCCAACGTGCCCCTGATGCACCAGGTCGTGGTGGCGCAGCTGGCCGCGGCCCGGCAGGGCACCCACAAGACCAAGACCCGGGGCGAAGTCTCCGGTGGCGGCAAGAAGCCTTACAAGCAGAAGGGCACCGGTCGGGCCCGGCAGGGCTCGATCCGCGCGCCGCAGTTCGCCGGCGGTGGCGTGGTCCACGGCCCGGTGCCGCGCGACTACAGCCAGCGCACCCCGAAGAAGATGAAGGCCGCCGCCCTGCGTGGCGCCCTGTCGGACCGGGCCCGCGCCGGGCAGGTGCACGTCGTCGAGGCGTTCGTCTCGGGCGAGAAGCCGTCGACCAAGGCCGCTCTGGCCACGCTCGCCAAGCTGACCGAGGCCCGCCGGGTGCTGGTCGTGCTGAGCAGTGTCGACGAGCTGAACTGGGTGTCGCTGCGCAACGAGCCGCGGGTGCACCTGATCGAAGCCGGCCAGCTGAACACGTACGACGTGCTGGTGGCCGACGATGTGGTCTTCACCAAGGAGGCCCTGGACGAGTTCCTGGGCGTTCCCGCCGAGACCACCGAGGAGGGTGGCAAGTGAGCACGATCGCCGACCCGCGCGACATCATCGTGGCGCCGGTCGTCTCGGAGAAGAGCTACAGCGAGCTGAACCGCAACTGGTACACCTTCCTGGTGCACCCGGACGCGAACAAGACCGCGATCAAGATCGCTATCGAGCAGATCTTCAACGTCCGTGTCCTGACGGTCAACACGCTCAACCGCGAGGGCAAGCGCAAGCGGACCCGTACCGGGTTCGGTAAGCGCAAGAACACCAAGCGCGCGATGGTGAAGCTGGCTGAGGGCGACCGTATCGAGGCCTTCGGCGGCCCGGTCAGCTGAGGGGTGTAGACAATGGCTATCCGTAAGTACAAGCCGACGACGCCGGGCCGGCGTGGCTCCAGCGTCGCCGACTTCGCCGAGATCACCCGGTCGACGCCGGAGAAGTCGCTGCTGGCACCGCTGCCCAAGAAGGGTGGGCGTAACGCCCACGGGCGGATCACCGCCCGGCACCAGGGTGGCGGCCACAAGCGGCAGTATCGGATCATCGACTTCAAGCGGGTCGACAAGGACGGCGTGCCGGCCAAGGTCGCGCACATCGAGTACGACCCGAACCGCACCGCGCGCATCGCGCTGCTGCACTACGCCGACGGCGAGAAGCGGTACATCATCGCGCCGAAGGACCTGAAGCAGGGCGACCGGGTCGAGTCCGGTCCGGGCGCCGACATCAAGCCGGGCAACAACCTGCCGCTGCGCAACATCCCGGTCGGTACCACCATCCACAACGTGGAGCTGCGCCCGGGTGGCGGGGCCAAGCTGGCCCGCTCGGCCGGCGTCGGCATCCAGCTGCTCGGCCGGGAGGGCGTGTACGCCACCCTGCGTATGCCCTCGGGTGAGATCCGGCGGGTGGACGTGCGCTGCCGGGCCAGCATCGGCGAGATCGGCAACGCCGACCAGTCGAACATCAACTGGGGTAAGGCCGGCCGGATGCGGTGGAAGGGCAAGCGCCCGACCGTCCGTGGTGTGGCCATGAACCCGGTCGACCACCCGCACGGTGGTGGCGAGGGCAAGACCTCCGGTGGTCGCCACCCGGTCAACCCGCAGGGTAAGCCCGAGGGCCGCACCCGTCGTAAGGGCCAGCCGAGTGACCGGCTGATCGTCCGCCGCCGCTACGCCACGCGTAAGCGCGGCTGAGGGAGATAAGACATGCCTCGCAGCCTGAAGAAGGGCCCGTTCATCGACGACCACCTGCTCAAGAAGGTGGAGACGCAGAACGAAAAGGGCTCGAAGAACGTCATCAAGACCTGGTCGCGGCGCTCGACGATCATCCCGGAGATGCTCGGGCACACGATCGCGGTGCACGACGGACGTAAGCACGTCCCGGTGTTCGTGACCGAGGCCATGGTCGGGCACAAGCTCGGCGAGTTCGCGTTGACCCGTACGTTCAAGGGTCACGAAAAGGACGACCGGAAGAGCCGCCGGCGCTGACGCCGCGGGCATACGGATAGAGGATCAAGGGGTTACAGCGATGCCAGGAAAGGGCGACGCTCCGGTGCTTCCGGGCGCGCGGGCGGTTGCGCGATACGTGCGCATCTCGCCGATGAAGGCGCGCCGGGTGGTCAACCTCGTCCGCGGCCTGCCCGCGAAGGAGGCTCTCACGGTGCTGCAGTTCGCGCCGCAGGCTGCGAGCGAGCAGGTGTACAAGGTGCTCGCGAGTGCGATCGCCAACGCGGAGAACAACGAGCGGCTGGACCCCGACGCGTTGCTCGTCAGCGAGGCGTTCGTGGACGAGGGCCCGACCATGAAGCGGTTCCAGCCGCGGGCGCAGGGCCGGGCGTACCGGATCCGTAAGCGCACCTGCCACATCACGGTGGCGGTCGAGGCGGTGGCGCCGGCCGCGCCGAAGAAGTCGGCGAAGAAGGCGGCACCGGCGGCGCAGAGCGCACCGGCCGAGACGCAGAGCAACACGGAGGGCGCCGAGTAATGGGTCAGAAGGTTCACCCGCACGGGTTCCGCCTCGGCATCTCGACCGACTGGAAGTCCCGCTGGTTCGCGGACAAGCTCTACAAGGACTACATCGGCGAGGATGT
Source organism: Micromonospora sp. NPDC047134 (assembly GCF_040643455.1). NCBI lineage: Bacteria > Bacillati > Actinomycetota > Actinomycetes > Micromonosporales > Micromonosporaceae > Micromonospora > Micromonospora sp. NPDC047134. Next base: position 42,098 of record NZ_JBEYUI010000018.1, read on the forward strand.
CAAGATCCGCCGGATGATGTCCAAGGGTCTGGAGCGGGCCGGCATCTCCAAGGTCGACATCGAGCGCACCCGCGACCGGGTCCGGGTCGACATCCACACCGCCCGGCCGGGCATCGTCATCGGCCGTAAGGGTGCGGAGGCCGACCGGATCCGTGGCGAGCTGGAGAAGCTCACCGGCAAGCAGGTGCAGCTGAACATCATCGAGGTGAAGAACCCCGAGTCGGACGCGCAGCTGGTCGCCCAGGGCGTGGCCGAGCAGCTCTCCAGCCGGGTCAGCTTCCGTCGGGCGATGCGCAAGGCGATGCAGTCGGCGATGAAGAACCCGATGTGCAAGGGCATCCGGGTGCAGGTCTCGGGTCGCCTCGGCGGCGCCGAGATGAGCCGCACGGAGTTCTACCGCGAGGGTCGGGTTCCGCTGCACACGCTGCGGGCCAATATCGAGTACGGCTTCTTCGAGGCCCGTACCACCTTCGGCCGCATCGGCGTGAAGGTCTGGATCTACAAGGGTGACGCGGTGCCGGGTCGGGAGACTCCGGCCGAGGCGCCGTCGCGCCCGCGCCGGGATCGTGGTGACCGCCCCGAGCGGCCGCGTCGTGGTCGCTCCGGTTCGTCCGGTACGACCTCCGGTGGTACCGAGGCCGGCCGGGCTGCCGCGACGACCGTCGCGCAGCAGGCCGAGACGCCGAGTGGCGAGCCGGTGGACACGTCCGCCGTCGCCGCCGCGGCAGAAACGCAGCAGGAGGGCTGACAGATGCTGATGCCGCGCAAGCCCCCGAAGGGCTTCCGCAAGCCGCACCACCCGGACCGCAGTGGCGCGTCCAAGGGCGGCAACCGGGTGGTGTTCGGCGAGTTCGGGATCCAGGCTCTCGAGCCGGCGTACGTGACCAACCGGCAGATCGAGTCGGCGCGTATCGCGATGACCCGCCACATCAAGCGTGGCGGCAAGGTCTGGATCACCATTTTCCCGGACCAGGCCCTCACCAAGAAGCCGGCCGAAACGCGGATGGGTTCCGGTAAGGGCTCGCCGGAGTGGTGGGTCGCCAATGTCAAGCCGGGGCGGGTTCTCTTCGAGATGTCCTTCCCGAACGAGCAGATCGCGCGAGAGGCGATGCGTCGCGCGATCCACAAGCTCCCGATGAAGTGCCGGATTGTGACGCGCGAAGTGGGTGAATCCTGATGGCAGCGGGCGTTAAGGCCTCCGAGCTGCGTGAGCTCTCCGAGGAGGAGCTGGTCACGAAGCTGCGTGAGGCCAAGGCGGAGCTGTTCAACCTCCGCGTGCAGGCCGCAACCGGGCAGCTGGACAACAACCGGCGGCTGCAGGTCATCCGTCGGGAGATCGCCCGGATCTACACGATCATGCGTGAGCGCGAGCTGGGGCTCTCGGTCGCGCCGACTGAGGTGGCTTCATGAGCGAGAACACGACGACCGCGGGCGCGGAGCTCGTGCGAGGACGCCGTAAGGTCCGTGAGGGCCTGGTGGTCAGCGACAAGATGGACAAGACCGTCGTGGTCGAGGTCGAGGACCGGGTCAAGCACGCGCTGTACGGCAAGATCATGCGCCGGACCAGCAAGCTCAAGGTCCACGACGAGCAGAACTCCGCCGGCATCGGCGACCGGGTCCTGATCATGGAGACCCGTCCGCTGTCCGCGACCAAGCGGTGGCGGCTCGTGGAGATCCTCGAGAAGGCCAAGTAGCGAAGGCTCGAGCTCGGCCGGATCGGTCGGGCGCAGGTTCCGCCAGGCTCCGGCCGCTCCGGCGGCCGGAGAACCGGCAGACATAGGAGATAGACGTGATTCAGCAGGAGTCGCGACTGCGCGTCGCCGACAACACGGGTGCCCGGGAGATCCTGTGCATCCGAGTTCTCGGTGGCTCCGGTCGGCGCTACGCGAGCATCGGCGACGTCATCGTCGCCACCGTCAAGGACGCGATCCCCGGTGCTGGTGTGAAGAAGGGCGACGTCGTCAAGGCGGTCATCGTCCGCACCGCCAAGGAGAGGCGCCGGCCGGACGGTTCGTACATCCGCTTCGACGAGAACGCCGCCGTCATCATCAAGGACGGCGGGGACCCGCGGGGTACCCGCATCTTCGGCCCGGTCGGTCGTGAGCTGCGGGACAAGCGGTTCATGAAGATCATCTCTCTCGCGCCGGAGGTGTTGTGACCGTGAAGGTCAAGAAGGGCGACACGGTCGTCGTCATCGCCGGCAAGGACAAGGGTGCCAAGGGCAAGGTCATCGCGGCCTACCCGCGGCAGGACAAGGTCCTGGTCGAGGGCGTGAACCGGGTCAAGAAGCACACTCGCATCAGCACTACTCAGCGTGGCGCCAAGACCGGTGGCATCGTCACCCAGGAGGCCCCGATCCACGTCTCGAACGTGATGGTCCTGGACTCCGACGGCAAGCCGACCCGTGTCGGTTACCGCATCGACGAAAACGGCCAGAAGGTCCGCATCGCGCGTAGCACCGGTAAGGACCTGTGATGACCACGGCTACCGAAACCAAGTCCATGCCGCGCCTCAAGGAGCGGTACCGCAACGAGATCGTGGCGAAGCTGCGCGAGCAGAACGACTACGCCAACCCGATGCAGGTGCCGCGGTTGGTGAAGATCGTCGTCAACATGGGTGTCGGCGAGGCTGCTCGCGACGCCAAGCTCATCGACGGCGCGGTCCGCGATCTGGCCACCATCACCGGCCAGAAGCCGCAGGTCCGGCGGGCGAAGAAGTCCATCGCGCAGTTCAAGCTGCGGGAGGGAATGCCGATCGGCGCGAAGGTGACCCTGCGCGGCGACCGGATGTGGGAGTTCCTGGACCGGCTGCTGTCCATCGCGCTGCCGCGTATCCGTGACTTCCGCGGCCTCGACGGGCGCAAGCTCGACGGGCACGGCAACTACACGTTCGGTCTGACCGAGCAGTCGGTGTTCCACGAGATCGATCAGGACAAGATCGATCGCCAGCGGGGCATGGACATCACGGTGGTCACGACCGCCACGACCGACGACGAGGGCCGGGCGCTGCTCAAGCTCCTGGGCTTCCCGTTCAAGGAGAACTGAGATGGCCAAGAAGGCGCTGATCCTCAAGGCGGCCGCGAAGCCGAAGTTCTCGGTTCGCGCGTACACCCGCTGCCAGCGGTGCGGGCGTCCCAAGGCGGTCTACCGCAAGTTCGGGCTCTGCCGGGTGTGCATCCGGGAGATGGCCCACCGCGGTGAGCTGCCCGGCGTGTCCAAGGCTTCCTGGTAATAGCCCGGCGCGCGCCCCGCGCGTTAGCTGGACTGTCTCTTCGCCGTAGGCCTGCGCGAGCCGCGGGAACCCCGGCGAGAAAGGTTGACGAGTTACATGACGATGACCGACCCGATCGCAGACATGCTCACGCGTCTGCGTAACGCCAACCAGGCGTACCACGACCGGGTGACGATGCCCTACTCGAAGATCAAGGCGAACATCGCCGAGGTCCTCAAGACCGAGGGTTACATCGCCACCTGGTCGGTCGAGGAGCCCGAAGAGGGTGCCGTCGGCAAGCGACTGGTCGTCGAGCTGAAGTACGGCCAGAACCGGGAGCGGAGCCTGGCCGGTATCAAGCGTGTCTCCAAGCCCGGTCTACGGGTTTACGCCAAGTCGGACGGGCTCCCGCGGGTGCTCGGCGGGCTGGGCGTGGCGATCATTTCGACGTCCCAGGGGCTGCTCACCGACCGGCAGGCCCGCAAGCGGAGCGTTGGCGGGGAAGTCCTCGCCTTCGTCTGGTAACGGGAGACAGGTAGAAATGTCGCGTATTGGACGTAAGTCGATCCCGGTACCTGCCGGCGTCGACGTGACGATCGACGGCCGGACCGTCAAGGTCAAGGGCCCCAAGGGCGAGCTGTCGCACACTCTGGCCGAGCCGATCTCCATCGAGCGGGCCGAGGACGGGCAGCTGAGCGTCAACCGCCCGAACGACGAGCGCAAGGCCAAGGAACTGCACGGCCTGAGCCGTACCCTGGTCGCCAACATGATCGTCGGAGTCACCGAGGGCTACCGCAAGAGCCTGGAGATCTCCGGCACCGGTTACCGGGTCACCGCCAAGGGCAAGGACCTCGAGTTCGCGCTCGGGTTCTCGCACCCGGTCACGGTCCCCGCGCCGGACGGCATCACCTTCACGGTGGAGAAGCCGACGCTGTTCCACGTGGCCGGCATCGACAAGCAGCAGGTCGGTGAGGTCGCCGCCAACATCCGGAAGATTCGCCCGCCGGAGCCCTACAAGGGCAAGGGTGTCAAGTACCAGGGCGAGGTCATCCGACGTAAGGCCGGAAAGGCAGGTAAGAAGTGAGCGCCACGCTGCTCAAGCGCCGCCGCGGCGTCGCCGCCAAGCGTGCCGTCGGGCGTGCGCGTCGGCACTTCCGGGTCCGCAAGAGCGTCAGCGGTACGCCCGAGCGCCCGCGCCTGGTCGTCACCCGTTCGCTGCGGCACATCGTCGCCCAGATCGTGGACGACACCAAGGGGCACACCCTGGCGTCGGCCTCGACCCTGGACGCCTCGGTGCGCGGCACGGAGGGCGACAAGAGCGCCCTGGCCGGCAAGGTCGGCACCCTGCTCGCCGAGCGGGCCAAGGCCGCTGGCATCTCCAAGGTCGTCTTCGACCGCGGTGGCAACCGGTACGCGGGGCGGGTAGCCGCGCTTGCCGACGCCGCCCGCGAAGCCGGGCTCGAGTTCTGACAATCCCCGTCACGAGAGAAAAGGAAGGCTGCTGATGCCAGGTCAACAGCGCCGTGGCGGCGGGTCCGGTGGCAACGAGGGTGGTCGCCGCGACAACCGCCGTGAGGGCGGCCGCGGAAACGCGCCCGCCGAGAAGACCCCGCACCTTGAGCGGGTCGTCGCGATCAACCGTGTCGCCAAGGTCGTGAAGGGTGGTCGTCGATTCAGCTTCACCGCCCTGGTGATCGTGGGCGACGGCGACGGCACCGTGGGCGTGGGCTACGGAAAGGCCAAGGAGGTGCCCGCGGCGATCGCCAAGGGCGTCGAGGAGGCCAAGAAGCACTTCTTCAAGGTGCCGCGGATCGGCTCCTCGATCCCGCACCCGGTGCAGGGCGAGGAAGCTGCCGGTGTGGTGCTGCTCAAGCCGGCCTCGGCCGGTACGGGTGTCATCGCCGGTGGTCCGGTTCGTGCCGTGCTGGAGTGCGCGGGCATCCACGACGTGCTCTCCAAGAGCCTCGGATCGTCCAACCCGATCAACATCGTGCACGCCACCGTGGCTGCGCTGAAGGGGCTTGAGTCCCCCGAGGCCGTCGCGGCGCGTCGAGGCCTGCCGGTGGAGGACGTCGCTCCGGCCGCCATGCTGGCCTCGCGGGCGGAGGTGGCTTCCTGATGGCACGGCTGAAGGTCACCCAGGTTCGTTCCGGGATCGGGACCAAGCACAACCAGCGTGAGTCGCTGCGTTCGCTCGGTCTCAAGCGGATCAACGACGTGGTGGTCAAGGAAGACCGGCCCGAGATCCGCGGAATGATCTTCACGGTCAGCCACCTCGTGAAGGTCGAGGAGGTCGAGTAATGACGATCAAGGTCCACCACCTGCGCCCGGCGCCGGGGGCCAAGACCGCGAAGACCCGTGTGGGTCGCGGTGAGGGCTCCAAGGGCAAGACCGCCGGTCGGGGTACCAAGGGTTCCAAGGCCCGCAAGAACATCTCGGCGGCGTTCGAGGGTGGGCAGATGCCCATCCACATGCGACTGCCGAAGCTCAAGGGCTTCAAGAACAAGTTCAAGGTGGTCTTCCAGGTGGTCAACCTGGACCGACTGGCTGAATTGTTCCCCAACGGCGGTCAGGTCGGCCCGGCCGAACTGGTCGAGGCCGGCGCGGTCCGCAAGGGCCAGCCGATCAAGGTTCTCGGCTCCGGGGATCTGGGCGGGGTTGCCCTCCAGGTCTCGGCGCACGCCTTCAGCGCGTCCGCCAAGGAGAAGATCGCCGCCGCCGGTGGCTCGGTAACAGAGCTGTAAGCTGCAAAAACGTATGGCGCCCGCCAGTTGATCCCAGCTGGCGGGCGCCCTGCTCTCAACTCGGGCGTGTGCGCCCGGTAACATCGGAATTGGTTTATGTAGCCGGGCACACCTGCCCGGACCGGGATCGGGCTGTTAGAGTCCCATCCCAGCCATGGAGAATCGGGCACCCTGCCCGGCACCACCACCACCCCGATCCGCCAGGGATGCCCGGCGGCCCGCCTCGCGCAGGAGGAAGAAGTTGCTGTCCGCCTTTCTCAGTGCGTTCCGTACGCCTGACCTGCGCAAGAAGCTGCTGTTCACAGTAGGCATCATCGCGATCTACCGGCTCGGCGCCACCCTGCCCAGCCCAGGTGTCTCGTACGGCAACGTGCAGAAGTGCCTCGACACGATCGAGGGCTCCACCGGTGTGCTGAACCTGCTCGACCTCTTCTCGGGCGGCGCGCTGCTCCAGCTGTCGGTCTTCGCGCTGGGCATCATGCCCTACATCACCGCGTCGATCATCCTTCAGCTGCTGACGGTGGTGATCCCCCGGCTCGAGCAGCTCCGCAAGGAGGGCCAGGCCGGCCAGGCGAAGATCACCCAGTACACCCGCTATCTGACCCTCGGCCTCGGTGTCCTCCAGGCCTCGGCGTTCGTGGCGCTGGCCCGCTCGGGTCAGCTGTTCAACAACCAGTGCGACCAGTTCCCGATCATCCCCGAGGGCACCGGCATCCCGGACTGGCTGACGCTGTCCGTCCTGGTGATGACGATGACCGCCGGTACCGGTGTGGTCATGTGGCTCGGTGAGCTGATCACCGACCGCGGCGTCGGCAACGGCATGTCCGTCCTGATCTTCACCTCGATCGCCGCCCGGCTCCCCAGCGAGGGTTGGCGGATCAAGGAGAGCCAGGGCTGGTGGAAGTTCTTCCTGGTCATCGCTCTGGTCCTGGTGGTCATCACCGCGGTCACCTTCATCGAGCAGGCCCAGCGCCGGATCCCGGTGCAGTACGCCAAGCGCATGATCGGCCGGCGGATGTACGGCGGCACCTCGACCTACATCCCGCTGAAGGTCAACCAGGCGGGTGTCATCCCGGTCATCTTCGGTTCCTCGCTGCTCTACCTGCCGCAGCTGGCGCTGCAGTTCTTCGACCAGAACGACCCGGGCAAGACCCAGGCGTGGATCCAGAACAACCTGGTCGACCCGACCAGCCCGATCTACATCTCGGTCTACTTCCTGCTGATCATCTTCTTCACCTACTTCTACGTCTCGATCACGTTCAACCCGACCGAGGTCGCGGACAACATGAAGAAGTACGGCGGGTTCGTGCCGGGCATCCGCCCCGGCAAGCCCACCGCCGACTACCTGGACTTCATCCTCAGCCGCATCACCCTGCCGGGGGCGCTGTACCTCGCGATCATCTCGATCCTGCCGAACTTCTTCTTCATCTGGCTGGACCGGCAGCAGTACCTCAACTTCCCGTTCGGTGGTACCGCTGTGCTGATCATGGTCGGTGTTGCTCTCGAGACCAGCAAACAGATCGAGAGCCAACTGATGCAGCGGAACTACGAAGGGTTCCTGCGGTAGATGAGACTGGTTCTGGTTGGCCCGCCGGGTGCGGGCAAGGGCACACAGGCAGAGTTCATCGCCGCGCACCTGTCCGTTCCGAAGATCTCGACCGGCGACATCTTCCGGGCCAACGTCTCACAGGGCACGCCGTTGGGCGTCGAGGCCAAGCGCTACATGGACGCCGGCAAGCTGGTCCCGGACGAGGTCACCATCAACATGGTCCGGGACCGGCTGGCCGAGCCGGACACCGCCGAGGGCTTCCTGCTCGACGGTTTCCCCCGGACCACTCCGCAGGCGGCGGCGCTGGACAAGCTCCTCGCTGACCTGGGCACCGCCCTGGACATCGTGCTGGAGCTGGTGGTCGACGACGACGAGGTGATCCGGCGGTTGTCCGGCCGGCGTACCTGCCGGGGCTGCGGCAAGATCTGGCATGTCGAGTTCGACGCGACCAGCCGGGAGGGCATCTGCGACCGTTGCGGCGCCGAGCTCTTCCAGCGCGACGACGACAAGCCGGAGACCATCGCCGCCCGGCTGCGGGAGTACGCGGAGAAGACCGCACCCCTGGTGGACTACTACGGTGCCCAGGGCAAGCTGGTCGGCATCGACGCCACCGGCCCGGTGGAGGACGTCACCGTCCGCGCGATCGACGCCCTGCGGTCCTACGGGAGCTGAACAGGGTCGGCTCACCGCCGTCCGGATAGAGAGTGCGAACAGCGGGGTACGCTCAGCGTGCCCCGCTGGTTCGTGGCAACGAAAGGTATCGCCTCCATGCGTCGTCCCCAGCTGGACATCCAGCTGAAAACTCCCGAGCAGATCGAGAAGATGCGAGCCGCCGGCCTGGTGGTCGCGGAGGCGTTACGCAGGATGCGGGAGGCGGTCGCGCCCGGGGTGACCACGGCCGACCTGGACGCCATCGCCGAGTCGACGATCCGCGAGGCAGGTGCGGTCCCCTCCTTCAAGGGCTACCACGGTTTCCCGGCGTCGATCTGCTCCTCGGTAAACGAGCAGATCGTGCACGCCATCCCGTCGCCCGAGCAGGCCCTGGCCGAGGGCGATCTGATCTCGATCGACTGCGGCGCGGTGCTCGACGGTTGGCACGGCGACGCGGCGATCACCGTAGGGGTGGGTGAGGTCGACCCGGCCCTGCTGCGGATGGCCAAGGTCGCCGAGGACGCCATGTGGGCCGGCATCGCCGCCGCCGCCCGGGGTGCCGCCAGCGGCAAGGGCCGGCTGACCGACATCTCGCACGCCGTGGAGAACGCCGTACGCAAGGCGGGCCGGTACGGCATCGTCGACGGCTACGGCGGCCACGGCATCGGCACCGAGATGCACCAGGACCCGCATGTGCTCAACCACGGCCGGCCGGGCAAGGGACCTCGGCTGGTGCCGGGCATGGCGCTGGCCATCGAGCCGATGATCACCATGGGTTCGCCGCGTACGGTCGAGTTGGCCGACGGCTGGACGGTCGTGACCCGGGACGGGTCGCGTGCGGCGCACGTCGAGCACACCATGGCGCTGCTGCCGGACGGGGTCTGGGTGCTGACCGCCCCCGACGGTGGCCGGGGCCGCCTCGGTGACCTGGTCACCGCCCGCCAGCCGAGCAACGCCCCGACGGCCTGAACGAACCACTCCTGCCGACCGTGCGCCGGACGGCCCGGGTCCTTCGGGGCCTGCACTGCGGCGGAAGGCCCGGAGCCAGCAGTGCCCGGACGACCCGGGGGGCCTGGGCTGCGGCGGCGCGGGTGGGGGACTGGCGGGACGGTGGCATGCTTGCCGGCATGGAAGGGCGCGACGGCCTGCGGGCAGGGGACTCCGACCGGCAGGCCATCGCCGAGCGGTTGCGGGTCGCGCTCGACGAGGGCCGACTGAATCTGCACGAGTACGACGAACGACTGCAACGCGCCTATGCCGCTCGTACCTATGCCGACCTGGATGCCCTGGTGCGGGACCTGCCGGCGGCCGGTGTCGAGGCACCGGTGCCGGCGCAGCGGGGCAGCGCGGTGTCGGCCAGCCCGGCTGGCCGGCAGGTGACGGGGCGCTGGCTGGCCCATGTCTGGGAGTCCTGGCTGCAGGCGGTCGGGATCGTGGTCGCCATCTGGGCGCTGACCTCGCTAGCTGCGGGTGACCTGCTCTACTTCTGGCCGGGGTGGGTCGCCGGGCCCTGGGGCGCGCTGCTGCTGGTCGAGACCCTTACCGGCCTGGTCAAGGGCGAACCTCGGAGGTGGGCGGCCGAGCAGGAGCAGCGCCGGCAGCGGCGGGCGGCGAAGAAGGCCCTCAAACGGCAGCGCAAGGCAGCCGACGGCCAGCAGGCTCTCGACCAGCCCGCTCTCGACGAGACCGAGGTGGGTGCCGAGGGGCCGGAGCGGAAGGGTGATCCGGGTTACCCGGCGGCCGGGCCGGACAGGCTCCCGCTGCGGGCATTTCCGGAGCGGGAGACCTGAAAGTCACGTTTGTCGTACCGGTTCGGGGGTGTTGGCCGGTCGGTTTGGCGACGGCGTGCAGGCGGGCGTACACTTTCTGATCGGCGCACAGCGTCCACTCCGCCATGCCCACCAAGCGCTTCGGTGGGACGCGGAGCCGCGGCTGGCGCGGGTCACCTGATCTTGATCAGGCACTCGTGTAAGGCGTTGTGAGCCGGTCCGGAGTAACCGACGTCAGGACAGCGGAGGACATGCCGAAAAAAGACGGAGCCATCGAGATCGAAGGTCGGGTCATCGAGCCCCTGCCGAACGCCATGTTCCGGGTGGAGCTCGCCAACGGCCACAAGGTGCTGGCTCACATCAGCGGCAAGATGCGGCAGCACTACATCCGCATCCTGCCGGAGGATCGGGTCGTCGTCGAACTCTCGCCGTACGATCTGACCCGCGGGCGCATCGTCTACCGCTACAAGTAGTCCTGACGACGGCCGGGAACGTCCCGTGTCCGTCTTCGACGTCCGGTGCCGCGCCTCGTGGCAACGGGCCAGATGGGAAGTAAGGCAACCGTGAAGGTCAAGCCGAGCGTCAAGAGGATCTGCAACAAGTGCCGGGTGATCCGCCGGCACGGCCGGGTCATGGTCATCTGCACCGACCCGCGCCACAAGCAGCGCCAGGGCTGATCGTCACGGCCGACCGGTGACCGCCGGTCGGCCGAGGGCGTGATCCGGGCCGCAGATCCAGCCAGCACATCACACATGCTCGTCCCAGCCGCGAGCGGTGCGCAGCGCGTACTTCTTCGTGGTTGACCCCCGGTCGGAGGCCGGGGCCCGCTTGGGCAGCGACCGAACCGGTCGCCGGCGCAGCACGCGCCGGAGGAGACAGGTCGGTCGGTAGCGGGGTGGGTCGGGTCCACACCTCCGCGAGACAGCACAAGGAGTACGCCCACAGATGGCACGTCTAGTCGGCGTCGACCTCCCCCGCGAGAAGCGGCTGGAGATCGCGCTCACCTACATCTTCGGCGTGGGTCGCACCCGCGCCCTGGAGACGCTCGCTGCCACCGGCATCTCGCCGGACAAGCGCGCCCGGGACCTCACGGACGAGGAGCTGGTCCAGCTCCGTGACCACATCGAGGCCAACTACAAGGTTGAAGGCGACCTGCGCCGCGAGGTCGCCGCTGACATCCGCCGCAAGGTCGAGATCGGCTGCTACGAGGGCATCCGGCACCGCCGGGGTCTGCCCGTCCGTGGTCAGCGGACCCGTACCAACGCCCGCACCCGCAAGGGCCCGAAGCGGACGGTCGCCGGCAAGAAGAAGCCCGGCAAGAAGTAATTCTCTTTCACCGGAGTGCGGGTCCGGGTCTGCCCAGGTAGGCCAGGCCGCAACCCGTGCCGGGAAGTCAACTAGGAGCGCACAGACTTATGCCACCGAAGGCTCGTGCCGGGGCCGCTGTAAAGAAGGTCCGGCGCAAGGAACGCAAGAACGTCGCCCACGGGCAGGCGCATATCAAGAGCACCTTCAACAACACCATCGTGTCCATCACGGACCCGACCGGTGCCGTCATCTCCTGGGCCTCCGCGGGCCAGGTCGGCTTCAAGGGTTCGCGCAAGTCGACCCCGTTCGCCGCGCAGCTGGCCGCCGAGGCCGCCGCGCGTCGGGCGATGGAGCACGGCATGCGCAAGGTCGACGTGTTCGTCAAGGGCCCCGGCTCCGGCCGGGAGACCGCCATCCGTTCGCTGCAGGCGGTGGGCCTGGAGGTCGGGCAGATCTCCGACGTCACCCCGCAGCCGCACAACGGATGCCGTCCGCCGAAGCGTCGTCGGGTCTGAGAGGTTAGAGAGAGATGGCTCGTTACACCGGTGCTGACTGCCGCCGTTGCCGGCGGGAGAAGATGAAGCTGTTCCTCAAGGGCAGCAAGTGCGATGGCCCGAAGTGCCCGTTCGAGTCCCGGCCGTTCCCGCCCGGGCAGCACGGCCGCGGCCGCACCAAGGAGACGGAGTACCTGCTCCAGCTCCGTGAGAAGCAGAAGGCTCGCCGGGTCTACGGCGTGCTGGAGAAGCAGTTCCGCGGTTACTACGAGGAGGCCGTGGCCAAGCAGGCCAAGACCGGTGAGGTCCTCCTGCAGATCCTCGAGTCGCGGCTGGACAACGTGGTCTACCGGGCCGGCTACGCCAAGTCCCGGGACATGGCCCGTCAGCTGGTCAAGCACGGTCACTTCACGGTGAACGGCAAGAAGGTCGACATCCCGTCGTACCGCGTCAGTGCACACGACATCATCGAGGTTCGGGCGAAGAGCAAGGAGCTCACCCCGTTCATCGTGGCTCAGGCCGAGGCCGGTTCGAAGACCGTGCCGGCGTGGCTGGAGGCCATCCCGAGCCAGATGAAGGTTCTCGTGCACTCGCTCCCGGCCCGCCAGGTGATCGACACCCAGGTCCAGGAGCAGCTGATCGTCGAGCTCTACTCCAAGTAAGGGCTCGTTGCGGTGGCCCGCCCGGCGACGGGCGGGCCACCGGAACAGTTTGTGTCGTGGGCGTCATATGGCGGGCGCCCCGGAAGAGAAGAGAAGACATGCTCATCAGCCAGCGACCGACCCTCTCCGAGGAGTCGATCAACGAGACCCGGTCCCGGTTCACCATCGAGCCGCTGGAGCCGGGCTTCGGCTACACCCTGGGCAACTCGCTGCGGCGTACGCTGCTGTCGTCCATCCCGGGCGCGGCCGTCACCTCGATCAAGATCGACGGTGTGCTGCACGAGTTCACCACGATCCCCGGTGTCAAGGAGGACGTGGTCGAGCTCGTCATGAACATCAAGGAGCTCTGCGTCAGCTCCGAGCACGACGAGCCGGTCAGCATGTACCTGCGCAAGCAGGGCCCGGGTGACGTGACCGCCGGTGACATCCAGCCCCCGGCCGGTGTCTCCGTGCACAACCCGGACCTGAAGCTCGCCACCCTCAACGGCAAGGGCCGGCTCGACATGGAGCTGACCGTCGAGCGGGGTCGCGGCTACGTCACCGCGGCGCAGAACAAGCAGGCTGGCGCGGAGATCGGCCGGATCCCGGTCGACTCGATCTACTCGCCGGTGCTCAAGGTGACGTACCGGGTCGAGGCGACTCGTGTCGAGCAGCGGACCGACTTCGACCGGCTGATCATCGACGTCGAGACCAAGCCGTCGATGGGCCCGCGTACCGCCCTGGCCTCGGCCGGGTCGACGCTGGTGGAGCTGTTCGGGCTGGCCCGGGAGCTGGACGAGACGGCGGAGGGCATCGACATCGGCCCGTCGCCGCAGGACGCGCAGCTGGCGGCGGACCTGGCCCTGCCGATCGAGGAGCTGGACCTGACCGTCCGCTCCTACAACTGCCTCAAGCGCGAGGGCATCAACTCCGTTGGTGAGCTGATCGGGCGTACCGAGGCCGACCTTCTCGACATCCGCAACTTCGGCCAGAAGTCGATCGACGAGGTCAAGATGAAGCTCGCCGGGATGGGTCTGGGGCTGAAGGATTCGGCTCCGAACTTCGACCCGGCGCACGTCGTGGACGCCTTCGGCGAGGCCGACTACGACACCGACGACTACCGCGAGACCGAGCAGCTCTAGTCCGCGCTGCCGCCACACCTGAGGAGCACCAAGCATGCCCACGCCCACCAAGGGCCCCCGCCTCGGCGGCAGCCCCGCGCACGAGCGGCTGATGCTGGCCAACCTGGCCACCGCGCTGTTCCAGCACGGCAAGATCCAGACCACCGAGACGAAGGCCCGGCGGCTGCGTCCGCTGGCCGAGCAGCTCATCACCAAGGCCAAGCGCGGCGACCTCGCCTCGCGCCGCCGGGTGCTGGGCGTCGTCAAGGACAAGGACGTGGTCTACTCCCTGTTCGACCAGATCGCGCCCCGGTACGCCAACCGCAACGGCGGCTACACCCGGATCGTGAAGACCGGTCCGCGCAAGGGTGACGCCGCTCCGATGGCGATCATCGAGCTGGTCGAGGAGCTGCAGGTCACCGAGCCGACGGCGAACCGCAAGACCGCCGCCCGCAAGGCCGCCCAGCAGGACAAGGTCGAGGCGCTCGCCCCGGCCGAGGAGACCCCGGCCGCGCGTTCGGCCGACCAGGACTCCGAGGCCCCGGTGTCGGCGTCCGGTGACACGGCCGCCGCCCGCGAGGACAGCGACCTGGCCACCGAGGAAGGCAAGGCCTGATCAAGGCCGTCGTCGGGCCCGGCATCCCCCACGGGATGTCGGGCCCGAGTCGTCGTGAGGAGGTACGAGGTGGACGAGCGGATCCGGCTGCGGCTGGATGTCGCCTACGACGGCGGGGACTTCTCCGGCTGGGCCGCCCAGCCGGGTCGGCGTACGGTCGCCGGGGTTTTGATGGAGACGCTGGACCTGGTGCTCGGGGCCGGGACCGCGACCGGGTTGACGGTGGCTGGCCGGACCGACGCCGGGGTGCACGCCTCCGGGCAGGTCTGCCACCTCGACCTGCCCGCCGAGGTCTGGCAGGAACACCGGGACCGGCTGCTGCGTCGGCTGGCCCGGCTGCTGCCGGGTGATGTGCGGGTCCGGGCGATGACGGAGGTGCCGGACACCTTCGACGCCCGCTTCTCGGCCACCTTCCGGCGGTACGAGTACCGGGTGACCGATGCCCCCTGGGGGGCCGAGCCGCTGCGTCGGCACGAGGTGCTGGCCTGGCCCCGCCCGCTGGACTGCGATCGGCTGGCCGCGGCCTCCGCCGGGCTGGTGGGGGAGCACGACTTCGCCGCGTACTGCCGGCGGAAGGAGAACGCCACCACCCTGCGGGAGGTGACCCGGCTGGACTGGCGGCGTGACCCGGACGGAATCCTGGTCGCCACCGTGCAGGCGGACGCCTTCTGCCAGGCCATGGTGCGCAGCCTGGTCGGCGCGATGCTGGTGGCCGGGGACGGTCGCCGACCGGTGGAGTGGCCGGCCGGGCTGCTGACCCGGCGGGAACGGTCCAGTGAGGTGACCGTGGCCCCGGCGCACGGGCTGACCCTGGTGGCGGTGGGCTACCCGGAGGACCCGGCTGAGTACGCCCGCCGGGCCGAGGCCACCCGACGGTTGCGGGTGCCGGCCGAGGCCTGAGCCTCAGTCCTCGTCGGACCCGTTCTGGCTGCCGGTGTCCTCCGCGGGGGTGGGCTGGTTGGCTACGCCCCCGTTGGCCCGGTGCTCCAGCACCTCCCGGTTCAGGTGCAGTTCCAGCAGGTCGAACAGGATCTCGCGGACTGCGGTGTCGCCGGAGCGGATGGTGTCGCCGTCGGCGCGGGTCACCACCGCGTACGCGACATAGTGGCCGCGTACCTGCCAGCCGACCCGGGCGGGGGCGGTGGCGATGACCTCGGTGCCGTCGCCCGCCGGCATACCGCGGAAGCGGCCCTCCCGATCGTCGAGCACCTGCCGGATGCGCTCCCGGGCCCGTTCGGCGCTGGACCGGTCGGTCAGGTTGAACAGTCCGGCGGTGACCAGATGCTGCTGGTCGCTGGAGCGCAGGGTGGCTCGGACGACCTGGCTGCAACCGAGCCGGACGAGCAGGTCCGAGACCTCCCCGGTGGCCGCCACCGCGCAACTGGCGCTCGACTGGGCGCGCAGCACCTCGTAGCGTCGGCCGTCGCCGACGGTGAGGGTGCTGTTGGGGAAGACCTCCCGGCCGGTCAGTGGGGCCTGGTCGGTGTCGCGGGAATCCAGGTCGCCGGCCCGGGGCGAATCCGTGCCCGGGGTGTTGTTCTCCGGTGGGGTGCTCGGTGCCGCCTGCTGGCCGATCAAACGCCGGCCGTCGAGCAGGGCGGCGCCGGCCAGTCCACAGAGGGCCAGCAGCACCAGGGCGGCGGCACCGCCGATCAGCACCTGCCAGGTGCGGCCACCACCGCGACGGGGTGGTGGTGGGGCGGCCGACGCCGGTGCGGGCTGGGGTACGGCGGCGGGAGAGGGGTCGTACGGCACCGTCGTGGCGGCCTCGTAGCGGGGTGGCGGGTCCTGCGGCGGCGGGGCCGCTGCCGAGGCCGTCGTCGAGGGCAGCACCATCTGGTTGGGCCGCGGCAGCGACGGGGCCGGGAAACGGGACCGCGGGGGTCCGGCCGGTACCGCGTCGGTCGCGGGCGGTGCCTGTCCCTCGGGGTCGTCATCCCGGTACGGGCCGTAGGCGTCCTCATCGGAGTCGTACCGATATACCATGCCGACCAGAGTAGGGACTTTTATCCCTTTAGTAGGTTTTTTGAGGAAAACACCTTGCGGCGGGTCGCTTCGCCGAGGGCCGGCGTCCCGCCGGGGGAGTTTCGGGCCGGTGGAAGAATGACCGGCGTGACCGGGGACCACTACTTCACCACCGCACCCAGCGCCTCCGCCAAGCCGCGCGAGGTGCAGTTCGCCGTCGCCGGCCGCGACTTCACCCTGGCCTCGGCGGCCGGGGTGTTCTCCGCCAACCGCCTGGATCCGGGTACGGCCGTGCTGCTGCGCAAGGCCGACCTGCCACCGGCCTCGACCGAGGGGGCCCTGCTCGACCTCGGCTGCGGCTTCGGGCCGATCAGCTGTGTGCTCGCCACCGTCGCCCCGACCGCAAAGGTGTGGGCGGTGGACGTCAACGAGCGGGCCCGGGAACTCACCGCCGCCAACGCGGACGGCCTGGGCCTGGCCGACCGGGTACGGGTGGCGGCACCCGAGGAGGTGCCGGCCGACCTGACCTTCGCCCAGATCTGGTCCAACCCGCCCATCCGGCCCGGCAAGGACGAGCTGCACGACCTGCTGCTGCACTGGCTGCCCCGGTTGACCCCGGAGGGGGTGGCCTGGCTGGTGGTGGGTCGTCACCTGGGCGGTGACTCGCTGCACCGCTGGCTGGTGGAGCAGGGCTGGCAGGTGGAGCGGCACGCCAGCCAGAAGGGCTTCCGGGTGCTTCGCGTCACGCGGTGAGCGGCCCAGGCCGGTAATCGGTTGGCTGCTTTGCCGGGCTCCGGGAGGATGCCCGCGTGGGATACGTGGACGTGGCAGCGGTCGGACACCACCTGCCGGACGGGCGGGAACTCTTCGCCGACGTGTCGTTCCGGGTCGGTGAGGGCGCCAAGGTGGCCCTGGTCGGGCCGAACGGTGCCGGCAAGACGACCCTGCTGCGGATGGTCGCCGGTGACCTGCCGGTGCGTACCGGCACCATCGCCCGGGCCGGTGGGCTGGGGGTGATGCGGCAGTTCATCGGCATGATCGGTGACGAGTCCACCCTGGCCGACCTGGCGTTGTCGCTGGCCCCGCCGCCGCTGCGGGAGGCCGGTCGCCGACTCGCCGAGACCGAGGCGGCCATGCGCGCCGCCGAGCTGCGCGGCAAGTACAGCAGCGCCGCCGGCAAGGCCCAGTTGGCGTACGCGGAGGCCCTGGCCGCCTGGGGGGAGATCGGCGGGTACGACGCCGAGGTCCTCTTCGACACGGTCGCCACCATCGTGCTCGACCTGCCCTGGGAGACCGCGCGGCAGCGACCGGTACGCACCCTCTCCGGCGGTCAGCAGAAGCGCTTCGCCCTGGAGTTGCTGCTGCGCGGCCCGGACGAGGTGCTGCTGCTCGACGAGCCGGACAACTTCCTCGATGTACCCGGCAAACGATGGCTGGAGGCGCGACTGCGGGAGTCCGGCAAGTCCGTGCTCTACGTCTCGCACGACCGGGAGTTGCTGGCACACACCGCCGACCGGGTGGTCGCCGTGGAGGGTGGCAGCGCCTGGGTGCACCCGGGCGGCTTCGCCAGCTGGCACACCGCGCGGGTGGCCCGGCACGACCGCCTGGACGAGCTGCGCAAACGGTGGGACGAGGAGCACGAGAAGCTGCGCGAGTTGATGCTGATGTACAAGCAGAAGGCCGCTTACAACTCCGGCATGGCCTCCCGCTACCAGTCGGCGCAGACCCGGTTGCGCAAGTTCGAGGAGGCCGGGCCGCCGCCCGTACCGCCGAAGGACCAGGACATCCGGATGCGGCTGACCGGCGGGCGGACCGGCAAACGCGCGTTGATCTGCGAGCAGCTGGAACTCGACGGCCTGACCTACCCCTTCGACCTGGAGGTCTGGTACGGCGACCGGGTGGCGGTGCTCGGTGCCAACGGCACCGGCAAGTCCCACTTCCTGCGGCTGCTGGCGCGCGGCGGCACGGACCCCGACCCGGCCAACCCGCCGGTCGACGGCGCGGCGGCCCTGGCCCCGGTGGCGCACGGCGGCCTCGCGCGGCTCGGTGCCCGGGTGCGTCCCGGGCACTTCTCGCAGACCCACGACCGGCCGGAGCTGATGGCCAAGACCCTGGTGGAGATCCTCTGGCGGGGTGACGAGCACCGCGACGGCATGGACCGGCACGCGGCCATGGCGGCGCTCAGCCGGTACGAGTTGGCCGGCCAGGGGGACCAGCGGTTCGGCATCCTCTCCGGCGGGCAGCAGGCCCGCTTCCTGGTGCTGCTGCTGGAGCTGTCCGGGGCGACCCTGCTGCTGCTCGACGAGCCCACCGACAACCTGGACCTGGCCTCCGCCGAGGCCCTGGAGGCCGGGCTGGCCGCCTTCTCCGGCACGGTGCTCGCGGTGACGCACGACCGCTGGTTCACCCGCACCTTCGACCGGTTCCTGCTGTTTCAGGGCGACGGCGAGGTGGTGGAGACGGACGAGCCGGTCTGGGAGGTGTCCTCCCGGCGGTGACCGGCGAGGTCACTCGGCGTTCCTCCGCGCGGCATATGGTGATCTCGTGAGTGAGATGACCTATCGCCGGTTGGGCGACTCCGGGCTCGTGGTGTCCGCTGTGGGGATCGGCTGCAACAACTTCGGCCGCAAACTCGACCTCGACGGCACTCGCGCCGTGGTCGACGCGGCCCTCGACGTCGGGATCAACTTCTTCGACACCGCGGACATCTACGGCGAACCGCACGGCGGGTCGGAGGCGCAACTCGGTGCCGCCCTCAAGGGGCGCCGGGACGAGGTGGTGCTGGCGACCAAGTTCGGCATGTCGATGAGCGGCGCCAACGGGCGGGACTTCGGGGTCCGGGGGTCACGGCGCTACATCATCCGGGCGGCGGAGGCGTCGCTGCGTCGACTGGACACCGACTACATCGACCTGTACCAGTTTCACGAGCCCGACCCGGGCACCCCGATCGAGGAGACCCTCGCGGCCCTGGACGACCTGGTCCGCGACGGCAAGGTGCGCTACCTGGGCAACTCCAACTTCGCCGGGTGGCAGATCGCCGACGCCGACTGGACGGCCAAGAGTCGCGGGCTGACCCGCTTCATCAGCGCCCAGAACAACTACAGCCTGCTCAACCGGGACGTCGAGATCGAGGTGCTGCCCGCCTGCGAACGCTTCGGGCTCGGCATGTTGCCGTTCTTCCCGCTGGCCAACGGGCTGCTGACCGGCAAGTACAAGCGGGGCGAGGCCCCGCCGGCCGGTAGCCGGCTGGCCGGTGGCGGCCGGTACGCCCAGCGGCTCGCCGCCGCCGACTGGGACACCATCGAGGCCATCGAGGAGTACGCCGCCGAGCGGGGGGTGTCCATTCTGGACGTGGCCATCGGCGGGCTGGCCGCCCAACCCTCGGTGACCTCGGTCATCGCCGGGGCTACCACCCCCGAGCAGGTACGCGCCAACGCGGCGGCCGGGTCCTGGCAGCCCACCGAGGCCGACCTGGCGGCCCTGCGCGAGGTGCTCGACAGTCAGTAGCCCGGCGTGTGAACCGGGGCCTGGGGTGTATGAAGCGGCCCGGCGCGCGTGCTGCGTGCCGGGCCGGTTCGTGGTTGGAGCGGGGCCCCGTCCGGTCGAGACCGGACGGGGCCCGTGGATCACAGCCGGCGGCCGGGTGCCAACCGGGTCGGGTCGTCACCGAGGCGTCCGGCCCCCTTGACGGACTTGCCCTCGTTGGCCTTGACCCCTGCCGTGCTGGCCGTGCCGCCGAGCCGAACGATCATGGCGTCGGCGTCCCGGATCAGCACCTCCCGGATCTCGGCCTCGGCGATGAGCTTGGCGTCGGCGGCAAGGTCGCGGAACTTCTTCAGCTCCTTGATCGCCTTCTCGTCGTTGCCCTTCGCCTCCTCCTTGCGGACCTTCTCGAGCTGCTTGGACAACTGCTCGTGCGCCTTGTTCGACAGGCGTCCCGTCGCCTTGAACCGGTCCAGCAGGAACTGCATGTCCCGGAACGAGGTGGTGACGAAGAACCGGACCGAGGCGGTGGTGCTGTTACCCGCCTTGTCGGTCGCGGTCACGGTCAGCTCGTGCAGACCCAACGGCAGCTCGTACATCGCCTGGAGGGTGCCGCTGTAGTACGGCCGGCCGTCCAGGGTGCCGACCACGGTGGCGATCCCGGAGGTCGGGTCGACCGCCTGCCAGGACACCCGTACGTCCTGGCTGTCGCCGTACAGTTGGCCGTCGGCGATGCCGGAGACCAGCAGGGTCGGCTTGGTGCCGTCGATGCGTACCACCGCGGACTTCAGGGTCTCGACGTTGCCGACCTTGTCGGTGGCCCGGTACAACAGCTCATGGGTGCCGTCGCCGCTGATCTCCACCGGCTCGGAGTACGGCGTCCAGGCGCCACCGTCGAGCGACCACTCCAGCAGTTCCACCCCGGAACCGGCATCGGTCGAGGTGAGCACCACCGGGATGGTGCCGTCGTGCCAGCCCTCGTCGTTCGCCGGAGCGAACGTCGCCGTGCTGACCGGGGCGGTGGTGTCGATTCGGACGGTGACCGTCTTCGTCTCCTCCACGTTGCCGGCCTCGTCGACGGACCGGAACCGCAGCTCGTGCTCGCCGTCCCCGGTCACCTGCACCGGATCGGTGTAGGTGGTCCAGGTGTCGGCCTCGCCGAGCTGGTACTCCGTGCGGGCCACCCCGCTGCCGCCCTCCTCGTCGGTGGCGGACAGGGTGACCGTCACCGGCCCGGTGTGCCAGCCCTCGATCGGGGTGCCGGACACCTCGGCGGTGGTCACCGGCGCCGTCGTGTCGCTCGGAGCGTCCTCCGCAGAGAACCGGAAGTAGTCGAAGGTGGCCACCTTCGAGGCGGTCTGGTTGCCGCTGAGGGTGAACACCCCGATCTTCGGGGTGGCCCCCACGGCCGCGTTGGTCAGCCCGGTCAACTCCGTCCAGGTGGTGCCGTCCGTCGAGTACGACCCGGTGAAGACGTCACCGGTGCGGGACACCCGTAGGTACCACTCGGAGGAGGTCAGGCCCTCCGCACCCGGTTGCGGGTCCTGGATCGACCCGCCGATCTCGCTGCGCAGCTCGATCCGTCGGGTCACCGGCTGGCCGGCCGGGTTGTCGGCGACGAAGTCGAACTTGACGTAGTTGTCGTCGTCGCCGTACACGATCAGACCCGCCTGCTGGTACTGCTCGTCCAGCAGACTGCCGTCGATCCTGGTCTCCATCGTCCAGTCGCCGCTAGGGGCGTTCTGCAGGATGAAGTTCGTCGGGTCGGTGTTGTTGGTGCCGTAGATGTCACCGTTGGGCACGTCGACGCTCAGCTTCCCGCCGCCGACCCGGTAGGCGCTCGGGTCCTCCCGCAGGATGGCGTTCCACCGGCACTTGTCCAGCGAGATGCCGTCGAACTCGTCGGACCGGTCGACCGGCCCGGCGGGCTCGTCCGGGGTCACCTGGAACCAGTCGAACTCGGCGTCCACGACGGGGGCGTCCGTGCCACCGTTGAGGGCGAACAGGCCGATCCGCGGGTTCTCGATGCCGGCCAGCTCGGCGGCGCGCCCGACCGGGCTGAAGGTCTGCCCGTCGGCCGACATCTCCGCGGTCAGGGTGCTGCCGTCGCTGCTGATCCGCAGCCAGACGGTGTCACCCTCCGGTGCGGCGACATTGTCGGCACTGTCGTTGCGCGGGGTGCCGGCAGCTTCCCGGAGGAACTCCACCCGGCGGCTGCCGTTGTAGAGCAGGTCCACCTTGGCGTAGTTGTCGTCGTCGCCGTAGACGATCAGACCGGCCTGCTGGTAGGTGGCCGTGACCGGCACGGTCACCTTGGTGGTCGCCTGCCAGGCCCCGCTGGGTGCGGGCTGGAGCACCAGGTTGGTCGCGTCGTTGCGGCTGCCGTACAGGTCACCGGCCTCGGTGGGGATGCGCAGTGCGCCGTCGGAGACGGACAGGAGTTGGTTCTCCCGCACCACACTGGTCCACCGGTCCCGGTTCAGGGTGTCGCCGCTGAAGTCGTCCGAACGGGCCCCCAGGCAGGAGGTGTTCGGGGACTCGATGCGGATCGGCACGGTGGCGTACGACCGGGCACCTCGGCTGTCCGTCACCGTCAGGACGGCGGTGAAGGTGCCGGGCGCGGCGTAGGTGTGCTCGGCGTTCAGGGTGTCGGCCGTACCACCGTCACCGAAGTCCCACTCGTACGTGAGCGGGGTGTCGCCCTCGGGGTCGGTGGCCGTACCGCTGAAGGAGACCGCCAGCGGCGCGGTGCCGGTGGTCGGGGAGGCGTTGGCCGTGACGACCGGCGGGGCGTTGTCCGTGACCCCCTTGCCGAGGAAGTCCATCCAGTTGACGTTGAACAGGCTGCTCGTGCCGCCGGCCGGGTCGCGGGCGACGAAGAACAGCTTGCCGTCGGAGTCCGCCTCGGCCGGAACCTCAGCGGTGACATCGGTGTACGACTGCCAGTCCCCGGTGCCCGGTACGGCGACCGAGGTGACCAGCGGACCGTCCGGCGCACCGGCCCGGACCTCGATCCGACCACCGGAGGCGGCCGAGGCCACCCGGAACCGGATCGACTCGATGCCGGTCAGGCTGGCCGGCTCGACCGACCACCAGTCGCCGTCCTCGATGAAGCCGATGTTCTCGCCGCCGCCCGCGGTGTCCCCGGCGGCCTCCCTGACCACTCCCGGGTCGCCGCCGCCGGTGCCGTCGGCCAGCCGACCGGTGTTGGAGTAGTACTCGGCCTGCTTGCGCTTGGGCTGCAGGATCTGCAGGGAGCGGCCGGTCAGCGGGCTGGCCCCACCGGAGCCGCCCTGGTCGGTGTAGGTCGCCTCCAGCACGGTGAACACGTTCGCCTCGGCGCCGTGTCCGGCGGCGAGCTGGGTCTGCACCACACCCTCGCAGCCGGTGTGCTGCTCCAGCGGGTGGGCGTGCTCGTCGTGACCCAGCAGCACCTGGAGTTCGACCTCGTCGCAGTCGATCTCCCCGTCCTCGGGGTCGGTCACCTTGATGGTGTACTTGACCTGGTCACCCCAGTCGAAGAAGCCGCCGTCCGGCGGGAACTCGATGGTGACCGTCGGTACGGTGTTGCCGACCGTGACCGGCACGTTCGCCACCGCGGTACGCCCCTTGGGGTTGGTCACGGTGAGCTGGGCGGTGTAGTTGCCCGCCGAGGCGTACGTGTGGGTGGGGTTGGCCTCCTCGGAGCTGTTGCCGTCGCCGAAGTTCCAGGCGTAGGTCAGGGCTCCGCCGTCCGGGTCACGGGAGCCGGCGCTGGAGAAGCTGACCGTCAGCGGGGCCGGGCCGGAGGTGGGGTCGGCGTTGGCCACCGCGATCGGGGCCCGGTCACCGGCGATGTAGTCGATGCGGTAGACCCCGGAGTTGTCGTTGTTGCCGCCGAAGCCGCTACCCCACTCGATCATGTAGAGCGCGCCGTCGGGACCGAATTCGAAGTCCATCGGCCGGATGAAGCTCATCCCGTCCAGCAGACGGTTGATGTCCACCAGGGACTTGCCGTCCGAGGTGACCTGCATGGTGTACATCCGGGACTGGTTCCACTCACCGAGCAGCGCCTTGCCGTCGTAGTACGCCGGCCACTTGCGGTCGGAGGTCAGGTCGGCGTCGTACCGGTAGACCGGGCCGCCCATCGGGGCGCCACCGCCACCGATCTCGGGGAACAGCGGGTTGGCCGCGTAGCCGTAGTCGACCGTGGCCGAGACGGCCGGCGGCAGGTTGGTCAGACCGGTGTTGTTCGGAGAGTCGTTGACCAGGTTGGCGCAGTCGAACTTGGCCCCGCTGGGCCCGGACGGGAACTGGTAGTCGTTGTACGCCCGGTTCGCGCCGTGGCAGTACGGCCAGCCGAAGTTGCCGGGCTGGTCGACGATGTTCCACTCGACCAGGCCCTCCGGGCCCCGGTTGGGGTTGGCGGAGGCGGCGTCCGGCCCGTAGTCGGCCACGTACAGCACGTCCGTTTCCAGGTCGATGCCGATCCGGAAGGGGTTACGGAAGCCCATCGCGTAGATCTCGGGGCGGGTCTTCTCCGTGCCCGGCGCGAACAGGTTGCCCTCCGGGATGGTGTACGTCCCGTCGTCCTCCGGGTGGATCCGGATCACCTTGCCGCGCAGGTCGTTGGTGTTGCCGGAGGTGCGCTGCGCGTCGTAGTCGGCGCGGCCGGGCCGCTCGTCGATCGGGGTGTACGCGTCCGAGGAGAACGGGTTGGTGTTGTCCCCGGTGGCCAGGTACAGGTTGCCGGCCGAGTCGAAGGTCATCGTCCCGCCCGCGTGGCAGCAGGTGTTGCGCTGGGTGTCGACCCGCAGCACCTGCTTCTCGCTGGCCGGGTCGATGGTGTCGCCGGTGACCGTGAACCGGGACAGCAGGTTACGGGCTACCCCGTCGTTCGGGGCGTAGTAGAGGTACACCCAGTTGTTGGTGGCGAAGTTCGGGTCCAGGCGGATGCCGATCAGGCCGTCCTCGTTGCCGGTGAAGACGTCGAGGTCGATCGCGGTGACGGTCTGCCCGGTGTCCGGCTTGATGATCTGAACCCGGCCGTCGCGCTCGATGTAGAAGACCCGGCCGTCGGCCGCGATGTCCAGCTCCATCGGGTTGCTGGTGTTGCTGTCCAGCGTCACCTTCTCGAAGCTGGAGGTCAGGGAGGCACGGCAGTCGGCGCCGCTGACCCCGGCCGCGGTCCGGATGCCACCGAGCAGGTGCTGGAGGAACTCCGGCTCGGCGTACGACTCGCGGGTGTGACCGCCACCGGTGTACCAGGTCCGGCCGCCGTCGTAGTCCCGGCACCAGGCGATCGGGTGGTCGTGACCCATCGCGCCCGTGCCCGGGGAGTAGCTGCGCTCGTCGAGGGTGGCCAGCACGTGCACCTTGCCGCGCGGGTTGGTGCGGAAGTTGTACCACTCGTCGTACCGGGACCAGCGCTCCGGCAGGTGGGCGGTGGACTCGTGCGCCGGGTCCTCGACCTTGACGGTGGCCGTCTGGTTGGCCGGGTGGTTGGCGAAGTAGGCCCCCACCAGCTCGCCGTACCAGGGCCAGTTGTACTCGGTGTCGGAGGCGGCGTGCACGCCGACGTAGCCGCCACCGGTCTGGATGTAGCGCTCGAAGGCCTCCTGCTGTTCGGCGTTGAGCACGTCACCGGTGGTGGAGAGCCAGATCACCGCCCGGTAGCGGGCCAGGTTCGCGTCGGTGAAGGAGGCGCTGTCCTCGGTGGTCTCCACGGTGAAGCCGTGGGTGGCACCCAGTTGCTGGATCGCGGCGATGCCGGTCGGAATCGAGTCGTGCCGGAAGCCGGCGGTCTTGGAGAAGACCAGGACCGAGAAGTCGTCGGCGGCGGCCTGTGGTGCTGGGGCCGGCGCCGGTGCGGTCTGCGCCAGGGGTGCTGTCTTGGTGGTGGTGGGGGCGGCCTGCGCGGGTCCGCCGACGAGCGTGGTCACGGCGAGGCCGAGACTCATCAAGGCGGCGGTTATGGGTGCGCGGGCACGGTGTGGTCGGGACACTCCGGTCTCCTTGGTCCTGACGGACAGGGGTCGCGGGGCCGGTTCGCCGAAGACCGTCCCAGGTGGAGCCGGATCGGTCGCCTGCCGGGGCGTCCGTTCCAGCATTATGTTGAGCCGTTGAACAAATTACTTCCGCTCTATGAGTACTTGGCAAGGTTTCGATGAATAACGGTTCGGTAACGGAGGGTGACATTTCCCGGTATCACCCGCTAAGTCGTACGTCCGGTCTCGGGCCTTTGGAGGTCGGCCCGGCACCTCGGGACGGGAGCCGGCCCGCACCCCTCCAGGTGCGGGCCGGCTCCGATCGGTCGACTAGCCCGGGGTCAGCCGGAAGTAGTCGAAGGCGGCCGTCTTCGAGGCGGTCTGGTTGGCCCCCAGGGTGAACAGCCCCACCTTCGGGGTGGTCCCGACCGCGGTGCTGGTCAAGGAGCCCAGGCTGGTCCAACTCGTTCCGTCCGCCGAGTAGGCGGCGGTGTAGGTGCTGCCGCTGCGGGACAGGCGCAGGTGCCAGATCCCCTGGGTCAGCCCGGTGGCCTGGGGTTGGGTGCTCTGCACCACCCCGCCGACCTCACTACGGAACTCGATCCGTCGCGAGATCGTCTGACCGGCCGCGTTGTCCGTGACGTAGTCGAACTTCAGGTAGTTGTCGTCGTCGGCGTACACCAGCAGACCCGCCTGCTGGTACTGCTCGTTGAACAGGCTGCCGTCGACCCGGGTCTGGATCGTCCAGTTCCCGGCCGGACTGTTCTGCAGGATGAAGTTCGTCGGCCCGGTGTTGCTGGTGCCGTAGATGTCACCGTTGGGTACATCGATGCGCAGGGCACCGTCGGTCACCCGGTACCGGGTCGCCTCCTCCCGCACGATGGCGTTCCACCGGCACTTCTCCAGGGTGCTGCCGGTGAACTCGTCCGAGGGTGTGGCGCTCGTACCCGTCGTGGCCTCCGGGGTGATCCGGAACCAGTCGAAGTCCGCGTTCAGGACCGGGGCGGTGGTGCCGCCGTTGAGGGCGAACAGACCGATCCGGGGGTTGGTGATCCCGGCCAGGGCAGCGGACCGACCCACCGGGGTGAAGGTCTGCCCGTCGGTCGAGTAGGCCGCGGTCAGGTTCGTCCCGTCACTGGTCAGTCGCAGGTGGATGGTGTCGCCGGTGGGAGCGGCCGTGGCGTCCGCGCTTTCGTTGCGCGGGGTGCCGGCACTCTCCCGGATGAACTCCACCTTGCGGTTGCCGCCGTAGACCAGGTCCAGCTTGGCGTAGTTGTCGTCGTTGCCGTACAGGATCAGGCCGGCCTGCTGGTAGTCGGCCCGGGCCGCGACGGTGACCCGGGTGGTCGCCTGCCAGGCCCCGCTGGGCGCGGGCTGGAGCACCAGGTTGGTCGCGTCGTTGCGGGTGCCGTACAGGTCACCCGCCGCGGTGGGCAGGCGCAGGGCACCCCCGGTCAGCGAGTACCCCTGGCTGTCCCGCACCACACTGGTCCACCGCTGGCGATCCAGCGCGGTGCCGGTGAACTCGTCCGACCGTTGGGGCCCCTGCTCCACCTGGCAGGGCTCATTGCCCCCGGGCCCGTCCACCCGGATCTGCACGGTGGCCTGGCCCCGGGCACCCCGACTGTCGGTGACCGTCAGGGTGGCGGTGTAGTTGCCCGCCGTGGTGTAGGTGTGGGTGGCGTTGAGGGTGGTCGCCGTGCCACCGTCGCCGAAGTCCCAGGCGTACGTCAGCGGGGTGTCCCCGTCCGGGTCGGACGCCGTACCGGTGAAGGTCACGGCCAGTGGCGCGGTCCCGCTGGTCGGGGTGGCCGTGGCGGTGACCGTCGGTGGGGCGTTGCCGCTGACCCCAGGGCCGACGAAGTTCATCCAGTTGACGTTGAACAGGGTTCCGGTGCCCCGGTTGGGGTCCCGGGCGACGAAGTACAGCCCGCCCTCCGAAGAGGCGCCGTTGGGTATCTGCGCGGTGACGTCGGTGTAGGTCTGCCAGCCCTCGGTGCCGGCCACCGTGGCAGTGGTGATCAGGGGACCGTCGGCGGCCCCGGCCCGGACCTCGATCCGGCCACCGGAGGTAGCCGAGGCTACCCGGAACTGGATCGAGGTGACCCCGGTCAGGCTGGCCGGGGTGACCGACCACCAGTCGCCGTCCTCGATGAAGCCGATGTTCTGCCCGCCGCCGGCGGTGTCACCGGTGGTCTCCTTCTCCACCCCGGCGGTGCCGCCCCCGGTGGCACCGGCCACCCGGCCGGTGGCCGAGAAGTACTCTGCCTCCTTGCGCTTGGGCTGGAGGATCTTCAGGGCCCGGCCGGTCTGCGGCTCGGCTCCGTCGGAACCACCCCGGTCGGTGTAGGTCGCCTCCAGCACGGTGAAGACGTTCGCGTCCGCCCCGTGGCCGTCGGCCAGCTGGGTCTGCACCGTGCCGGTGCAGCCGGTGTGCCGCTCCAGGGGATGGGCGTGCTCGTCGTGACCCAGCAGCACCTGGAGTTCGACCTCGTCGCAGTCGATCGTGCCGTCCTCTGGGTCGGTCACCCGGATGGTGTACGCGACCTGGTCACCCCAGGCGAAGAAGCCGCCGTCCGGGGGGAATTCGATGGTGACCGTCGGGGCGGTGTTGCCGACCGTGATCGGCACGTTCGCCACCGCGCTGCGGCCCGCCGGGTTGGTCACCCGCAACTGCGCGGTGTAGCTGCCGGAGCGGGTGTACGTGTGGGTCGGGTTGGCCTGGGTGGAGGTGCCACCGTCACCGAAGGTCCAGGCGTAGGTGAGGGTGCCACCGTCCGGGTCGCGGGAACCCGCGCTGGAGAAGGTGACCGCCAGCGGGGGAGCCCCCGAGGTGGGGGTCGCCGCGGCCACCGCGATCGGAGCCCGGGCCCCGGCGGTGTAGTCGATGCGGTAGACCCCGGAGTTGTCGTTGTCGCCGCCGAAGCCGCTACCCCACTCGATCAGGTACAACGCGCCGTCGGGGCCGAACTCCATGTCCATCGGCCGGACGAAGGTCATCTGGTCGAGGATCCGGTTGATGTCCACGAGGGTCTTGCCGTCCCGGCTGACCTGCATGGTGTACATCCGCGACTGGTTCCACTCGCCGAAGATCGACTTGCCGTCGAAGTACGCCGGCCACTGGCGGCGGGACGAGATGGTCGGGTCGAACCGGTAGACCGGGCCGGCCATCGGCGCTCCGCCGCCGCCGATCTCCGGGAAGCGGCTGTCGCCGCCGTAGCCGTAGTCCACCGTGGCCGGGATGGCCGCCGGCAGGTTGGTCAGACCGGTGTTGTTGGGGGAGTTGTTCACCGGCGCGGAGCAGTTGAACTTAGCCCCGCTCGGGCCGGACGGGAACTGGTAGTCGTTGTACGCCTGGTTGTTGCCGTGGCAGTACGGCCAGCCGAAGTTGCCGGGCCGGTCGACGATGTTCCACTCCACCAGGCCCTCCGGGCCCCGGTTCGCGTTGGTGGTGGTGGCGTCCGGGCCGTAGTCGGCGACGTAGAGCACATTGGTCACCGGGTCGATGCCGATCCGGAAGGGGTTGCGCAGCCCCATCGCGTAGATCTCCGGACGGGTCCGGGCGGTGCCCGGGGCGAACAGGTTCCCGCTCGGGATGGTGTACGTCCCGTCGGCCTGGGGCCGGATCCGCAGCACCTTGCCGCGCAGGTCGTTGGTGTTGCCGGCGGTACGCTGGGCGTCGTAGTCCGCGCGCCCGGAGCGCTCGTCCAAGGGGCTGTATCCGCTGGACTCGAAGGGGTTGGTGTTGTCCCCGGTGGCCAGGTACAGGTTGCCGGCCGAGTCGAAGGTCATCGTCCCGCCCATGTGGCAGCAGGTGTTGCGCTGGGTGGGCACCTCCAGGACGACCCGTTCGCTGGACGCGCTGATCGTGTCACCGGTGACGGTGAACCGGGACAGGTAGTTGCGGGACCCGCCCGCGCTCGGGGCGTAGTAGAGCCAGATCCACCCGTTGCTGCTGAAGTTGGGGTCGAGGCGGATGCCCAGCAGGCCGTCCTCGTTGCCGGCGAAGACACTCAGCCGCAGGGCGGTGACGGTCTGCCCGGTGTCCGGCTTGATGATCTGGACCCGGCCGTCGCGCTCGATGTAGAAGACCCGCCCGTCCTCGGCGATGTCCAGCTCCATCGGGTTGCTGGTGTTGCTGTCCAGCGTCACCTTCTCGAAGTTGGCGGCCCGACCGGCGCCGCAGTCGGCGTGCACCACCCCGGCCGCGGTCTGGATGCCGCCGAGCAGGTGCTGGAGGAACTCGGCGTTGGCGAAGGACTCCTGGGTGTGCCCGCCACCGGTGTACCAGGACCGGCCACCGTCGTAGTTCTGGCACCAGGCGATCGGGTGGTCGTGCCCCATCGCCCCGCTGCCGGGGCTGTAGCTGCGCTCGTCCAGCGAGGCCAGCACCTGCACCTGACGGGCGCGGGGGTTGGTGCGGAAGTTGTACCACTCGTCGAAGCGGGACCACCGGTCCGGCAGGTGCCGGGTCGACTCGTGGGTGGTGTCCTCGACCTTCACGGTGGCGGTCTGGTTGGCCGGGTGGCTGTTGAAGTAGGCCCCGACCAGTTGGCCGTACCAGGCCCAGTCGTACTCGGTGTCGGAGGCGGCGTGCACCCCGACGTATCCGCCACCGGCCCGGATGTAGCGCTCGAAGGCCGACTGCTGAGTGGCGTTGAGCACGTCGCCGGTGGTCGACAACCAGATGACCGCCTTGAACCTGGCCAGGTTGGTGTCGGTGAAGGCCGCACCGTCCTCAGTGGTGACGACGGTGAAGTTGTTCGCGGTGCCGAGCTGTTGGATGGCCCGGATGCCGGCGGGAATCGAGTCGTGGCGGAACCCGGCGGTCTTGGAGAACACCAGGACGGAGAACGGCTCCGCCGCCGCGGCCTGAGCGGTGGTGGGGGCGGCGGCCTGGGTGGTGGTACGGCCGGCGGCCTGGGCGGCTGTGGGGCGGGCGATCGGGAACGGCGCGGCGGTCAGAACGAGTGCCAGGGCGAGTAGCGCCACGGCTAACGGGTCGAGCGTTGCTCGCCCGCGGCTGAGTCGGGGCACGAAGATCTCCTCTTTCCGTGTAGGACGGGTCGGAGCGGACGTCGGTGGCTACTCCGGGTCGGTCCGAGTGCTCGTACCTGACGGTGAGGGTCTGGCTGCCGAGGAACTGAGCCGATCAATCAAATTTCCTTTGATCGATCGGTTTCGGGCAAGACTCATTGATGTAACAGCTTGGTAACGAGGCGTCATCCAATTGGCATGAGTCACTGCGTAACCGGGTCCCTTCTGGTCGCCGGATGAGAGTGAAACGGTGGAGTCCGGCCAGCTCCCGGGGTTGGCCGGGGCGGGTCCGGGGGTTGGCGGCGCAGCCGAAACGACGTACGGTGACACCCAACGAACCCACGGGAGCCCGGTGTACCGGGCTGAGAGGGGGGCTGCCAGCCCCCGACCGTCGAACCTGATCCGGGTAATGCCGGCGCAGGGAGGAGTGTTGCCGTGCCGTCCCTCGGACGACTGCATCTGATCACCGACACTCGACCGGGGCGGGATGCGCTGGCCGTGCTCGCGGCCGTCCTGCCGGTGGCCCACCCCGAGCTGGTGGTCCAGGTCCGGGCCGAGGACGCCGTCACCGACCGGGAGGCGTACGAGCTGACCTGCCGGGTGCTCGCCCGCTGCCGGCCGTACGGCGTCACCTGCCTGGTCAACGACCGCCTGCATGTGGCGTTGGCGGCGGGGGCCGCCGGCGGTCATGTCGGCGCGGAGGACCTGCCGGTGGCGGCGGCCCGGCAGGTGCTCGGCCCGCAGGCGGTGCTGGGCGCCACCGCCCGGGAGCCGGTTTCGGCCGCCGAGGCGGTCGCCGCCGGAGCCAGCTATCTGGGCGTGGGCCCCTGCCACGCCACCACCACGAAGGACGGCCTGCCACCGGCGATCGGGGTGGCCGGCGTCCGGGCGGTGGTCGAGGCGGTCGCCGTGCCGGTGATCGCCATCGGGGGAGTGACGGCGGCGGACGTACCCGGGTTACGGGCCGCCGGCGTGTACGGGGTGGCGGTGGTCGGCGCGCTCTCCGCAGCCGCCGATCCCGCCCACGCCGCAGCCGAGCTGGTCAGGGCGCTGACGTGTTAAGCAGGGGCCCTTCCTATACCGGAGACGTTAAGCGGGGGCCCTTCCTTGCACCGCAGGTGGCGGTGGTGGGGGCGGGGCCGATCGGGTTGGCGATCGCCTGGCGGTGCGCGGCCCGGGGACTGCGGGTAGTGGTGCACGATCCGGCTCCGGGGTCGGGAGCCTCCCAGGTGGCCGCCGGGATGCTGGCGCCGGTGGCGGAGGCGTACTTCGGTGAACACGAACTGACCGGGCTGCTCACCGAGTCCGCTCGACGCTGGCCGGCCTTCGCCGCCGAGCTGACCGAGGCCAGCGGCCTGGACATCGGGTACCGGACTGAGGGCACCCTGATGGTCGGGCTGACCGCCGACGACCTGGCCGAGGCGCGGCGGCTGTGGGCGTACCAGCAGGGTCTGGGTCTGCCGGTGACCCCGCTGCTGCCCTCCCAGTTGCGCGAGCATGAACCGGCGCTGGCCCCCCGGGTTCGCGGGGGTGCCCTCGCCGCCACCGATCACCAGGTCGATCCGCGTCGGCTGGTACCGGCGCTGCGGCTGGCCGCCGAGCGGGCCGGCGCGGTGCTGGTCACCGAGCCGGTGGGGCGACTGTCCGAGGTGTCCGCCGAGGTGACCGTGGTCGCCGCCGGCTGCGGCGCCACCGCCCTGACCGGGCTGCCGGTCCGCCCGGTGAAGGGCCAGGTGCTGCGGCTGCGTACCCCGGACGGCGGCCCGCCGGGCTTCCGGCACGTCATCCGGGGGTACGCCGACGGCGAGCACGTCTACCTGGTCCCGCGCGAGTGCGGTGAGGTCGTGGTCGGTGCCACCGTCGAGGAACGCTCCGACCTGGCGGTCTCCGCCGGTGCGGTGCTGCGGCTGCTGCGGGCCGCAATCGACCTGCTGCCCGAACTGGCCGAGTACGACCTGGTGGAGACGATCGCCGGGCTGCGCCCCGGCACCCCGGACAACGCCCCGATCCTGGGGCCGCTGCCCGACCGCCCGCAGGTGCTGGCGGCCACCGGTCACCACCGGCACGGAATCGTGCTGACCCCGGTCACCGCGGACCTGATCACCGGCCTGATCACCGGGGCGGAAGCGGACGAGTCGATGCTCAGTCCCTTCCGGGCCGACCGGTTCCGTCCGGACAGCAAGGAGGACGACAGATGGAGTTGACGGTCAACGGAGTCGGGCAGGTGGTGCCCGACGGCGCCACGGTCGCTGAACTGGTACGACAGGTCACGCCGCAGCACCGGGGGGTGGCCGTGGCGGTCAACGGCGAGGTGGTGCCGCGTACCGGATGGCCGGCGACCGTGCTGCACGGCGGCGACCGGGTAGAGGTGCTCAGCGCCGCCCAGGGCGGGTGACCAGGATGGACGGCTTCGAGATCGGCGGTACCCGGTTCGGGTCCCGGCTGATCCTGGGTACCGGCGGAGCGGCCAACCTGCACGTGCTCGAACAGGCGATCCGGGCCTCCGGCACCGAGCTGGTCACCCTGGCCCTGCGCCGGGTGGACACCGTACCCGGCGGCTCCGGAGGTCTGCTGGACCTGCTGGACCGGTGCGGGGTGCGACTGCTGCCGAACACGGCCGGCTGCTACACCGCCCGGGAAGCCGTGAAGGTGGCGCACCTGGCCCGGGACGCCTTCGACACCGACTGGGTCAAACTGGAGGTGATCGGCGACGAGCGGACCCTGCTGCCCGACGGGGTGGAACTGCTGCGCGCCGCCGAGGAACTCGTCGCCGACGGATTCACCGTGCTGCCGTACACCTCGGATGATCCGATCCTGGCTCGTCGGCTGGCCGACGTCGGTTGCGCGGCGGTGATGCCGGCGGGCTCGCCGATCGGGTCCGGGCTGGGGGTGTCCAACCCTCACCACATCCGGCTGATCCGGCAGAGCGTCGAGGTGCCGGTGATCCTGGACGCCGGGATCGGTACCGCCTCGGACGCGGCGTTGGCCATGGAGCTGGGCTGCGACGCGGTGTTGCTGGCCAGCGCGGTGACCCGGGCTGCGGACCCGGTGGCGATGGCCACCGCGATGCGCCACGCGATCACCGCCGGTCGCCTGGCCGCCGGTGCCGGCCGCATCCCCCGCCGCCTCCACGCCCTGGCCAGCACCCCCGACGAAGGCCGCCCCGAGCTATGACCCCGCACCCGGGCGCCGACGGCTTGTCCGGGGGTGTCTCCGGCGTGGTGGTGCTGACGGACCGGCGGGTGGCCCGGCGGCCGTTGGCGGAGGTGGTGGCGGCGGCCGTGGCCGGGGGCGTGCGCTGGGTGCTGCTGCGCGAGAAGGACCTGCCCCGCGCCGAACGGTTCGCCCTCGCCGCCGACCTGCGGCCGATCCTGGCCGAGGCCGGCGGCACCCTGATCGTCGCCGGCCCCGACCCCCTGCTGCCCGCCCACTCCGCCGCTGTGCACCTGTCGGCGAGTGACCCCGGTCCGCCGCCGAGGGCTGACCTGGTCGGTCGGTCCTGTCACGACGAGGCGGAACTGCGTCGGCTGCGCACCGAGGACTACGTCACCCTCTCGCCGGTCTATCCGACCAGGACCAAACCCGGCTACGGGCCGGCGTTGGGGCCGGCGGGACTGGCCGGGTTGATCCGGCTGAGCCCGGTGCCGGTGCTGGCGCTCGGCGGCATCGAGACACCGGCCCAGGTACGCGCCTGTAGGCAGGCCGGCGCCGTCGGTGTCGCCGTCCTCGGCGCGATCATGCGTTCCCCTGACCCGCAGCAGACCGCTGCCGCACTGACCAGCGCCTTCCAGGCAGCTTCGACCAGCAATGTTGAGGAAGACGGATGACCCCTACCACCGTGCTCACCGTGGCCGGCTCGGACTCCGGCGGCGGCGCCGGCATCCAGGCCGACCTGAAGGTCTTCGCCGCCCTCGGCGCCTACGGCACGAGTGTGCTCACCGCGGTCACCGCGCAGAACACCCGAGGTGTGGACGCCGTCCTGCCGCTGCCCCCGCAGACGGTCACCGAACAGTTGGACAGCGTGCTGTCCGACTTCGCGGTGCGGGCGGTCAAGACCGGGATGCTGGGTACGCCGGCGGTGGCGGGTGCGATCGCCGACGCTGCGGCGGCCGGGCGACTGCCGCAGCTCGTCGTCGATCCGGTGCTGGTGGCCACCAGCGGACACCGCCTCGGGGTGGTGGCGGCGGTCGAGCGGCTGTTGCCGTACGCCCGGGTGGCGACCCCGAACAGCGCGGAGGCCGCGGCTCTCACCGGGGCTGCCGTGACGGATCTGGCGGAGATGACGACGGCCGCCCGGGCCCTGGCCGCCGGGGGCCCGGAGTGGGTGATCGTGACCGGCGGTGATGTGGACACCGGCGGCGAGGCCCTGGATGTGCTGCACGGCCCGGAGGGCACGACCGTGCTGCGGGCCCCCCGGGTGCCGACCCGGCACAGCCACGGGACCGGGTGTTCGTTCTCGGCGGCGACCGCGGTGCGGCTGGCCATGGGCGATCCGGTGCCGGTGGCGGTGGCGGAGGCCAAGAAGTACGTGAGCCGGGGACTGGCCGGCGCGCGGAACTGGGAGTTGGGTGCGGGACGCGGTCCGTTGGACCACTTTGGCTGGTCCGCCTGAGCACAGGGAGGCTGTCATGCAGGTACGGCGCAAGGTGTACGTCGAGGGCTCGCGGCCGGAGATCCGGGTGCCGTTCGCGGAGGTGGAGCTGACCGGGGACAACCCACCCGTACGGCTCTACGACACCTCCGGTCCGGGCTCCGACCCGCAGGTGGGGCTGTCCCCGCTGCGCGGGCCGTGGATCGCCGAGCGGGGGGATGTGGCCCCGGTACGCGGTCCGGGCACCCCCCTGGCCGGGGCGGACGGCAAGCGGCCGACCCAGCTGGGGTACGCCCGGGCCGGGGTGGTCACCCCGGAGATGGAGTTCGTGGCGATCCGGGAGGGCATGTCACCGGAGTTCGTCCGGGAGGAGATCGCATCCGGGCGGGCGGTGCTGCCGCTGAACGTCAACCACCCGGAGTGCGAGCCGGCCATCATCGGCAAGGCCTTCCTGGTCAAGGTGAACGCCAACATCGGCACCTCGGCGGTCAGTTCCTCCGTTGCCGAGGAGGTGGAGAAGCTGACCTGGGCTACCCGGTGGGGCGCGGACACCGTGATGGACCTGTCCACCGGCAAGCGGATCCACGAGACCCGGGAGGCGATCGTGCGCAACTCGCCGGTGCCGATCGGCACGGTGCCGATCTACCAGGCGCTGGAAAAGGTCGGCGGTGACCCGGTCGAGTTGAGCTGGGAGGTCTTCCGGGAGACCGTGATCGAGCAGGCCGAGCAGGGCGTGGACTACCTGACCGTGCACGCCGGGGTGCTGCTGCCGTACGTGCCGTTGGCGGTGGACCGGGTGACCGGCATCGTGTCCCGGGGCGGGTCGATCATGGCGGCCTGGTGCCTGGCGCACCACGAGGAGAACTTCCTCTACACCAACTTCCGGGAACTGTGCGAGATCCTGGCCCGCTACGACGTGACCTTCTCCCTCGGCGACGGGCTGCGGCCGGGGTCGATCGCGGACGCCAACGACGAGGCCCAGTTCGCCGAGCTGCGCACGCTTGGCGAGCTGACGAAGATCGCCTGGGAGTACGACGTACAGGTGATGATCGAGGGTCCGGGTCATGTGCCGATGCACAAGATCAAGGAGAACGTGGACCGCCAGCAGGAGTGGTGCCACGAGGCCCCCTTCTACACCCTGGGCCCGCTGACCACGGACATCGCACCCGCGTACGACCACATCACCTCGGCCATCGGGGCGGCGATGATCGGCATGTTCGGCACCGCGATGCTCTGCTACGTGACCCCGAAGGAGCACCTGGGCCTGCCGGACCGGGACGACGTCAAGGCGGGCGTGATCGCGTACAAGATCGCGGCCCACGCGGCCGACCTGGCCAAGGGGCACCCGGGCGCTCAGGCCTGGGACGACGCCCTGTCCAAGGCGCGGTTCGAGTTCCGCTGGGAAGACCAGTTCAACCTGTCCCTGGACCCGGAGACCGCGCGGTCGTACCACGATGCGACGCTGCCGGCCGAACCGGCGAAGACGGCCCACTTCTGCTCGATGTGCGGGCCGAAGTTCTGCTCCATGAAGATCACCCAGGACCTCAAGGAGTACGCCGCCCGGGGCATGAAGGACAAGTCCGACGAGTTCCTGGCCGCCGGCGGGCGGGTCTACCTGCCGCTGGCCTGACCGGTCCGCTCTGCCGGCCGGTCACCGGGGTCGATTCAGTCCCGGTGGTGCCGGCCGGTCGAGCGCAGCGAGCGGCGGGACTTCTTCGGACCGGGCTCCTCCTCGGCCACGGGCCGACCGAGCCCGGTCACCCAGTCCACGTACTCCTCGTCCTGGGCGGGCAGCGGCTCCTCACCGTCGACCATGCCGCCCGGGCGGGATCTGCCCCGCCGGAACAGGCCACGCAGACCCTTGTCGCGGTCCTCACCGGGCTGGATGTCCTCTGGGGCGACCGCAGGTGGCTTGGTGAAGGCGGCGGACAGGTCACGGGCGGTGGCCGCCGGGTCGGTGGCGCGGGCCGGGGCGGCGGCGAAGGCCGCCGAGACCTCCGGTGTGGTGGTCTGCTGGTCCTCGGCCGGTGGCGGATCGGCCGGTCGGGCGGGCGCGAAGGCGTTCCACGGCGTTGCCGAGTTCAGTTCGGGCAACGACAGGCGGTGCCGGGGGCGTGGCGCCGGTTCGGGCCGCAAATCGGTGGGGGCCGAGTCGGTGAGGGTGGACGGGGACTGCGTCGGCCGGGCGCTGTCCTCCGGAGTGGCCGGGGCGTTCAGGTCAGGTTCGACGGGGCCGGTCGCCTCCGAGGAGGTGGCGGTAGGCGCGCTGGGGTCGGCTGGACTGTTGTCGTCACCGGTTTTGGTGGCCTCCGGCAGGACGACCGGTTTCGCCTGCTCGGGCTGTTGGTCCGCAGACTGCTCTGGCTGTGGCTTCACCGGGGCGGCCGTCGTACCGGCCCGGGGTTTGCGGGTCCGCCGGGGGGTCGGCGCCTTGCCCGCCGAAGCCTCGACTGGATCTGGCGCTGCTGACGCAGCCGGGGCGGGTGCCAGCGGCGAGCGGGCGGACCGCTTGGCCAGCGGAATGTCACTGCCGTCGCCCACCGGAGCGGAGTCCTCCGCAGGATCGACTGTCTCCGCCGCCGGGGTCGGTGCCCGCTGAGTCTCGACGGCCGACGTGGTGGCCGCTGTTGGTCCGGGTTCTGTGGTCGCCGCAGCCGCACTCGGCGCAGGTTCCCAGGCCACCGTGGCCGGTTCGGATTCTGTCGCGGACAGGTGGTCGGTGGCCGGGGTCGGGTCGGGGTGGCGGTCGGCAGCCGAGGTCGGTGGCAGTCGCCGTGCTTCGGGGCTGGCTTCGGTCGTGACCTCGGTGGCCGTCGATGGGTCCAGGGAGGGCTGGGGTTCCGGCCACTGCCAGTGCGGTGGGGCGTCGGCAGCCGCTACGGGGTGATGCTCGGCCGAACGGGGCGAGGAGGCGGGCAGGGCCGGGGTGGCGGGTAGCGGCTGGAGGATCGCGGTCGGTTCGATGGCCGGGGTGCCGGAGGCGGAACGACCGGTCAGCGGCCAGGGCAGCAGAGCGGCGGCGGCCGAACCGAGGGCGCCGACCGCGATCGCGATCAGGGCACCGTAGTACGGGGCTAGTTGGTAGCGGTCGGCGGAGTCGCCGGGCCCGGCGGCCAGGTAGGCGAAGGCCACCAGCACCGGCCCGGCCACCCCGCTCGGCCCGCTGGTCAGCGGGGGGTGTCCGCGCCAGCGGGCGACAGCTCCACCGGCCAGCCCGGCCAGTAGCGCCAGCAGCGGCAGAATCAGCAACGCCAACCGTTGGGCCGTGTCGGCGGACAGCCAGGACGGTTCCAGCACGCCTAGGCGGACCGGGGTCAGCGGCCCGCTGGCACCCAGGGAGGGTACGACCGACAGCAGGGCGATCAGCCACATCGCCCCGGCCAGGGCGGCCATGTTCCAGGCGAATGGTGGGCGGACCAGGACGGCCAGCGCGGCACCGGCCCCGACCACCGCGCCGAGGACGGCGCAGATGGCGACCGCCCAGACCGGGTCGACCGAGATGAGCTCGGCGCTGCGGGCCGGCTGCATGCACAAGGGTGCCACGACGGTGGCCCCCAGGGCAGCGCTGCCGGCCACCGCCAGTTGCCGGCCGGTGCCGGTGAGCTGGCGGTCCTGCCGGGCCGCCCGCTCGGTCAGCACGGCACCGATCACGGCGGCGTTCGCCGCGAACCAGCCGACCCAGACGAGCTGGGCCGGCCACTGGTTGACGGTGGCGCCGTTGAAGGCGCCGGTGAGCCGGATGATGCCGAAGCCGAAGGCGAGGCCAAGCTGACCGGCTCCGGCCAGCAGGCTGACGCCGAACGCCGTGAGCAGTAGGCGGCTCAAGGTCCGATTGGCCATGTCCGGCACGTTACGTTCCGTTGCCACCGATCGCCACCGGCGCGCCGTGAACGCCCGTCCTACCTGGTTGCGGTAGGGCTACTTGAGTTCGATCAGTCGAG
The DNA here is from genome assembly GCF_040643455.1 of Micromonospora sp. NPDC047134. Taxonomy (NCBI): domain Bacteria; kingdom Bacillati; phylum Actinomycetota; class Actinomycetes; order Micromonosporales; family Micromonosporaceae; genus Micromonospora; species Micromonospora sp. NPDC047134. Next base: position 81,184 of record NZ_JBEYUI010000018.1, read on the forward strand.
CCAGGTATGTCGTGTCGCCGACATTGGTGAGCATGTGCACCGCCCCGGGGTCGCGGTAGACCACCCCACCGGTCGGCTCGTCCGCGTCGATCCGGACGCCGTCGACGGTCTGGATCAGATTCTTCGCACCCTCAACGGCCACCACCAGGTAGGGGTGGTCGTGGCGGTGCAGGGGCTGCTGCTCGCCCGGCTCCAGCCGGATGTGCCAGACCCGTACCCGGTCGTTCTCGTAGACGATCTCCTGGCCCACCGGGCCGAGGACCAGGTCCTGGTCGGTCGCCGGGGCCACGGGGTTGTTGTCGATCATCGGGTCTTCTCCAGGTGGGGGAGCACCTCGCTGGCGATGAGCTCCAGGTGGTCGAGGTCAGACAGGTCGATCAGACGCAGGTGCACCCGCTCGGTGCCGATCGCGGCGAACTCGCCGATCCGGTCGACCAGTTGCTGCGGCGAGCCGACCACCGGATCCTCGGGCGGCAGGGCGCTCTTGACGTGCAGCGGCGCCGCCCGCCGTGCGGCCTCCGCATCGGTACGCCCGACTGCCACCACGATGCCGGCCGAGTACACCAGCGGGGCTCGTCCGCGGTCGGCGCGGCCGATCTGGTCGCAGGCCCGCCGGACTCGCTCGTACGCCGCCGCGGTCTGCTCCAGGCTGGTGAACGGAACGTTGAACTCGTCGGCGTACCGGGCGGCCAGTTCCGGGGTACGCCGGGGACCCCGCCCGCCCACGATGATCGGCGGGCCGGGGGTCTGCACCGGCTTCGGCAGCGCGGGGGCCTCGGTGAGCTGGTAGTGCTTCCCGGTGTAGCTGAAGGTCTCGCCCGATCGCGTGGCCCACAGTCCGCTGATCACTTCCAACTGCTCGGCGAACCGGTCGAAGCGTTCCCCGACCGAGGGGAACGGGATGCCGTACGAGGTGTGCTCGCGGGCGTACCACCCGGCCCCGATGCCCAGCTCGACCCGGCCGCCGCTCATCTGGTCCACCTGGGCCACCATCACGGCCAGTGGCCCGGGCAGCCGGAAGGTGGCCGAGGTGACCAGGGTGCCGAGCCGGATCCGGCTGGTCTCCCGGGCCAGGGCGGCCAGGGTCAGCCAGGCGTCGGTCGGGCCGGGCAGGGCCGGCTCGTCCCCCATCGCCTGGTAGTGGTCGGCGCGGAGGAAGCCCTCGAACCCGCCCTCCTCGGCGAGCCGGGCGAAGCGGAGCTGATCCTCGTAGCTGGCGCCCCGGTGCGGTTCAGTGAATACGGTGACGCGCACCCTCATCGTCCTTCCGGACCGACGCCCAGCGGCTGGTCGCGTTCCATCAGCAGCTCGTGCAGGTCGGCGCTGACCTGGGCGACCTCCGCCAGGTGGGCGTGGCGGCCCAGGGTGCGGGGTCGGGGGATGGCCACCTCGACGATCTTTCGTACCCGGCCGGGGCGCGGGCTGAGCACGACCACCCGGTCGGCCAGCAGGACGGCCTCGTCGATGGAGTGGGTGACGAAGACGACCGTGGCCCGGCTGCTCATGTGCACCCGCTGGAGTTCCCCGGACAGTTCCTCGCGAGTGAGCGCGTCCAGGGCGGAGAAGGGCTCGTCCATCAGCATCACCCGGGGGTTGCCGATCAGCGACCGGCACAGCGACACCCGCTGCTGCATACCGCCGGAGAGTTCGTGCGGCAGTCGTTTCTCGAACCCGGCCAGGCCGGCGACCTCCAGCAGTTGCCGGGCCCGCTCCCGGTGGTCGGCGCGCTTCCAGCCGAAGATCTCCACCGGCAGCAGCACGTTGTCCAGTACGGTCCGCCACGGCAGCAGGGCCGGTCGCTGGAACAGCATGGCGATGTCCTGGCGCGGTCCGGTGACCGGGTCGCCACCCACGGTGATCGTGCCGGAGCTGACCGGAATCAACCCGGCGATCAACCGCAGCAGGGTGGACTTGCCGCACCCGGAGCGGCCGAGGACGGCGACGAACTCGCCGTCGCCCACGTCGAGGTCGATGCCGCGCAGCGCTTCGACTCGGCCGGTACGGCCGTCGAAGGTGCGGGACACCTCGGACAGACGGATCATCTCCGGGGGCCTCCGGCTGAGTGGTTGATCAGCAATCCGTCAAAGGCTAACCGGCTCTGTGCAGATTGCACCGTCCGGGGTGGAGTTGACTTTGTTTCCTTACCGCAACCCGATGCGCCTGGTGTCACAAAGCGAGACTTCTCGTACGCTGTGCCCGCGAAGAATCCCCCTCGATGCGCGGTGTCGGCTCCCTCCCGGCTGCCGGCGCCGCCCGACAGACCCCTCCGGCGGCCCGATGCCCCGGTGGGAAAGGACAAGGTGTACTTGATGAGAAGGCTGACCCGTACGGTCGCCGCGGCCACGATGGCCACCGCACTAGCCCTCGTCGCCGCGTGCAGCGGCTCGGACGAGGCCGACGACACCAACGGCGGTGGCGCCGCCCTGGAGCAGGTGACCTACCTGACCTCGTTCGGTAACTTCGGGCGTGACGCCTACGCCTGGGTGGCCAAGGAGAAGGGCTACTTCAAGGAGGCCGGCTTCGAGGTCGAGATCAAGCCTGGCCAGGGCACCGGCTCGATCATCCAGACGGTCGTCGGCGGGCAGGCGCACTTCGGCCCGATCGACCTGACCGGTGGCCTGCTGCAACTCGGCAACGGCGAGGCCAAGGACTTCGTCGCGGTCGCCGCGATCCAGCAGCGCACGATGGCGGCCATCGCCACCGTCGAGGGCACCGGCATCAACACCCCGAAGGACCTGGAGGGCAAGAAGCTCGCCGACACCCCCGGCTCCGTCGTACGCAACCTCTTCCCGACGTACGCCCGGATGGCCGGCATCGACCACACCAAGGTCACCTGGGTCAACGGTGAGGCCCAGACCCTGATGGTCACCCTCGGCTCCGGCTCGGTCGACGGCATCGGTCAGTTCGTCGTCGGTCAGCCGACGATCGAGGCGGTGACCAAGAAGAAGGCCGTTCTGCTGCCGTACAGCAACGTGATGCAGGATCTCTACGGCAACGTGCTGATCACCTCGAAGCAGATCGCCAGCGAAAAGCCGGAGATGGTCAAGCGGTTCACTGCGGCGCTGCTCAGGGGCCTGGAGGACGCCCTGGCCAACCCGCAGGAGGCGGCCGAGATCCTGGCCAAGAACGTCGAGGCGGTCAACCCCGTCGCGGCTGCCGCCGAGCTTCAGCTGATGGCCGGCTACGTCCGCTCCAGCAACTCCGGCACCGCCCTGGGCACCCTGGACAGTGGCCGGGTGGCGAAGAGTATCGCCATCCTGCGCGGTGCGGGTGCGTTGAAGTCGGATCTGACCCCCGAGCAGGTCATCGACTTCAACCTGGCCCCCAAGAGCTGAAGCTGATCACGTCGATGCCGGGTACGCCGCACCCCACGACAGGTGCGGCGTACCGGCGTCGACGCCGAAACACCACATTCAGGAGGTCCGATGACCGACGTCCGTCCGCGGCAGACGGTGGGGCAGACACTGCCCGAGCCGTCCTCTGCCGTACCGCGTCCCCGGCGCTGGCGCGCCGGTGACCTGCGGATCGCCACCGTGGCGGCGGTGTTACCGGCCGTTGGGCTGTTGATCGCGTTCGGGGTCTGGTGGCTGGCCGCTCGGCTGGAGTTGATCCACCCGGCCGCCCTGCCGCCGCCGGGTTCGGTGCTGTCCGCGTTCGCCGACCGGCCGCAACGGTTGCTGGAGCACACCGCGCTCACCACCCGGGAGATCCTGGTCGGCTTCGCGCTCTCCGCCGCGGCGGGAGTGCTGATCGGCCTGGCCTTGGCCGCCTCGCGGACGGTCGAGCGGATGTTCACCCCACTGCTGGTGGCCGTCAACGCCGTACCGAAGATCACCCTCGGCCCGCTGCTGGTGGTGGCGCTCGGTTGGGGTCAGAAGCCCATCCTGACCATGGTCTTCCTGCTCTGCTTCTTCCCGATCGTGCTGTCCACCGCTACCGGCCTGACGACCACCCCGGCCGACCTGGCCGAGCTGATCCGCTCCTACAACGCCTCCCGCTGGCAGGCGTTCCGGAAGATCCGCTTCCCGGCCGCCCTGCCGCAGATCTTCGTGGGCCTGAAGGTGGCCATGCCGTTGGCCGCGATCGGCGCGGTGATCGGCGAGTTCCAGGCCGGCGAGGGTGGTCTGGGCTATGTGATCCAGCAGTACGCCGGCATCGGCGACACCGCCACCGCCTGGGCGGCGATCATCCTGATCGCCCTGGTCAGCATCCTGCTCTACACCGCCCTGGTGGTCATCGAGCGCTTCAGCCTGCCCTGGGTCCGAGAAACCACCTCCAGCCGCTGACCCAACCCCCAGCACCCTCCAACGGACCGCACCCAGGACAGACAGCACCACTCACCCTGACCTGCGTCCGTCACCCGTGGACGAACGCAGGTGTGGCCCCAGCAACAACCGGCGCAGGGATCAAGCCTGACCGCCCGAAACCGGTTGTGCTGGGGCCACACCCCACCGAGCAAACCAGAGGACGAAGACCTCAGCCAGCCAACCTCCAACGCCCGTTACGAGCGACCAGAGTGGTCAGCGCCTGCGGCATCAGCCCGGAGTGGTTGTCCGGCGTCATCCGGATCGGCCCGGACAGTCCGTCCATCTGGGAGGTCTCCAGCACGTCCCGCAGGCTCTCCCGGTCGACCTTGCCGGCCGGACCACCGGCGCGCAGTTCAGCATCGACGATGAGCTGCACGGCGTCCGCCGCGAAGGACGAGGATCCGTGGTAGCCGCCGAAACGGGCGGTGTAGTCCTGGAACCACTGACGACGGGCGGCTTTGGCGGGGGTGGTGGCGATGACATCGTCGATCACCATCGTCTGGGTGAAGACCAGGGTGGCCCGTTCGGCGGCCCGGGCCGAGGCGCCGAGGAAGAGGTCACCCGCGGCGGAGGCGTCGAAGAACAGGCGCCCGGTGAAGCCGGCCTGCTTGACCGCGCCGGCGGCCAGCATCGCCTGCTCCGGTGGGGTCCAGACGACCAGCGCCTCAGGCTGGGCGGCGGCCAGGGTGGCGGCCTGCCGGTCCACCTCGGTGTCGGTGGTGCGGACCGTGGCCTCGGCCAGCAGTTGGATCCCGGCCTTGCTGAACTCGCCCCGCAGGGCCTCGGCGCCCTCCTTGCCGTAGGCGTCGTCGCTGCGCAGCAGCCCCACGGAGGCGACCCGTCGACGGCTCAGTTCGCCGGTGATAGCGCCGGCATTATCGGCTGCATTCGGTGCCAGTTTGAACACGTAGCGTCGATCTGCCACCGGGTTGGATACCGCGCCGGCCGATGCCAGCGCGATGGTGGGGATCTGCTTCTCATTGATGGTGCGGACCGCGCCGACCGCGCATTCGTTGCAGCCGCCCATGATGATGGCGCTGACTTGTGAATCGTTGGCGAAGTCGACGATGTTGCGCAGTGACTCTCCGGCGTCGGAGCGGTTGTCCTTCGGCAGCAGTTTGATAGTCCGGCCGTTCAGGGCGCCGGAGTCATTCAGCTGTTCAATCTTCAACTCCAGTGCCTGCCGGTACGCCTTGCCGACGCTGGCGGCCGCCCCGGACAGTTCCAGGTCGGCGGCGATGACGATCGGCGAGGTGTCCTGCTCCTGCCCGCCGAACTGGCAGCCGGTGAGGGTGGTGGCCAGTAGAGCTGAAGCGGCCACCAGAGCGGTCGCGGAGCGGAAGGGGGTCAACTCTGTCCTCCTGATGCGGCACGGGCGGGGCCCGGTCACCGGCGGCGGCAGCGTCCTCAGTAGATATTCTGGTCGGGTCTGCCGTACCGTGTGCGCGAAGCCTGCAAAACCTTGCCAATGCCGGGCGCTGCGGTCAAGCGGAGCCAGCGGGAGCGTTTCGGGACACCAATCCCACATGTTGGGGTAGCGACCTGTTTTCGTTTGCTCACTCTGACGACACGAATGACCACTCTGGAGCTACATGCCCTGATCAAGGGCACTGTGGAAATGTAGGTATTAGTTGACCGGACTACAGGATGCGTGTCCTCCAACCGTTTCCTGCCTCACTGCGGCTTCCCAAACACGATCCCGTCTGATGAAATCGCGGCCGTGCCGCGCGTGGCGCCGGCCGTCGCTCCAGGCACGGATCGACGGGCCAGGCGCGGAGAAAACGACGGAGGCGATGTCGTGAGCACCGGACCGACGACCCTGCCCGCCAGCGGCGAAGCCGAGCGCAACGGCCGGCGCAGGCTGCCCCGGCTGCGTGACGCCCGGATCCGGTCCAAGCTGGCGCTGATCCTGGTCGTTCCGGTGGCCGCCGTCATCGCGCTGGCCACAGTTCGTCTGATCTCGGTCGGTGAAGGCGCCTTCGAGGCCACCCAGGCCCGCTCGCTGACCGCGCTGTCGACCAGGATCTCCGCCCTGACGAACGATCTGCACGCCGAGCGGATGACCGCCGCCGCCTACCTGGCCTCCACCCAGCAGCAGGTCGACGCGTACAACCTGCGGGTGCGTCGGACCCAGGAGCGGGTCGACGCCTACCGCGCGGAGCGGGCCCGGGTCGGTGAGGTCCCGGCGGCGGTGCGCGACCGCCTGGCGACCATCGACCGGCACCTGGACACCCTCGACGGCACCCGTCAGGAAGTGCTGGACCGCCAGCAGATGCAGGTAGCCGAGGCCGTGCTGCGCTACGGCGTGGTCCTGGCCGACCTGGTCTCCTACAGCGACGGTCTGGCCCAATTGCCGGGCGAGGAGAGTCTTGCCGACAGCCGACGGGCGGTGGCCGCCTTCGCCCGCGCCAAGGCGGCCGTCGCCGAGGAAGAGGCGATCGCCTTCACCGCACTGACCAACGGCCGGCTGGACACCGAGCAGTTCTCCGCCTTCGTGGCCACCCTGACCGGTCAGCAGGAGGCGCTGCTGGCCTTCTCCCTGGCCGCCGACCCGGTCCAGCAGGCGCTGGTCAACAGCACCGTCTCCGGTGACGCCGTGGTGCTGGCCGACCGGATCGCCACCGACATCAGCCGCACGGTCGGCCGGGATGCACCGGTGACCGCCCAGGAGGCCACGGCCGCGATCGGTGCGGTGCACGAACTGATGCGGTGGGCCGAGATCGAGCTGCAGAACCGCCTCCTGGCCCAGGCCGAGCAGGCCCGGTCGGACGTGATCCGGCAGGCGATCGTCGAGACGACCCTGGTGCTGCTCACCCTGATCATCGCGGTGACCCTGGCCGTGGTGCTGGCCCGCTCGCTCAACCACTCACTGCGTCGGCTCCGCGAGGGTGCCCTCTCGGTGGCCAACCACGACCTTCCCGAGGCGGTGCGTCGCCTCCAGGGCATGGGCAACGTCAGTGACGGCAGTGTCGAGGAGATCGTCCGCGAGGTACGGGACCCGATCAGGCTCGACAACCGTGACGAGGTGGGCCAGGTCGCCTCGGCCTTCAACGTCGTACACCGGGAGGCCGTCCGGGTCGCGGCCGAGCAGGCGGCGCTGCGCAGCAGCGTCTCGGCGATGTTCCTGAACCTCGCCCGACGCAGTCAGACCCTGGTCGACCGGATGATCGGTGAACTCGACGCGATCGAGCGCGGCGAGGAGGACCCGAAGCGTCTGGCCCAGCTCTTCGAGCTGGACCACCTGGCCACCCGGATGCGCCGCAACGACGAGAACCTGCTGGTGCTGGCCGGGGCCGACTCCGCGGTCCCGCGTCGTGAGGACGCCCTGCTGGTCGACGTGCTGCGCGCCGCCCAGTCCGAGGTGGAGCTCTACAACCGCATCGAGTTCGGCACGGTGGACACGGACGTGTCCGTGGCCGCCCACGCGGTCAACGACGTCGTACGGCTGGTGGCCGAGTTGCTCGACAACGCCACCCGCTTCTCCCCGCCGAACACCACCGTGGTCGCCGACGGTCGGCGGATCCGGGACTACGTGCTGATCCAGATCGAGGACCGTGGCCTGGGGCTGACCGACGAGCAGTTGGACACCCTGAACCGGCGGCTCGCCGCTCCTTCGACGGTGGACGTCGCGGCGTTCCGGCTGATGGGTCTGGCCGTGGTCAGCCGGCTGGCGGCGCGCTACAGCATCCGGGTCGAGCTGCGCCGCAACGTCGAGGGTGGCACGGTCGCCCAGATCACCCTGCCGGCCGCCACGGTGATCCTGCCGAGCCTCAGGGGCCGGGACCAGGCGATCACCCGGCCGCGTCAGCCGCTGGCGGTCGAGCCGGCCCCGACCGGTGCCGGTGACCCTCTGGCAGCCGCGGGGCGCAGCACCACCGCGACCCTCAGCGACCGGTGGCGCAGCGCCCCGACGGCCACCCCGTGGCCGGTCGCGGAACCGACCCCGGAGCAAACCCCACCGGCTCACGCGTCGCCACCGGCCTACGCCGGGGGTTTCAGCGCCGGGTCGCCCACGGTCGCGCAGCCGACCATCGATCCGCTGTCCTACCGGACGGCGAACTCGACCGGCGACCCGCGCCCGGCCGCACCCGTGCTGCCGGCCGGCCCGGTCGCCGGTGCCGCGGCCACCACCACCAACGGATTCACGCCGACCGCGGCTCCCACCGGGTTCGCGCCGACGGCGGGCCAGGGTCCCGGTGGCGGCCAGGACACCCCGATGTTCGGCGGGCTGGGGGCCAGTCTGGCCGCGACCGCCCCGCTGGCCAGCGCGCCGATCACCGCACCGGCGGAGCCGCCGCAGGCCGAGGCGCCCATCTTCCGCGAGATGGAGGCGGTCTGGTTCCGGTCGCACGGCAACGACGTGACGGCCATCTTCAGCCGGCCGCAGTTCGACGAGCCGTCGGCGACCGCCGGGGCCCCGACCGCCGCCGCGGCCACCGCTGACGTGTCGACACCGGCCGTCACACCGACCCAGGGACGCACCCCACTGCCCACCCGTACCCCGGGTGCGGCTGCCGGCGGGGCCGCCCTGCAGCCGCCGTCGTACCCGGTGTTCTCCGGCGGACCGACCGGCGCCCAGCCGGCTGCGCACGCCCCGACCCCGGCGGCGGCCCCGGCCGCGCCGGCCCCGCCACCGGCGGCCCCGCCACCGGCGCCGACTGCCGAGTCCGCCTCCGCCGCCGACGAGGCCTGGCGGACCGCGGCAGACGAGGGCTGGTCGCGCGCCAGCCAGGCGGCCGAGCCCACCCCGGCCGGGACGACCCGGTCCGGGCTGCCCAAGCGGGTGCCGCAGGCGCAGCTGGTGCCCGGTGGCATCGAACCCCGCAACGGACGGGAACACAGTCGGCGTACGCCGGACGAAGTCCGCGGTCTGCTGTCGGCCTACCACCGCGGCGTCCAGCGCGGCCGAACGGCCGGCGCGACTCAGAACAGCACCTCGACCAAGGAGACGAGCCGATGAACAGGCCCGCGGCCATGCAGGACATGGGTTGGCTACTGACCAACTTCGCCGACAGCGTGGCGGGAATCGCCCACGTGGTGGCGGTGTCCGCGGACGGGCTGCTGCTTGCCTCCTCCCGCGACCTGCCGGCGGACCGCGCGGATCAGCTGGCGGCCATCACCTCCGGGGTGGTCAGCCTGACCGAGGGCGCCGCGCGGATGTTCAGCGCCGGCGGGGTGTTGCAGACCGTCATCGAGATGGACAGCGGCTACCTGTTCCTGATGTCGATCAGCGACGGCTCGTCGATGGCGGTGCTGGCGGCGCGTAGCTGCGACGTGGGTCAAGTGGGTTACGAGATGGCCCTGCTGGTCGAGCGGGTGGGCGCGGCGCTGGTGCCGCTGCCCCGGGACGCGGTGCGGTCATAGCGGACGATGCCACGGCGGACGGGAGAGGAGGTGATTGCGGATGGATTCACGACGTGACCCGCGGGGTGCTCTGGTGCGACCGTACGCGGTCACCCGGGGGCGTACCGAACCGCTTCGGGACATCGCCCTGGAAGCGGTGCTGCTCGCCAGCCCCACCCAGATCGCCGAGTCGCGGTTTGCCGGGCACGACAAACATCGCATCGCAATGGTCTGCGAGGGCCGCCCCGAGTCGTTGGTGGAGATCGCCGCGTACACCCGGCTACCGCTGGGTGTCGCTCGGGTGCTGGTCGCCGACATGGTCTCCGAGGGCCTGCTGACGCTACAAACGGCTGCTCCCGCCACAGGTTTCGAGGAGCGGATGGAAATGCTGGGAAGGGTGCTGAGTGGACTTCGCGAGCTATGACCCCGCCGGGGCCCGCCAGAGCCGGGGAATCATCTCCGCGAAGATCGTCGTCGCGGGTGGCTTCGGTGTCGGCAAGACCACGTTGGTCGGGGCGATCTCGGAGATCACACCGCTGACCACCGAGGCGGTGATGACCGCGGCGGGCGTCGGTATCGATGACTCGTCCAAGGTGCCGGGCAAGGAGACCACCACGGTCGCCATGGACTTCGGCCGAATCACCATGGCGCAGGATCTGATCCTGTACCTCTTCGGCACGCCTGGTCAGACCCGGTTCTGGTTCATGTGGGACGAGATCATCCGTGGTGCGGTGGGGGCTGCCGTCCTGGTGGACACCCGCCGGATCACGGATGCCTTCGCACCGTTGGACTACTTCGAGAACCGCAGGCTGCCGTACGTGGTCGCCTTGAACCGGTTCGACGGCGCGCCGCAGTACGACCTGGATGAAGTGCGTGAGGCACTGGCCATCTCACCGGACGTCCCGCTGGTGATGACGGACGCCCGGCGGCGCGACGCGGTCAAGCAGGTGATGGTGACCGTCGTCGAACACGCCATGGCTCGGCTTCAGGCCGAGCACGACCGGGGTTTCCCGACTCCGGTCGGCTGACCTGGGAAGGGGCATCCGTCCCGCCTGCCCGGCACTTGTCGGGTCTCGGCGGGACGGGTGCCCTCGCCTGTTAAGCGGGGGCCCTTTATCTACCCCAGGCGTTAACCAGGGGCCCTTCCTTCGTCTCAGTCGATGCGGAGGCGGTAGCCGCGCTTGACGACGGTCTGCACCACCCGGGGGGCCTTCAGACCGGCCCGCAGCCGGGCCACCGCCATCTCCACGGCATGCTCGTCGGCCCCCCGGGGCAGGGTCCGCAGCAGGGCGGTACGGGACAGCACCCGGCCCGGAGCCTGGGCCAGGGCCCGCAGCACCGCCATCGGCGCCGGCGCCAGGGGACGTAGTTCGCCGTCCACCACGGCGGCGTGTCCGCGCAGCGTGAGCAGGTGCCCGGCGGCCTTGATGGTGACCGTACGCCGGGGCAGTTCGTCGACGATGGTGCGGACCAGGGCGCCCAACCGGGCCCGGCTGGGCGCGCTCACCGGCACCCCCCGGCGGACCAACGGCTCGGCGGTCACCGGGCCGACACAACTGGCCAGCACATCACTACGCAACGCGGCCAGGACGGCCTCCGTCCGGTCCCCGGCGGCGCGCAGCAGCGCCTCCGCAGCCGGTGCCGAGGTGAAGGTGACCGCGTCCACCAACCGACCGGCCACCAGGTCGACCAGCCGGTGCAGGGGGGCCGGGTCGGTCGGTGGCGCCCAGCGGTAGACCGGGATCTCGATGACGGTCGCCCCGGCCTCCTCCAGGGCGCGGGTGCACTCGGGCTGCCGATCGCCGTGCAACTGCATGGCGATCACCTGCCCGGCCACCCCTCGCCGGCGCAGGTGCTCGACGACCTCCTCACAGCTCTCCGACTCCGGAGACCACTGGTCGTGCAGGCCGGCCGCGCGGATCGCGCCGCGCGCCTTGGGGCCCCGGGCCACCACGTACGAGTTGCCGAGCACCGAGCGCAGCGGCTCGGCGACCCCCCAGCCCTCGGCGGCTTCCAGCCACCCGCGCATGCCGATCCCGGTGTTGGCCATCAGCACGTCCGGTGGCCGGTCCAGACAGGCCCGGGTGGCCTCGCGCAGCGCGGTGTCGTCCGCGAGCGGCACGATCCGCAGCGCGGGGGCGAGCACCACCCGGGCGCCGCGCCGCTGGAGCAGCGCGGCGAGTTCGTCCCGCCGCCGGTCGGCGGTCACCCCGATGGTGAAGCCGGCCAGTTCCTCGCGCATTCACTCCTCCTGTCGCAGCCGCACCTCGACCATGCCGTCCCGGCACCGGATCTCGTGCCGGGTGACACAGACACCGGGCAGGTCGAGACAGTCCCCCGTACGCAGGTCGTACACCTGCTTGTGCAGCGGCGAGGCGACCGTGGGCACGCCGCGGCGGCTGCCCACGATGCCCCGGGACAGCACGTACGCGCCGGTGACCGGGTCTCGGTTCTCGATCGCGTACAACCCGTCGGCGGTCCGGAACAGCGCTACCTGGACGCCGTCGACCAGGGCGGCCACGCCCCGGTCCAGGTCCAGTCGGCTCAACGGGCAGACGGTGTGCCAGCGCACGGTCGTCACGGTGTTCATCGCCGCACCTCCGGCAGTCCGAGGGTGACCGGTTGACGGCCGTCGGTTGTGGGTGGCCGACCACCGGCGGGTACGGGTTGGCCGCGTTCGGTGACGAAGGTGATCGACGGGTCGGGTACGTCCGGTGCGTTGACGAAGGAGGCGAACCGGCCCAGTCGGTCCGGGTCGTCGAGCACGTCCCGCCACTCGTCGGAGTAGGAGGTGACGTGCCGGGCCATCGCGGCGTCGAGTTCGGCGCAGAGGCCGAGCGAGTCGTCCACGATGACCGCTCGCAGGTGGTCGAGGCCGCCGTCCATGGCCTCGATCCAGGCGGCGGTGCGTTGCAGTCGGTCGGCGGTGCGGACGTAGAACATCAGGAACCGGTCGATCATGGTGACCAGTTCCGCGGTGCTCAGATCGGTGGCGAACAGATCGGCGTGCCGGGGTCGGAAGCCCCCGTTGCCGCCGAGGTAGAGGTTCCAGCCGGTCTCGGTGGCGATGATGCCGAAGTCCTTGCTGCGGGCCTCGGCGCACTCCCGGGCACACCCGGAGACCGCCGACTTGATCTTGTGAGGTGCGCGTAGCCCCCGGTAGCGCAACTCCAGGGCGATGGCCAGGCCGACCGAGTCCTGCACCCCGTACCGGCACCAGGTGGCCCCGACGCAGGACTTCACCGTCCGCAGCGCCTTGCCGTACGCGTGACCGGACTCGAATCCGGCGTCGACCAGCCGACGCCAGATCTGCGGCAACTGCTCCACCCGGGCCCCGAACAGGTCGATCCGCTGTCCACCGGTGATCTTCGTGTAGAGCTGGAAGTCCCGGGCCACCTCGCCGATGACGATGAGCTTCTCCGGGGTGATCTCACCGCCGGGGATCCGGGGCACCACCGAGTAGCTGCCGTCGCGTTGCAGGTTCGCCAGGAAGTGGTCGTTGGTGTCCTGCAACGCGGCCTGCTCGCCGTCGAGGATGTGCCCGTTGCCGAGCGAGGCGAGGACCGAGGCGACCACCGGCTTGCAGATGTCGCAACCCCGGCCCTGCCCGTGTTCGGCGATCAACCGGGAGAAGGTCCGGATGCCGCGTACCCGGACGATGTCGAACAGCTCCTGCCGACTGAGGTCGAAGTGCTCGCACAACGCCCGGGACTGGGTGACCCCGGCCGCGTCCAGCAGTTGCTTGAGCATCGGCACGCAGGAACCGCAACTGGTGCCGGCCCGGGTGCACGCCTTCAGGGCGGCCACGTCCGCGCAGCCGCCCGCGATGGCCGTGTCGATGTCCGCGCGGGTCACCGCGTTGCAGGAACAGACCTGCGCGGAAGCCGGCAGCGCCCCGACGGTCGCGCCGTCCGCACCGGCCGGGGCGAGCAACGCCAACGGGGGCGCCGGCAGCGGTGCGCCGACACTCGCCCGCAGGGTCGGGTACGCGCTGGCGTCGCCTACCAGCACCCCGCCGAGCAGCGTCGTCGCGTCGTCGGAGAGGACCAGCTTGGCGTAGACCCGGGTGGCCGGATCGGTGTACGTCACGTCCAGGCAGCCCGGGGTGGTGCCATGCGCGTCACCGAAGGAGGCCACGTCGACGCCGAGCAGCTTGAGCTTGGTGGCGGTGTCCGCGCCGGGGAAGGTGGCCGCCCCACCGACCAGCCGGTCGGCCACCACCTCGGCCATCGCGTACCCGGGTGCCACCAGGCCGTAGCAGGTGCCCTCGACGGCCGCGCACTCGCCGACCGCGTAGACCCGCTCGTCGCTGGTGCGGCAGGAGTCGTCCACCAACAGCCCGCCGCGCGGGCCGAGGTCGAGCCCGGCCGCGCGGGCCAGCTCGTCGCGGGGACGGATGCCGGCGGCCACCACCACCAGGTCGGCGTCGAGCGACGTGCCGTCGGCCAGTTCCAGGGCGGCGACCGTACCGTCCGGGCCGGGTCGCAACGCGGTGGTGGCCACCCCGAGGCGGCAGCCCACCCCCAGCTCCTCCACGTAACGGCGCAGCAGGGCGCCCCCGGCGGTGTCGATCTGGGCCGGCATCAGCCGGGGGGTGAACTCCACCACGCTGGTGACCAGGCCGAGCAGGCGCAGGGCGTTGGCGGCCTCCAGGCCGAGCAGACCGCCCCCGATCACCGCGCCGGTCCGCCGTCCCCGGGCGTGCTCCTCGATCGCCGCCAGGTCGTCCAGGGTCCGGTAGACGAACACCCCGGGCAGGTCGACCCCCTCCACCGGAGGCACGAACGCCGACGAGCCGGTGGCGAAGACCAGCACGTCGTACGGGTACTCGCCGTCGGCCGTGGTCACCACCCGACGGGCCCGATCCACGGTGGTCGCCGCCTCACCGAGGCGCAACCGCACCCCGTCGTACGCGGTGTGCAGGTTCAGTTCGTCGGCCGAGACACCGTCGAAGTACGCCGAGAGCCGCACCCGGTCGTACGCCGGCCGGGGTTCCTCGGCGAGCACGGTGACCCGCCAGTGGCCCTGCGGGTCCCGCGAACGCAGCGCGTCCACGAACCGCTGCCCGACCATGCCGTTGCCGATCACGACCACGTTGCCGCCGGTCATCGTCCCACCTCCACCGGATCCGTTCTGGACAACCAGTCGACGATGCCGGCGACCGCGTCCCGGCAGCCGCCGCAGCCGGTACCGGCCCTGGTCCCGGCTACGACCTCGTCGAAGGTGCGCGCCCCGCCCCGCCAGCAGGCCACCACCGCGCCCTTGCTGACCGTGTTGCACTGGCACACGGTCGCCGCGTCCGGCATCAACGCCGGAGAGGCGGCGGGAGTCGCGCCGCCGCCACCGCCCACGGCCCGGCCGAGCAGCAGTGCCCGCCGGTCGGCGGGTACCGGGTGACCCCGGTCGAACAACTGGATGACCGCGCCCACCGACGGGTTGTCGCCGAGCAGGATCGCGGCGGCCAACCGGTCGTCGTGGATGCGCAGCCGGGCGTAGGTGCCCCGGGTCGGATCGGCGAAGGTCAACTCCTCGCCGGGGCCGTTCGTCGGGTCACCCATCGCCGCCAGGTCGATGCCGGCCGCCTTGAGTCGGGTGACCACCGGCCGGGGGCGGTACCGGGCCTGCGGGTCCTGCCCGGTCAGCAGTTGGGCCACCACCCGGGCCTGCGCCCAGGCCGGTGCGACCAGCCCGGTCGGGGCGGCGCCGTGCTGCGCGCAGTCGCCGATCGCGGAAACCCGCGGGTCGCTGGTGCGCAGCCGGTCGTCGACCAGCACCCCCCGGTCCACCGTCAGGCCGGCCGCCTCGGCGAGCGCGGTGTCCGGGCGTACCCCGCAGGCGAGGACCAGCAGGTCGGCGTCGAGGGTACGGCCGTCGGACAGGCTAAGCCGGACCCCGGTGGGGTCGGCCGTCAGGCCGGTCGGGGTGACGGCCAGGTGGGTGGTCACCCCGAGTTCGGCGAGGGTGCCGGCCAGGATCTCGCCGGCCACGGCGTCCAGCTGGCGTTCCATCAGGTACGGCACCCGGTGCACCACGGCGACCTCCAGGCCTCGGGCGGCCAACCCCCGGGCGGCCTCCAGGCCCAGCAGCCCACCGCCGAGTACCAGGGCGCGGCGGGCACCCTCGGCCAGGGTGAGGATGCGCCGGCAGTCGGCCAGGCTCCGGAACGCCACCACCCGTTCCGGCGGCGAGGTCGGGTCCAGGCCGGGCAGCGCCGGCACCACCGCCCGCGCGCCGGTGGCGAGCACCAGGTGGTCGTAGCCGATCCGATCGCCGTCGTCGGTGCGTACCTCCCCGGCGGCCCGGTCGATGGCCCGCACCGCGACTCCGGTACGCAGGTCGACCCCCCGCCCGGTGGCCTCCGTAAGCTCCACCTCCTGCTCGCCGATCTTGCCGGCGAGCAGGGTGGACAGCATGATCCGGTTGTACGCCCGGTGCGGCTCCGCCCCGACCACGGTGACCTTGTCCTGGCCCCGGGCGTGCAGCTCGGCGGCGAGGCGGGCCCCGGCCATCCCGTTGCCGACCACCACCACCCGCTGGCCGATCATCGCCTCCGGCCGACAGTCCCCTCGCTGGCGCTCGTTCACGACGCCACCCGCTCCACCCGGACCGCGCAGATCTTGAACTCGGGCATGCCGGAGATCGGGTCGACGGCGTCGTTGGTGACGGAGTTGGCCCGGGCGGCCCCACCCCAGTGGAAGGGTGCGAAGACGGTGTCCGGCCGGATGGTCGGGCTGAGCCGGGCCGGCGCGCGGAACTCGCCCCGCCTGGAGAGCACCCGCACCGGTTCGCCGTCGGCCACCCCGAGCCGCCCGGCGAGGTCGGGATGCAGCTCCACGAAGGCGTCCGGAGCGGCCTGGCGTAGCGCGGCCACCCGACGGGTCTGGGTGCCGGACTGGTACTGGGCGAGCACCCGGCCGGTGGTGAAGTGCAGCGGGTACTCCGCGCAGACATCCTCGGCCGCCGGTCGGTGCTCCACCGGATGGAACCGGGCCCGCCCGTCGGGGGTGGGGAAGCCGTCGGTGAACAGTCGTGGCGAGTCCGGCCCGTCGTCACGCGGGCAGGGCCAGAACACCCCGTCGGCGGCGTCGATCCGTTCCCAGTTGATCCCGGCGTAGTCGGCGATCCCGCCGGCCGAGGCCCGCCGCAACTCGGCAAACACCGTACGTGGGTCGGCGGCTCGCGCCTCGCGCTCACCGTCGGCGGCTGCTTCGGCTTCGCAGTCGGGTGTTAACAGGGGGCCCTTCCTATGCACGAGGCGATAAGAAGGGGCCCTTCCTTCTATCCGGGTGGTGAGGGTGGCGAGGATGGCGAGGTCGGTGCGGACGCCGGGTGGGGGCGGGCGCAGGGCGCGGCGGCGCAGCACCCGACCCTCCAGGTTGGTCATGGTGCCGTCCTCCTCGGCCCACTGAGCGGTGGGTAGCACCACGTCGGCCAACGCCGCCGTCTCGGAGAGCAGCAGGTCGGCGACGACCAGCAGGTCCAGATCACGTAACCGGCTCTCGATCCTCGCCGCCCGTGGCGCGGAGACCACCGGGTTGGAGCCGAAGACCAACAGCGCACGCGGGCCGTCGTCGGTGCCCAGCGAATCCAGCAACTGGTACGCGGGCACCCCCGGACCGGGCAGTTCGTCGGCGGGTACCCCCCACACCTGCGCGACGTGGGCGCGGGCCGCCGGGTCGTCGATCCGGCGGTATCCCGGCAGTTGGTCGGCCTTCTGCCCGTGCTCGCGGCCACCCTGCCCGTTGCCCTGACCGGTCAGGCAGCCATACCCGGAGCCGGGGCGACCGGGCAGGCCGAGCGCCAGGGCGAGGTTGACGAAGCCGGTGACCGTGTCCACGCCCTTGGCGTGTTGTTCCGCGCCCCGCGCGGTGAGGATGATCGCCCGTTCGGCGGTGCCGAGGGCGCGGGCGGTCGCCTCCAGGTCGGCCACCGGCACGCCGGAGAGCGCCTCGGCCCGCGCCGGCCACCAGCCCGCCACCGTGCGCCGGACCTCGGTGAAGCCGGTGGTACGGGTGTCCACGTAGTCGCGGTCGAGGTAGCCCTCGGTCAGGGCGATGTGCAGCAGCGCGTTGGCCACCGCCAGGTCGGTGCCGGGCAGTGGTTGCAGGTGCAGGTCGGCCTGCCGGGCGGTGGCGGTGACCCGGGGGTCGACCACGATCAGGGTGCCGCCGCGCTGCCGCATCTCCGTCAGCCACCGCACCAGCGGGGGCATGGTCTCCGCCGGGTTCGCCCCGACCAGCAGCAGGGTGTCGGCGTGCCCGAGGTCGGCCAGCGGGAAGGGTAGCCCCCGGTCGACCCCGAAGGCGCGCATGCCGGCGGCGGCCGCCGAGGACATGCAGAACCGTCCGTTGTAGTCGATGTTGCGGGTGCCCAGGGTGACCCGGGCGAACTTGCCCAGCGCGTACGCCTTCTCGTTGGTCAGCCCGCCGCCGCCGAAGACGGCGACCGCGTCGCGGCCGTGCCGTCGCTGCACCTCGCCGATGCCGGTCGTGATGCGGTCCAGCGCGGCCTCCCAGCTGGCCGGGCGGAGTTCGCCGCTGGCCGGGTCGCGCAGCAGCGGGGTGGTCAGCCGGTCCGGGTGGGTCAGCAGTTCGGCCGAGGTCCAGCCCTTCTGGCAGAGGCCGCCGCGGTTGGTGGGGAACTGCCGGGGGAGCACGGACACCTGCCCGTCCTGCTCACGCAGCGTCATCCCGCACTGGAGGGCGCAGTACGGGCAGTGCGTCGCCACCTCCCGGGGCGTGCGCCCCGGTGCAGTTGCCGACCGTGCACCGTCTGTCATGTCGGCAAAGCGTGCCGCCGTCCAGTTTCCGGCCCGCGTCCCGTTTGTTTCGGTCCTGTCAAGTGCCGCTCACACCGCACGGCGGCGGCGCATCGGATCGCATGGCCTGGAATGTGGAACGACTCTTCCGCATATTGGGAAGAAGGAGGTGGTCGACATGGAGGTGACCGAGGCGTTCGACGCCGCAGCCGTTAGCTACCGCGGCCCGGCGACGGCCGTCTTCGGCGGCCACGCCCCGGGTCAGCCCGAGGGTGTACGGATCGGATGACTGGCGGTCATACCGGCGGTAGTCTGTTTGGCATGACAGCCAAGGTGACTCTGTCGTTCTCCGACGAGACGATCGCGGACGCCCGACGGTTCGCCAAACGGGAAGGACTCTCCCTCTCCGCCTGGATGGACCAGGCCGCGCGGGAGAAGGCGCTGCGTGAGGTCTTCGCGGCCCACGCCGCCGCAGTGAGCCGGGCCGGGCTGGATCTGGAGGCCGCCTCGCTGGCCGACGCGCAGGAGGTGGGCCTGGTCGACGACCTGCTCTTCGGTGGTCGCCCACGTGCTGCGTAGGGGCGAGGTCTGGCGGATCGAGGGGGCCCGCGAGCGGCTCGGGCTGGTGATCAGCTCCGACGTCTACAACTCCACCGCAGTACCGATCGTGATCGTCGCCGAGGTGGTCGAGGCGGCACTGCTGCGTGACTCACCGCTGGCGGTGCCGATGGGTGGCTGGGTGGTGATGCCCGACCGGATCTCCTCGCCGATGAAGAAGTGGTTCACCGAGTGCGTGGACGTGGCCGACGTCGAGACGATGCGCCACGTCGACCGGGCGCTGCGCATCCTCCAGCAACTCTGAACCGGCCTGTCTCACCGCGCACCTCGGCCGGTGGTGCGCTTCCCGTTGCCGAGCCGACCCGAAGGACGAACGCTGCGGTAACTGTCGATTCCTAGCTTCGGCGCCATGACCACCACGAGCGCACAACCCGAGGTTGTCCAGGAGGAGAACCTGGACCGCCGTCCCGGCCGCTGGATCGGGCACTGGGCACCGGAGGACCACACCTTCTGGCGTACGACCGGCAGCCGGATCGCCCGCCGCAACCTGATCTGGTCGATCTTCGCCGAACACATCGGCTTCTCGGTGTGGCTGCTGTGGAGCATCGTCGTCGTCCGGCTCGGTGACGCCGGTTGGCAGTTGACCACCAGTCAGGCGCTCTGGCTGACCGCCGTGCCGAGCGGAGTCGGCGCGTTGCTGCGGTTGCCGTACACCTTCGCCGTGCCGGTGTTCGGCGGCCGGAACTGGACGATCGTCTCCGCCCTGCTGCTGATCGTGCCGTGCGCGGGCCTGGCCTGGGCGGTCGAGCGGCCGGAGATCGGCTTCCCGATGTTGTTGCTGATCGCCGCCACCGCCGGATTCGGCGGTGGCAATTTCGCCTCCAGCATGGCGAACATCTCGTTCTTCTATCCGGAGCGGGAGAAGGGCTGGGCCCTGGGCCTCAACGCCGCCGGCGGCAACATCGGCGTGGCGGTGGTGCAGTTCCTGGTGCCGCAGGTGATCGTGCTCGGTGGCGGGCTGGCACTCGCCCGGGCCGGGCTGATGTACATCCCGCTGGCGGTGATCGCTGCGGTCTGCGCGTACCTGTTCATGGACAACCTGGTCGAGGCGAAGGCCGACGTGCGGCCGGTCTGGTCGTCGCTGCGGCATCGGGACACCTGGATCATGTCCCTGCTGTACATCGGCACCTTCGGCTCGTTCATCGGCTACTCGGCGGCCTTCCCGACCCTGCTCACCTCGGTGTTCGGTCGGCCGGACGTCGCACTGACCTGGGCCTTCCTCGGCGCGGCCGTCGGCTCCTTCTGCCGCCCCTTCGGCGGTCGGCTCTCCGACGTGGTGGGCGGTGCCCGGGTGACGATGGTCAGCTTCGTGCTGATGGCCGTCGGCGCTCTGCTCGCGCTCTGGTCGGTCGAGCAGCGCAGCCTGGGTGTCTTCTTCGTGGCCTTCCTGCTGCTGTTCGTGGCCACCGGCGTCGGCAACGGCTCGACCTACCGGATGATCAGTCGGATCTTCCAGGTGAAGGGGGCGGAGTTGGGCGGCTCGCCGGAGGTGATGCTGGCGATGCGCCGGCAGGCCGCCGGCGCGTTGGGCATCATCTCGGCGGTCGGTGCCCTCGGCGGCTTCCTGGTGCCGATCTGTTACGCCTGGGCCCGGTCGACCTACGGCGGGATCCAGCCGGCACTGCGGTTCTACGTGGGCTTCTTCCTGGTGTTGCTCCTGCTCACCTGGGTTGCGTACCTGCGTCCGAGGGCCCGATTGGCGCGGGCCGGGGTGTGATCAAGGCCATTCCCGAGGCCGTCGGCACGCCTGGCGGACCCCGTTTTGACCGGCCGGGCAGGCTGCGGGTATCGTTGCCTGCTGTTGTACGACATCTGTGGGCGTGCCGCCTGAGGTACGCTTGGTCGTTCGTGCGCGCTGGTCCGGCTGGGAAGTCCTGGTCCCCTCGGCGCGCGACCCCAGACCGACGACGAGACAAGGTAGACCTGTGCGTACGTACAGCCCGAAGCCGGGTGAGATCGAGCGTCAGTGGCACGTCATCGACGCCTCTGATGTCGTGCTGGGCCGCCTGGCCACCCACGCCGCCACGCTGCTGCGGGGCAAGCACAAGCCGACTTTCGCGCCGCACGTTGACACGGGCGACTTCGTCGTCGTCGTGAACGCGGGCAAGGTCGCGCTGACCGGCAACAAGCGCCAGCAGAAGATCGCTTACCGGCACTCCGGTTACCCGGGTGGCCTCAAGCAGGTCGGCTACGAGGAGCTGCTGTCCAAGCGCCCCGAGCGGGCCATCGAGCTGGCTGTGAAGGGGATGCTCCCGCACAACAAGCTCGGCCGTCAGCTGATCAAGAAGCTGAAGGTCTACGCCGGTGCAGAGCACCCGCACGGCGCGCAGCAGCCGGTGCCGTTCGAGATCAAGCAGATCGCGCAGTGAGCGCGGGCGAAGGAAGCAGCATGACCGACATCACCGCCACCGAGGTCGCCCCTGAGGCCACCGAGGCGCCGGCGCCCGTCGCCCGCGCGCCTCGTGGTGACCGCCCGATCCAGACCGTGGGCCGCCGCAAGGAAGCCATCGTCCGGGTCCGGATCGTGCCGGGCAGCGGCAAGATCACCTGCAACGGCCGGGACCTTGAGGCCTACTTCCCGAGCAAGGTGCACCAGCAGCTGATCAAGGACCCGCTGGTCACCGCCGAGAAGGCCGAGACCTTCGACGTCATCGCCAACCTGCGTGGCGGCGGCACCACCGGCCAGGCCGGTGCGCTGCGGCTGGCCATCGCCCGGGCGCTGATCGTCAGCGAGCCGGACGACCGCCCGGCCCTGAAGAAGGCCGGCTTCCTGACCCGGGACGCCCGGGTCAAGGAGAGCAAGAAGTACGGTCTCAAGAAGGCCCGTAAGGCTCCTCAGTACTCGAAGCGCTGATCTTCAGCCGCACCTTGTACTTCTGACGGACGGCCGGTCCGCCTCCCCTCGACTGGGAGGTGGACCGGCCGTTTCCGCCTCTTCATCGCAGGGCATTTTCTCCCCACAACGGTTGTTTCATCGGAGGTTGGCGGGTATGGGCCGGTTGTTCGGCACGGACGGGGTACGCGGGCGGGCGAACGCCGATCTCACCCCGGAGTTGGCGCTCTCGGTGGCGATCGCCGCCGCCCACACCCTTGCCGAATCCGACCGCAGTCATGCCCCCCTGGCGGTGGTCGGGCGGGATACCCGGGCCAGCGGCGAGATGCTGGAGGCGGCCGTGGTGGCCGGGCTGACCAGCGCGGGCGCGACCGTGATCCGGGTAGGCGTGCTGCCCACCCCGGGGGTGGCCTTCCTCACCGCGGAGGCCAAGGCGGACCTGGGGGTGATGCTGTCGGCCTCCCACAACCCGATGCCGGACAACGGGATCAAGCTTTTCGCGGCCGGTGGGCACAAACTGCCCGACGAGATCGAGATGCGGATCGAGGCGGCCATCGAGGCCAACGGCAGTGTCGCCTGGCAGCGTCCGGTAGGGGCGGGAGTCGGCCGGGTGCACGACCTGCTCGACGGCGCCGACCACTACGTGCAGCACCTCGTCGGCACGGTGCCGCACCGCCTGGAGGGGATCAAGGTCGTGGTCGACTGCGCCAACGGCGCGGCCGCCGAGGTGGCTCCGGTGGCGTACCGGGAGGCCGGGGCCGAGGTCATCGCGATCCACGCCGAGCCGGACGGGCTGAACATCAACGACGAGTGTGGGTCGAACCACATCGAGGCCCTGCGGCAGGCCGTGGTCGAGCACGGCGCCCACCTGGGCATCGCGCACGACGGTGACGCCGACCGGTGCGTCGCGGTGACCGCCGACGGCGAGGAGGTCGACGGCGACCAGGTGATGGCGATCCTGGCCCTGGCCATGCGGGAGGCCGGCACCCTGACCGCGGACACCCTGGTCGCCACCGTGATGAGCAACCTGGGTCTGCGGCTGGCCATGTCCGCCCAGGGCATCCGGCTGATCGAGACCAAGGTCGGCGACCGGTACGTGTTGGAGGAGCTGCGCGCCTCCGGGCTGGCCCTCGGTGGTGAGCAGAGCGGGCACATCGTGATGCCGGCGTACGCGACCACCGGCGACGGGGTGTTGACCGGGCTGCACCTGATGGCCCGGATGGCGGCCACCGGCCGTACCCTGGCCGACCTGGCGGCGGTGGTGACCAAGCTGCCGCAGGTGCTGATCAACGTGCCGGTCGCTGACCGTACCGTGGGCGCCGCCGCACCGGCGGTCCGCGCCGAGGTCGAGCGGGCCGAGGCCGAGCTGGGCGAGACCGGCCGGGTGCTGCTGCGCCCCTCGGGCACCGAGCCGCTGGTGCGGGTGATGGTCGAGGCGGCCACGGAGGAGATCGCCCAGCAGGTCGCCGAACGCATCGCCGCCCTGGTCCGCACCGCCAGCCCCGCCTCCTGAACCCGGCTCACCACAGCCGGAGCTGATCGATGTGGGCCGGGATCGAGGGGTTCCGGCCCACCTGCGTGACCGCCGTGCGGGTTCCTCAGGAGCTGGGCGCCAGGCGGTGCAGCCGGGTCACCGCCTCGGTCAGCACCTCGGTGCGTTTGCAGAAGGCGAACCGGATCAGCCGCCGGCCGGCCTCCGGGTCGTCGTAGAAGACCTGGGTGGGTACGGCCACCACCCCGCAACGCTCGGGTAGGGACCGGCAGAACTCCACCCCGTCGGAGCCGCCGAGGTCGGTGATGTCGGCGGTGACGAAGTAGGTGCCCTCCGGGGTGAGCACCTCGAACCCGGCCTCGGTCAGCCCACCGATCAGTTGGTCCCGACGGGCCTGAAGGTCGGCCCGGAACTGGGTGAAGTAGGCGTCGGGTAGCCCGAGGGCCACCGCCACGGCCGGTTGCAAGGGGGCGGCGTTGACGAAGGTGAGGAACTGCTTGACCCGCAGCACCGCGGAGACCAGCGCGGCCGGCCCGCTGACCCAGCCCACCTTCCAGCCGGTGCAGGAGAAGGTCTTGCCGGCCGAGGAGATGCGCAGGGTGCGCTCACGCATCCCGGGCAGACCGGCCAGCGGCAGATGGGCGGTCGCCGCGTCGGTGAAGACCAGGTGTTCGTACACCTCGTCGGTGACCGCGTACGCGCCGTGCTCCTGGCAGAGGTCCGCGATCATGGCCACCTCGGCCGGGGTGAAGACCTTGCCGGTCGGGTTGTGCGGTGAGTTCAGCAGCACCAGCCGGGTACGCGGGCCGAAGGCGGCCCGCAGCGCGGAGGGGTCGAAGACGTACCGACCGTCGGGGCCGGGGCGCAGGGTCACCGGGCGGCGCACCGCACCGGCCAGGGCGATCGAGGCGGCGTAGGAGTCGTAGTACGGCTCGAAGCAGACCACCTCGTCCCCGGGTTCGCAGAGGGCGAGGATCGCTGCGGCCACCGCCTCGGTGGCACCGGCGGTGATGACCACCTCGCCGTCCGGGTCGTACTCCAGGCCCCAGAAGCGGCGTTGGTGGGCCGCCACGGCCGCGCGTAGCTCGGGGATGCCCGGGCCCGGGGGGTACTGGTTGTGTCCGGAGCACAGCGCCTCGGCGGCGGCGGTGAGCATCTCGGGTGGGCCGTCGGTGTCCGGGAAGCCCTGCCCGAGGTTCACCGCACCGGTGCGGACGGCCAGGGCGGACATCTCGGCGAAGATCGTCGTCCCGAAGGGGCGCATCCGGTTCACCAGGGGGTCGACATCGGTGCTCGTCACGCTCGTCAGGGTACGGGGGCAAGGCGGTGGGGCGCCCGACCCCGTCGGGGAGATTTGTGACCCCGATCACCGATACTGCGCCAATCGCTCAAGTTCGGTGATTGTTTACCCGGCTTTCGAGCAAGCGAGTTGAGTAAAACTGGGTTAGGCTGCCATCCATGTGTGGAATCGTGGGTTACGCCGGTGGCCGACCGGCGCTCGGCATCGTGCTCGACGGTCTGCGGCGGTTGGAGTACCGCGGCTACGACTCGGCCGGGGTGGCGATCGCCTGCGACGGGGAACTGCTGACCGAGAAGAAGGCCGGCAAGCTGGCCAACCTGGAGAAGGTGCTCTCCGAGCGCGCCGCCGAGGACCCGCAGGCCTGCGGTGCCAGCCCGATCGGCATCGGCGACGGCACCACCGGCATCGGCCACACCCGCTGGGCCACCCACGGGGGACCCACCGACCGCAACGCCCACCCCCACCTGTCCCCGGACGGACGGGTAGCGGTGATCCACAACGGCATCATCGAGAACTTCGCCAAGCTCCGTGCCGAACTGGAGGACGAGGGCGTCACCTTCGTCAGCGACACCGACACGGAGTGCGCCGCGCACCTGATGGCCAAGGCGATGGCCGAGCTGCGCGCGGCCGGTCAGCCGGAGGGGCCGCACCTGCTCTCCGCCGCCATGCAGGTGATCTGCCAGCGGCTGGAGGGGGCCTTCACCCTGCTGGCCGTGGACGCCGGGATACCCGGTGCGGTGGTCGGTGCCCGGCGCAACTCCCCCCTGGTGGTCGGCCGGGGCGACGGGGAGAACTACCTGGCCAGCGATGTCGCCGCCTTCATCGAGCACACCCGGGAGGCGGTCGAGCTGGGTCAGGACCAGATCGTCCTGATCACCGCCGACACCATCGAGATCACCGATTTCGCCGGTCAGCCCGCCGCCGGCAAGGACTTCCACATCGACTGGGACTCCTCGGCCGCCGAGAAGGGCGGCTACGACTGGTTCATGCTCAAGGAGATCGAGGAGCAGCCCCAGGCCGTCGCGGACACCCTGCTGGGCCGACTGACCGACAGCGGCGAGATCGTGCTCGACGAGGTCCGGCTCAGCGACCAGGATCTGCGCGACGTCGACAAGATCTTCATCGTGGCCTGCGGCACGGCGTACCACTCCGGGCTGGTGGCCAAGTACGCCATCGAGCACTGGACCCGGATCCCCTGCGAGGTGGAACTGGCCAGCGAGTTCCGCTACCGCGACCCGGTGCTGGACCGGTCCACCCTGATCGTGGTGATCTCGCAGTCCGGCGAGACCATGGACACCCTGATGGCGTTGCGGCACGCCAAGGACCAGAAGGCCCGGGTGCTGGCCATCTGCAACACCAACGGCTCCACCATCCCCCGTGAGTCCGACGCGGTGCTCTACACCCACGGCGGGCCGGAGATCGCGGTCGCCTCCACCAAGGCCTTCCTGACCCAGTTGGTCGCCTGCTACCTGATCGGCCTGCACCTGGCCCAGGTGCGCGGCATCAAGTTCGCCGACGAGGTGGCGGCCGTGGTGGAGCAACTGCACCAGGTGCCGGACAAGCTGCGGCAACTGCTCGGGCGCATCGAGCCGGTGCGGGAACTGGCCCGCGAGCTGGCCGACGAGCCGACCGTGCTGTTCATCGGCCGTCATGTCGGCTACCCGGTGGCCCTGGAGGGAGCCCTCAAGCTCAAGGAGCTGGCGTACATGCACGCCGAGGGGTTCGCCGCGGGCGAGCTGAAGCACGGCCCGATCGCCCTGATCGACCAGGGCACCCCGGTGATCTGTGTGGTGCCCTCCCCGGTGGGCCGCAGCCTGCTGCACGACAAGATCGTCTCCAACATCCAGGAGGTACGCGCCCGAGGCGCCCGCACCATCGTGATCGCCGAGGAGGGGGACCAGTCCGTGGTCCGGTACGCCGACCACCTGATCTACGTGCCGCGTACCCCGACCCTGCTGGCGCCGCTGCTGACGACCGTGCCCCTGCAGATCTTCGCCGCGGAGATCGCGGCCGCCCGGGGACACGACGTGGATCAGCCGCGCAACCTGGCCAAGTCCGTCACGGTCGAGTAGTCGCCGGGCCGGGCGGTCCCAGGGACCGCCCGGCCGCACCTGCCCGGTCAGCCGCCGACCACGATCCGGGCCATGCCGTCCAGGGCCGGATTGTCCGGATGCCAGTAGCCGCTGTGGCCGTACCGGCCGCTGGGGAAGCGGCTGCCCCCGAAGGAGGGGTGGGCGGGATCCCGCCCGAACCAGCGCTGGTCGTCGTCGCCGGTCAGCATCCCGGCGATCGCGGCCACCGGGGAGAGACTGACCAGGGCCTGTCGGGCCAGCTCACCGGGGGGTCGGGTCAGCCGGATCACGTCGTCCGGTGCGGCGCTGGCCCACACCTGCCCGGCGGGCACCCCCAGCTCGTCGGCGTGCCCCACCCCGACCCCGGGGGAGCCGACGAAGATCAGGGCGTCCGCCGCCAGCCCGTGATCCCGGGCGGCGGTGCCCACCACCAGGGATCCGTAGCTGTGCCCGAGCACGGTCTGCCGAGCGGGCGGCCCGTCATGGGTGACCCGCAGCCCGTCCTGGAAGCGGTGCAGCGCCTCACCGGCCGCGTGGGCCTGGCGGTCCCAGGCCGCCTCGTGCAGGAAGTCCGGGGCGTCGTAGTCCAGCCAGAGCACCGCCGAGGTCTCCTGTCCGGGTGCCAGGTCGGCGCCGCGTGACAGCACCCGGGTGGCCCGGCCCAGCTCGCCGGTGGCGTCGTCCAGCCCGGCGGTCGTGCCCGGCACATGGGTCAGGATGGCGGCGGCCCGATCCGGGTTGCCCAGGGCGACCACCGTCCGCCCCTCACCCCCGACATCCAGCCCCAGCAGGTACGCCCGCGGGGGCTGCGGGTCGGCCAGCCGAGCGGTCAGGGCGTCCAGCCCGCGCAACGCGGCGTCGACCGTGCGTAGCCCGAGCGCCTCGGCGGGCCCCCGTGGCACCCGGTTGAGCAACCGCTCCCAGCGTCGCACCAGCTCCTCTCGCCGTACCTCCAGCAGCAGCCGGTTGGCCTGGTCGCGGGCGGCGGCCGGAATCCCGTCCAGCCGACCGACCAGCTCCGGCTCGTGGCCGATCAGCCACCGGCGCTGGGTCGGGGTCAGCCCCGCCCACCAGCGGTTGACCTGGGCCGGATCGGCGTGCGGGTCGGGCCGGTCCGGTGGGGGTCGGGTCATCCAGCCCGACTCGGCCTCGGCGGCCAGTTGGTCCAGCCGGGCAGCGGCCTCCCGATCCGCCGTGGCGGCCAGGGCCAGGGCCTCCCGGAGGGCCGTCGCCACCGGGGTCACCGTCTGCACGGCCCGGTGCGGCGGCACCCTACCCGGATCGGGGCTGGCCCTACCCCAGCGGTCGATCAGCACCCCGACGGCGGCGGCCAGGGTCACCGCCGCCGTCAACCGTGCCCGGGCCGCCGCCAGCCGGGCGGCGAACTCCGCCAGCACCTGGTCGATCTCGATCGCCACCGGGGCCAGGGTGAGCAGTTGGGCCCGCAGATCGGACAACTGGCCCTGGGCTGCGGTAGCGGCCAGCCCGGACCATTGGGGGCGCAGGGCCGCCGCCTCGTCGGCCAGCTCCCCGGCCCGTCGTCGGGTCAGGCCGCACAGCCCCGCCCAGGCAGTCCCGGTGGCCTGCCAACCCGCCGGATCGGCCGTCGAGAGCTGGGCGTAGCCGACCTGGCCCGCCGTCTCGGGGCCGGTCACCGGGGCAGGCCGGACAGTCGGGTGGCGGCCCGGGCATCCGCCGACTCGTACGACCGGGCGGCGGAGCGTACGGCCTCACCGGTCTGGGTGATCCGGCCGCCCAGCCGGGCCGTCCAGGACTGCACGGCCGCCTCCAGGGCGCCCAGCGCGGCCCCGGCCGCCCAGCCGGGGGCCGGTGCCGCCAACCCCGGCAGCCCGGCCAACCCGCTCGCCACCCGATGGCCGTGATCACCCACTGACCGTCCGATCCGGTGCAACTGCTCCGGCTGCACAGCCACCTCCACACCCGGCTGCGCGGTCGATCCCTGCTGGTGCATCGCCCCTCCCGTGGCCCCGTACCGCCGACTCACCGGACGCTAGGCGGCCCAGGCGGCGGCGGGGGTGCCCTGTGGACAACCGGCGCCTCAGGTGCCGCCGGGTTGTCCACAGGCATTGCCGGGCGATCGGCGGAGGGCTACCCTGCGGCCCCCGCACCGGTAGGGTGAGCCGGGTGAGACCGGTCTGGCGGGTGGCGGAGGTACGGGCGGCCGAGGCGGCACTGATGGCCGAACTCCCACCGGGCACCCTCATGCAGCGTGCCGCCGCCGGACTGGCGCGCCGGTGCGTGCTGCTGCTCGCCGAGCGGGGCGGGGTGTACGCCGCCCCCGTGCTGCTGCTGGTCGGCTCCGGGGACAACGGTGGTGACACCCTGTACGCCGGTGCCCGCCTGGCCCGGCGGGGAGCGGCCGTGTCGGCGCTGCTGCTGACCCCGGATCGGGTCCACGCCGAAGGGCTGGCCGCGTTGCGGGCCGCCGGTGGACGGGTCGTGCCGGACCCGCCGCCCGTGCTCGACCTGGTGCTGGACGGCATCGTCGGCATCGGCGGGCAGGGCGGGTTGCGGGAGCCGGCCGCCCGGGTGGTGGCGAGTCTGCCGGGACACCGGGGGCGGGACGGGGCCCGGCCGACCGTGCTGGCGGTGGACGTGCCCAGCGGGGTGGTGGTGGACACCGGAGACGTGCCCCTCACCTCCTCCGGCCGACCCGACGCGGTCTGCGCCGACGTCACGGTCGCCTTCGGCGCGCTGAAGCCGGCCCTGGCGGTCGGCCCGGCCGCCGCCCTGGCCGGGCAGGTGGAGCTGGTCGACATCGGGCTCGAACCCTGGCTGCGCGGCAGCCCCGCCCTTGAGGTGGTGGAGTGGTCGGATGTGGCGCAGTGGTGGCCCCGGCTGGACGCCGCCTCGGAGAAGTACACCCGGGGGGTGGTGGGGGTGGCCACCGGGTCGGCCACCTATCCGGGTGCCGCCACCCTCTCGGTCGGTGGCGCCCTGGCCGGGCCCACCGGCCTGGTCCGCTACGCCGGTGGGGCCCGCGAGGAGGTGGTCCGCCAGCACCCCTCCGTGATCGCCACCGGTCGGGTGGCCGACGCCGGCCGGGTGCAGGCCTGGGTGTGCGGGTCGGGGTTGGGCACGGACGAGCAGGCGGTCACCGAACTGCGGACCGTGCTGGCCGCCCCGGTGCCGGTGGTGCTGGACGCGGACGCGTTGACCCTGCTGGTCGACGGCTCCCTGGCCGAGGCGTTGCGGCGGCGGGACGCCCCGATCGTGGTCACCCCGCACGACCGGGAGTTCACCCGGCTCTGCGGTGAGCAGCCCGGCGGGGACCGGGTGGCCGCCACCCTCCGGCTGGCCGCCTGGATGAACGCCGTGGTGCTGCTCAAGGGGAACCGCACGGTGATCGGCACCCCGGACGGCCGGGCGTACGTCAATCCGAGCGGCACCCCCGCGCTGGCCACCGGCGGGACCGGGGATGTGCTGGCCGGGCTGCTCGGTTCCCTGCTGGCGGCCGGGCTGCCGGCGGAGCGGGCCGCCGCCGCGGCGGCGTACGTGCACGGCCTGGCCGGTCGGGAGGCGGCCCGCGGCGGCCCGGTAACCGCCCCCGAGGTGGCCACCGCGCTCCGGGCCGTGCTCGCCCGGCTGCCCTGACCTGCCCTGGGCCGACCCGCCCGCACCCGCCGGACCTGTCCGGTGCGCAGCGCGCTGATCAGGGTGGAAAGTAGGGTGGGGGCATGTGGCAGGCCGAGGTGCGCGTGGATCTGGACGCGATCCGGGAGAACGTGAGTCGGCTGCGTGCCGGCACCAGCGCCGAGTTGATGGCGGTGGTGAAGGCCGACGGCTACGGCCACGGGATGGTTCCGGCCGCCCACGCCGCCCTGGATGCCGGGGCCTCCTGGCTCGGGGTCTGCACCCTGGACGAGGCGCTGGCCCTGCGCGCGGCCGGCATCGAGGCCCCGGTCCTGGCCTGGCTGCTGGTGCCGGGCTTACCCCTGCACACCGGCATAGCGGCCGAGGTGGATCTGGGGGTGGCGAGTCTGCCACAACTGGAGGAGATGACCGAGGCGAGTCGACAGGCGCAACGGCCCGCCCGGGTGCATCTGAAGATCGACACCGGGTTGTCCCGGGGTGGGGCGATCCTCGACGACTGGCCGGCCCTGCTGGACGCCGCCGCCAAGGCCCAGGCCGACGGTCTGGTCGAGGTGGTCGGGGTGTGGAGCCACTTCGTGTACGCGGACTCACCCGGTCATCCGACCACGGACCGGCAGTTGGCGGTCTTCCACGAAGGGCTGGCCATGGTCGAGCGGGCCGGACTGCGGCCCCGCTACCGCCACCTGGCCAACTCGGCGGCCACCCTGACCCGACCCGACACCCACTTCGACCTGGTCCGCCCGGGGATCGCCGTGTACGGGCTCTCCCCGGTGGCCGGCCAGACCCACGGGCTGCGTCCGGCGATGACCGCCCGGGCCCGGGTGATGCTGACCAAGCGGGTCCCGGCCGGCACCGGGGTCTCCTACGGCCACACGTACACCACCGGCAGTGACGCGAACCTGGCGGTGGTGCCCCTGGGGTACGCCGACGGGGTGCCCCGGCACGCCTCCAACACCGGCCCGGTGCAGCTCGGTGGACGCCGCCGGACCATCTCCGGGCGGGTCTGCATGGACCAGTTCGTCCTGGACTGCGGCGACGACCCGGTGGCCGCCGGTGACGTGGCGACCCTCTTCGGCAGCGGTGCCGAGGGGGAACCCACCGCGGACGACTGGGCCGAGGCGGTCGGCACCATCAACTACGAGATCGTCACCCGCTTCGGCGGCACCCGGGTTCCCCGGGTCTACGACGGGGTGACCACATGAGCAACCGTTTCCACATCCCCAGGCCACGGACGGCGGCGGGCCGGGCCGCAGGTCTGGTGGGTGCGGCCCTCGGGGTGGCCGCCGCGGCGACCGCGGTCGGGGTCGCCACCGAGCGGGCCCTGGTCCGTCGACTGAAGGCCGACCCCACCGACCCGTACGCCGACGAGGTCTTCGGCCGGCAGCGGTACGACGAGGCGTACCGGCTGGAGATGCCGGACGGTACGGACATCCATGTCGAGGTGGTCGAGCCGACCCGCCCGGTCGAGGGCAACCCGACCGTGGTGCTGGTGCACGGTTTCTGCCTGGACATGGGCACCTTCCATTTCCAACGCAAGCTGCTCGCCCAGCGGGGCGAGCACCGCATCGTCGCGTACGACCAGCCCGGTCACGGCCGTTCGGGTCGGCTGGAGAGCGGGGAGTACGACCTGGACGCCCTCGGCCACACCCTGCGCCGGGTCATCGACGAGGTGGCGGCCGAGGGGCCGCTGGTGCTGGTCGGCCACTCGATGGGCGGGATGACCATCATGGCGCTGGCCGAGCTGTATCCGGAGATGTTCGGCGACCGGGTGGTGGGCACCGTGCTGATGGCCACCTCGGGCGGGTTGCTGGCGGAGACGAAGCTGGTGGCCCCGGCCCTGCTGGGTCGGGTGAGCAGCCCGGTGCTGTACATGGCCGGCAATGTCACCCGGTATGGCGGGTCGGTGATCGACCGGGCCCGCCGGTCGACCACGAATGTGGCCTGGCTGCTGACCCGCAAGTACGGCTTCGGTACGGACAACCCCAGTCCGGCCCTGGTGTCGTACGTGGAGCAGATGAACTCCCGTACCTCGGCGGACACGGTGACCCGCTACCTGCGGACGATCGCCACCCACTCGCGGTTTCCGGCGCTGGCGGCGCTGGAGGGTACTCCGGTGCTGGTGATCGTCGGGGACAAGGACATGATCACACCCGTGAATCATTCCGAGGAGATCGTCCGGCGGCTGCCGCACGCCGAGTTCGTCAAGATCCACGACAGTGGGCATGTGGTGATGCTGGAGCACGCCGACGAGGTGAACGAGGCCCTGCTGGGGTTCCTCGGCAACTACGGGCCGGGATCCGCGTGACCCGGTTCGTCCTGCCGACGGCCGCCGACACCCACGCCTTCGGTCGGCGGCTGGCCGGGTTGCTGCGTACCGGCGATCTGGTGCTGCTCACCGGTCCGTTGGGTGCCGGCAAGACCGCGCTGACCCAGGGGATCGGGGCCGGCCTGGGGGTGCTCGGTGACATCACCTCGCCGACCTTCGTGATCGCCCGGGTGCACCGGCCCGATCCGGAGGCGGGGCGGGGGGTGGCCCTGGTGCACGCCGACGCGTACCGGCTGGGCGACGCTACCGATCCCCGGGCCGAGATCGACGACCTGGACCTGGACGCCTCCGTCGACGAGTCGGTGACCGTGGTCGAGTGGGGGGAGGGGCTGGTCGAGCAGTTGACCGACGCGCACCTGTGGGTCCGGCTGGACCGGCGCGACGACGACACCCGGGTAGCGGAACTGGTGCCGGTCGGCGGCGACTGGGCGCAGCGGCTGACCGCCCTGGACTGACCCTCGGCCCGGCCACCGGCAGCGCCGTCGTACCGTGCGCCTACAGTGCCGGGGACCGACCTAGCCGCGCGGAAAGGCCGCCGATGCCCGACGATCTCACCCCCCTGGACCTGCCCGCACTGCTGCCGGAGGCCTGGCGGGAGGTGCTGACCCCGCACCTCGACCCGGCCCGCACGGCCGCGCTGGGCGAGTTCGTCGCCAAGGAGTACGCCACCGGCACGGTCTTCCCGCCGGTGGAGGACCTGTTCTCCGCCTACCGGCTGTGCGCCCCGGCGGACTGCCGGGTGCTGATCCTGGGCCAGGACCCCTACCACCGGGTGGGTCAGGCGCACGGGCTGAGCTTCAGCGTGCGTGAGGGGGTGTCCGTGCCGCCGTCGCTGCGCAACGTCTTCAAGGAGTTGGGCGAGGACCTGGGGGTGCCCAAGCCGCGCAGCGGCAACCTGGACGGCTGGGCCGCGCAGGGCGTGCTGCTGCTCAATTCGGTGTTGACGGTGCGGCAGGGTGCCCCGGGCTCGCACGCGAACCGGGGTTGGGAGGAGTTCACCGACGCCACCATCCATGCCCTCGACGCGCTGGAGTCCCGGGTGGTCTTCCTGCTCTGGGGCGGTTACGCGCGTAAGAAGGCGGCGCTGGTCAGCAACCCGCAGCACGTGGTGCTGGAGGCGGGGCATCCGAGCCCGATGAACCCGCGTGGCTTCCTCGGCAGCCGGCCGTTCAGCGCCGCCAACAAGGCGCTCGCCGACGCCGGCCTGCCCACCATCGTCTGGGAGCGTACGGCCGGCTAGGCGTGCAGTCCGGCTGCACGTTCGTTCCTTCCGATGTCGGCAGTGTTCTTGACGTGTTGACAGTCCGTGCTCGGACAGTCGACCATGCAACTAGTTGGTGATGATCGATCAATGTGACTCGTCACCGACCTGCCACCACCCGCATCAAGGAGGACTGCATGCGCCCGTCGAAGCCTGTCCGGACCGTCCTGCTCGCCACCATCAGTGCCGCCGCGATCGCGGTGACCGGAGCCCCCGCGGCTGCGGCCGAATCCCGCAGCTGCACCTACGTCGACGGCACCCTGTGCCTGCACGAGTCCAAGTGGTTCAACGGCGCCACGGTCGAGTACCCGGCACCCTTCGGCACCGACTGCGTGAACAGCTCGATGGGCTTCCTGGGCTGGCTGAACCTCACCGACTACTCGCTGCGGGTGTACGAGGGCGCCAACTGCACCGGGATCAGCTACTACGTGCCGAGCGGTGACCTGCACAACGTGCAGGCTCCGCTGAGCAGCTTCAAGGTCGTCTGACCTCGGCGCGCCCACGACCGACGGCGCCGTGTTCCGTGCGAACACGGCGCCGTCGGCAGTCGGCCGTTCAGCGCCGCCACCAAGGCGCTCGCCGATGCCGGCCTGCCCACAATCGACTGGGAGCGGTCGGCCGGCTGAGCCGTGTGCTCCTGCCTCCAGACTGCCCGCACCTAGCAGGTGGCGGCATCCGCCTGGTAGTTCCGGAAGTGCCGGTCGGACGACATTTCTTGACTGGCGTCGATATTTGGATAACGATATCGAAGACATAGATGCTGGCTAACTTGCTCAGTCTGGAGGTCAGTGGCGACGGCAAGTAGCAGTGGAGCACCCACACAACCGACAGTCCGGAAATTCTTACCGCCAAGGCGCAGCATCGACGCGCGGTGACCGTCCCTGGAGCACACGCACCCCGTCGATTACGCCACGCCGCCTCTCGCAAGGAGAAGCACGCCACCATGAACGAAGTCCCCACTCACCGTAAGAGCCGCCGACGCGGCCGCATCAGGATGCTGGCTGCCGCCGCATTCGCCGCAGTGTTGGCCACCACCGGCACCATCGCGATCTCGGCCAGCCCCGCCCACGCCGAGGCCGACCGGCAGGTCTGCTCGAACACGGAAGGCACCCACAACGGGTTCTTCTTCTCGTTCTGGAAGGACAGCGGCGACGCCTGCATGGTGTTGCGTGAGAACGGCCGCTACTCCAGCTCGTGGAACAGGAGCACCAACAACTGGGTCGGCGGCAAGGGCTGGAACCCCGGAACCCGCCGCACGATCACCTACTCGGGCAACTACAACCCGGGCAACAACAACACCTACCTCGCCCTGTACGGCTGGACCCGCAACCCGCTGGTCGAGTACTACATCGTCGAGAACTTCGGCAGCTACAACCCGAGCAGCGGCGCCACCCGGCTCGGCAGCATCACCACCGACGGCGGCACGTACGACATCCTCCGCAGCCAGCGGGTCAACGCCCCGTCGATCGACGGCACCCAGACGTTCTACCAGTACTGGAGCGTCCGGCAGCAGAAGCGCAGCAGTGGCACCATCACCACCGCCAACCACTTCGACGCCTGGGCCCGCGTCGGCCTGAACCTGGGCAACCACTACTACCAGATCATGGCCACCGAGGGTTACCAGAGCCAGGGAAGCTCCGACATCACCCTGTCGGAAGGCGGTAACTCCGACCCCGGCAACCCGGGCAACCCGGGCAACCCGACCACCCCGCCGCCCAGTGGCGGCAGCGGCCAGATGATCGTCGGTCAGCAGTCCGGCCGGTGCCTGGACGTGCCGAACTCGAGCACCAGCAACGGCACCCAGATCCAGTTGTATGACTGCTGGGGTGGCGCGAACCAGCGGTTCACCCACACCTCGAGCCGGCAGCTGACGGTGAACGGCAAGTGCCTGGACGCCGCGAATCAGGGCACCAGCAACGGTACGCGGGTGACCATCTACGACTGCCACGGCGGCGCGAACCAGCAGTGGAACATCAACTCCAACGGCACGATCACCGGAGTGCAGTCAGGGCTGTGCCTCGACGCCGGTGGCAGCGGTAACGGGGCGCTTCTCCAGCTGTACAGCTGCTGGGGTGGAGCCAACCAGCAGTGGAGCCGCCGCAACTGATCCGTCGCAACTGATCCGTCGCCCCCGGGGCCAGGCGCTGACGCGCCTGGCCCCGTACCTCCTTGGTGCGGTGCGTGCGAGCGCTACGACCCGACGGCGATGGCGGGCGGGCGTCCAAGGGCCGGAGACGATGCGGCTAGGCTGGGTCATTGTGCTCGTACTGGTGGTGGACAGCTCGACCCCGGCGGTGACGGCGGCGCTGGTAGAGGTCACCGCCGACGGCGTCACGACCCGGGCGCACCGGTGCACGGTCGATGCCCGGGCGCACGGCGAACTGCTGGCGCCACAGGTGGACGGGGTGCTCGCCGACCTCGGTGCCCGCCCGGCCGACCTGGGTGCGATCGTCGCCGGGCTCGGCCCCGGCCCGTTCACCGGGCTGCGGGTGGGGCTGGTCACCGCAGCCACCATGGCCCAGGTGCTCGACATCCCGGCGTACGGAGTCTGCTCCCTGGACGCCATCGGTCACCCGGCGGCGGCCGGGGAACCGGTGCTGGCGGCGAGCGACGCGCGCCGCCGGGAGATCTACTGGGCGATCTACGACGGGGCCGGTCAACGGCTGGTCGGGCCGGAGGTCTCCGCGCC
The DNA here is from genome assembly GCF_040643455.1 of Micromonospora sp. NPDC047134. Lineage (NCBI taxonomy): Bacteria > Bacillati > Actinomycetota > Actinomycetes > Micromonosporales > Micromonosporaceae > Micromonospora > Micromonospora sp. NPDC047134. The sequence goes on from NZ_JBEYUI010000018.1 coordinate 117,798, forward strand.
CGGGGTCGCCGCCCAACGGGCCCGCGACCTGGCTGTGACGGTCGCGGTCGGCGACGGCGCGCACCGCTACGCCGACCAGCTCGGGCTGCCCCTGCGGGCCGAGCCGCGCTACCCGGAGGCGAACGCCCTGGCCACCCTGGCCGCCGAGCGGATCCGGGCCGGGGCCCCCGGGGACCCGTTGACCCCGCTGTACCTGCGTCGGCCGGACGCCGTGGCGGCGACCGCCCGCAAGTCGGTCCTGCCGTGACCGAGGTACGGCTGGACCGGTTCCGCTGGTGGCACATCGAGCAGGTACTCCCCATCGAGGCGGACCTCTTCGGTGCCGAACAGTGGTCCGCCGCGATGTTCTGGAACGAACTGGCCAACGGGCACCACTACCGGGTCGCCACGGACGAGCGGGGTGGGGTGCTCGGCTACGCCGGGCTGGCCGTGGCCCCGCCGGACGAGGCCTGGGTGCAGAACATCGCGGTACGCCGGGAGGCCCAGCGGCGGGGGATCGGGCGACTGCTGCTGGAGGAGTTGCTGGCCGAGGCGGGACGACGCGGCCTGCGGTCCGTGCTCCTGGAGGTCGCCGCGGACAACGCGCCGGCCCAGCGGCTCTACGCCACCTACGGCTTCGAACCGATCGGGGTACGCCGTGGCTACTACCAACCGAGCAACACGGACGCACTGGTGATGCAGCGGATCGAGGAGGCGAGACCCCATGGCTGACGAACCGTTGATCCTCGGCATCGAGACCTCGTGCGACGAGACCGGGGTCGGCATCGTACGCGGACACACCCTGCTGGCGGACGCCCTGGCCTCCAGCGTCGACCAGCACGCCCGCTTCGGTGGGGTGGTGCCGGAGGTGGCCAGCCGGGCCCACCTGGAGGCCATCGTGCCGACCATGCAGCGGGCCCTGACCTCCGCGGGGGTGACCCTGGCCGACATCGACGCGATCGCGGTGACCTCCGGCCCCGGCCTGGCCGGTGCCCTGCTGGTCGGGGTGGCCGCCGCCAAGGGTTACGCGGTGGCCGCCGAGAAGCCGGTGTACGGGGTCAACCACCTGGCCGCCCACGTGGCCGTGGACACCCTGGAGCACGGTCCGCTGCCCGAACCGGCGGTGGCGCTGCTGGTCTCCGGGGGGCACTCCTCCCTGCTGATGGTCGACGACCTGGCCCGGGGGGTGACCCCCCTGGGTGCCACCATCGACGACGCGGCCGGTGAGGCCTTCGACAAGATCGCCCGACTGCTCGGGCTGCCCTTCCCCGGTGGTCCGTACATCGACCGGGAGGCCCGCTCGGGTGACCCGGCGGCCATCGCCTTTCCGCGCGGGCTGACCGCCGCCAAGGATCTGGCCAACCATCGCTACGACTTCTCCTTCTCCGGGCTGAAGACCGCGGTGGCCCGCTGGGTGGAGGCCCGACAGCGAGCCGGTGAAGCCGTTCCGGTCGCCGATGTCGCCGCCTCCTTCCAGGAGGCGGTCTGTGACGTGCTGGTGGCCAAGGCGTTGGACGCCTGCCGCAGCAACGGCATCGAGACCCTGGTGATCGGTGGGGGAGTGGCGGCCAACTCGCGGCTGCGGGCGATGGCCGAGCAGCGTGCGGCCCGCCACGGCATCCGGGTACGGGTGCCCCGACCGGGGTTGTGCACCGACAATGGCGCGATGGTGGCCGCGCTCGGCTCCCACCTGGTCGCCGCCGGGGTCGCGCCGAGCCGACTGGATCTGCCGGCGGATTCGGCGATGCCGCTGACCACGGTCAGCGTCTAGAGGGAGGACGGCTACGTGATCGTACGGATGTGGGAGGTGCGGGCCGAGCCGTACGCGTTCGCCGATCTGATCACCTGGGTCTGCGACACGGCCCTGCCCGAGTTCGAGCACGATCCCCTGCACGTCTCCAGCGAGGTCTTCTCCTCCACGGATCACCGGGTGGTGGTGATCTCCAAGTGGCGGAGCAACCCTCGACCGATGCCCGAGCCCCCGGTGATGCTGCTGGCCCGGCCACCGCACTCCTGGGACTTCACCCAGGTCGACCGCTGAGCACTCAGCGGATGGTCACCGTGGTGGTGGCGGTGGAGCGGTCGATCTCGCTGGTCCGGGCGGCGATGCGCAGGGTCCAGTCCCCGGGCACCGGGAAGTGGATCTCGGCGCTGCCGTGGTGTGGTTCCAGCGCGAAGACCTCCACGGTGATCGGCTCGATGCCGGCCTCCGGCAGAGCGGCCGTGATCGTCCACTCGGCCACCGGCAACTCCCGCGCCTGCGGCGTGTAGACGTAGGCGTGCAGGCTGTTCGTGGTGCCGGCGGCGGCCGGGTAGATGTCGAACTGGAGGGTGAACAGGTTGGTGGTCACCGACTGGGCGACCCCCTCCCGGGTGACCCCGGCGGCGGCCGTACCGGCCGTGCGGCCCGGTGGGGTCTGCACCAGCAGGGCGGTCACGGCCAGGATCACCGCAGTCACCCCGAGTTCCACTCCGGCCGCCCGGGCTACCCGCCCGGGTTGGGCTGCGGCGGCCCGGCGGCGGATCAGTCGTCGCTGCCCGGCGGCCACCGCCAGCACCACGGCCAGCAGCCCGGCCTTGGCACCGAGCAGCCGCCCGTAGGTGCTGTCCAGCAGCGCCGAGGGCCGGCCCAGTTCGATCGCGGCCTGGACCAGCCCGGCGGTGAGGAACCAGGCCACCGCCAGGGTGGCCCACCGGGACCAGGCCGGCAGGATCCGGGCCAGGACCCGCTCGTGGGTGCCCGGCAGCAGGAACACCGTCAGGGTCAGCAGACCGCCCAGCCACACGGCGATCCCGATGAGGTGCACGGTGGTCAGCACGATGCTCACCGGCGGCACCGGTGCGGCCACCGGATGCCCGGCCAACGGCCAGGTGGCCAGGGCGGCCACCCCCACCACCGCCAGGGCACCCGGGCTACCCCGCCCCGCGGTGCCCCGGGTGACCGGCGGCAGCAGGGCCGCGGCCAGGCAGACCAACCCCAGGCGTACGGTCAGCACCAGCCCGATGTCGCTGTCCGCTACCGCCCGCAGGTCCGCCACGGACAGCCGTCCGACCGGTGCGCCGACCACCTGGGCGGCCTGCCCTACCCAGGTGCCCAGGGTGGCGACGGCAACCAGACCCAGCCCCACCAGGGCCGTGATCGTGGCGCGGCGGCGGGACCGTAGGGGCGGCCACATCGTCGCCGCCAGCAGGGGTGGGCCGACGGCCAGCAGCAGCCCCAGGTAGCCGAGGTACTTGGCCACCGGCACCAGGACCCCGGCCGGTGACCCGACCTCCTCCGGCAGGGGCGGGGTGGCCGAGGGGGCCCCGGCGGCGAAGGTGAAGCTGCCGGAGATCGGGTGGCTGTCCGCCGAGACCACCCGGTAGCTGACCAGGTAGGTGCCGAGCGGCCGGTCGGCCGCCCGCAGGGCGATCCGCATGGTGCGGTCGCGGACCTCCGGGTCACCTACGTTGATCCGCTTGCCGTCCGGGGCCAGCACCTGCACCCGGCCGGGCACCACGGCCACCGGTTCACTGAAGGTGACCAGCACCTCGCGTGGGGCGTAGCCGAGCACCTCGTCACGCTGCGGGGTGGTGGCGACCACGACGGCGTGCGCCGCCGCCGGACCGGCCGCCCCCAGGACCGCGCCCAGGGTGGCGCAGAAGGTGGCCAGGGCCAGCCCGAACAGGACCCCGGCCCGGGTACGGGTGGGCATCTGGTGGGAGTCAGTTACGGCGCAGCAGGCGGTAGCTGAGGAAGCCGCCGGTGCCGATCGCACCCAGGAAGATCACCCAGATCACGGTGTTGCTGATGCCGACCTGCGGACCGGTGTTGGCCGCGGCGGCGGCGATCAGCCCGTCGTTGCCGGGGGCGGGCAGGGCGGCCGGGGGCAGTTCGGCGTACCGGACCAGACCGGTGCTCTCCAGCATCAGCATGTGGTCGCCGACGAACTTGTTCGTGGCGTTGGCCAGGTCCCGGATGACCTCGTTGCGGGTACTGGCCCGGACCGCGCCGACCACCGGGAAGATCTTGCCGTGGGCGACCCGGAGGCGGGTGACGAAGATCTGGTCGAAGCGGGCCCCGGTGGCGTCCTTCATCTCCGTCAGCCACTGCTGCTGTTCGGCGGTCGGCTGGTTGGGGATGGTGGCGCCGAGCTTGTTGGCGGCCTCCACGGTCAGCCGGTCCAGTTCCTCGTGCTGACGGGCGATCTCCGCACCGATCTCCCGGACCACCCGGGACTGGCCCTTCTCGGCGGCCATCTGCCCGGCCGGCATCTCCCAGAGCCCGGCCAGCCGTACGCCGTCGAGCAGGGCCTGGTCGGCGGCGGCGAGTTGCTGACCGGCGGGCGCGGCCAAGGCCGCCCCGGGCAGCACGACGAGGGCCGCGGCGATCGTGGTGAGCAGCAGCGCCAACCGGGGGGACCGATTGCCCTGCCGGTGACGAGCGGAATCCAGCGATGCCATGTCTGCGGTGCCTCCTCGGTCGAGAACCGATCATCTGCCCGACGAGCGTCCGCACGCCGTTGGTCGCCCGTCCGCACACTGGTACGGATCGACCGGCCGATCAGTTCATCGTTCCCGGATCCACCTCATGGCGCTGCCGGCGTACCTGGTCAGCCGACGTCCAGGGGGTCGGCCAGCAGCCGGTCGAAGGCCAGTTCGGCGGCGCCGATCAGCGGGGCGTCCGCGCCGAGCAGGGGAGTGCGCAGGCGTACGTGCTCCAGGCAGGCGGGCAGCCCGTTGGAGTTCAGTCGACTGCGTACCTGAGCGGCGGCGGCCAGGTACAGGTCCCGCATGGTGCCACCGAAGATGACCATCTCCGGGTTGAAGATGTTGACCAGGTTGGCCACCCCGAAGCCGAGCCAGTCGCCGGCCTGGCGTACCGCCGTCTGGGCCCGGGCGTCGCCCCGGTCGGCGGCGTCGAAGACCGCCAGCAGGGCCTCCCGGCCCCGGGCGTCCGAGCGCCCGGCGGCCCGCAGCAGGCCGTGCTCACCGATCTCGGTCTCCCAGCAGCCCCGGTTGCCGCACTCGCAGCGGGCCCCGTCCCGGACCACCACCATGTGGCCGACCTCGCCGCCGTACCCGCCGTGCCCGGTCAGCCGCCTCCCCCCGGCGATGATTCCGGCCCCGACCCCCACGTCGCCGTAGAGGAAGATGACGTTGTCGCAGCCGGCCGCCGTGCCCCGGGCGTGCTCGGCGAAGGCGGCCACCTCGGCCACGTTGCCGACCGTCACCGGCACCTCCGCGCCGAGTTCGGCGCTGACCGCCGCCCCGATCGGCTCGTCCACCCACCCGGTGGCCGGCCCGAGCCGGACCAGGCCGTCGTGGCGACGCACCATGCCGCAGACCGCGATGCCGGCCCCGACGCAGACGGCGTCGGCCGGCAGGGCCTGCCGCATCTCCTTGACCGCCCCGGCCAGCAGGGGGGCGGCCTCTGCGGCGGTGAGACCCCGGGGCCGGTCCAGCTCCCGGCGGTCGAGCATCGCCCCGCCGAGGCCGACCCGGGCGGCCCGCAGCCGGTCCACCTCGATGCTGTACGCGTACGCGAAGATCCGTTCCGACTCGGGCCGGACGACAAGTGAGGGTCGTCCGGCCCGGCCGGTCTCCTTCGGCGCCCCCTCGGTCACCAGGCCGGCGGCGGCCAGGTCGGCGGTGAGCGCACCGATGGTGCTGCGGTTCAGTCCGAGCGCGTTGGTCAACTCGGCGCGGGTGGTCGCGCCGTGCAGATGCACGTAGCGCAGTAGCGCGCCGAGATTCTGCCGGCGGATCTCGTCCTGGCTGGGTCCTACGCGCATCTAATGGTTACTACTTTCGGTGGTGCGTTCAGCGGTTTCCGGTGGCCGAGGCTCGTCGTCGGGACAGCGCGTCGACACTGGCCGCGAGCAACAGCACCACGCCGGTGACCACGTACTTGACGCCGGAGCTGTAGCCCATCAGACCCATCCCATTGTCGATCACGGCCACGACGGCGCCACCGAGAACCGCGTCCAATACGCGGCCTTTGCCCCCGAACAAGCTTGTGCCGCCGATCACCGCCGCGCCCACGGCGTAGAGCAGCACGTTGCTGCCGCCGGTGTTCGGGTCCACGGAGTTGGCCCGGCTGGCCGCCACGATGCCACCGACCGCGGCCATGGTCGAGCAGATCATGAAGGCCGAGATGCGGATGCGGTCCACGTTGATGCCGGCCCGCCGGGCCGCCTCCCGGTTGCCGCCGACCGCGTAGATGTGCCGGCCGTAGCTGGTGCGCTGGAGCACGAAGGTCAGGACCACCAGCAGTACGGCGACGATCGGCACCACGATCGGCACCCCCTTGAGGGAGGTGATCAGCACGTTGAGGCTGCGCTCCAGGTTGAGCACGTAGACGGCGAAGCCCAGGACCAGGGCCAGGGCGGCGATGCGACCCAGCACCACCGGGAGCGGATCGTTGATCAGGTTCCGGGCGGCGCGACTGCGATAGCGGAGCAGTTGCACCACGGCGAATCCGGCTATCGCGATCGCGGCGAGGGTCCAGCCGAGCGCGACCGGCATGTTGCGGTTGACGATCGCCACCACCACCGGCTCGCGGACGGAGATGTTGCGGCCCTCCTTCATCAGCAGCAGCACCACCCCCTGGAAGGCGAGGAAGCCGGCGAGGGTGACCACGAAGGAGGGGATGCCCACCTTGGCGACCAGGAAGCCCAGGGTGGTGCCGATGACCATGCCGGTGAGCAGGGCGGCGAGCACCGCGACGTACCACGGGTAGCCCAGGACGGTGATCAGGTTGGCCAGCACGGCCGCGCAGACCCCGCTGGCGAAGCCGGCCGACAGGTCGATCTCGCCGAGCAGCAGGACGAAGACCAGACCCATCGCGATCAGGGTGACCGCCGCGCCCTGGGTGAACAGGTTGGCGAAGTTGCCGGCGGTGAGGAACGACGGCCGCATGATCGAGAAGATCGTGCAGAGGACGAGCAGACCGGCGACCGCAGGCAGGGCGCCGATGTCTCCGCCGCGTACCCGCTGCCAGTAGTCGCGGAGGTGGCTGCCGATGGTGGGTGCCGGTGCGACGGCGGCGGGACCCACCTTCGTGACGGCGGTGATGCTCATGAGACGCCTCCAGTGGTGCTGTCGGCCGGCGCCGCGCCGTTGCCGTTGACGCCCGGATCGGCGGCGAGTCCCAGCTCGCCGGAGCGGCCGGCGGTGATCAGCTCGACCACCTGGGCGTGGGTGATGTCGGTGGTCCTCACCTGGGCGACCATCTGGCCGAGGTAGAGCGCGGCGATGCGGTCGGAGACGGCGAAGACGTCGTTCATGTTGTGCGAGATGAGGACGACGGCCAGGCCGTTGTCGGCCAGCCGGCGAACGAGTTCGAGGACCTGGGCGGTCTGCGCGACGCCGAGGGCGGCGGTCGGCTCGTCCAGGATCACCAGCTTGCTGTTCCAGAGCACCGCCTTGGCGATCGCCACGGTCTGGCGCTGACCACCGGAGAGGCTGGAGACGTGCTGGCGCAGGGACTTGACGGTGCGTACGGAGAGCCCGGCCAGGGTCTCCGCGGCCATCTGCTCCATCGTCGGCTCGTCCAGCACGATGCCGTTGCGCTTCTCCCGCCCGAGGAACATGTTCTGCACGATGTCGAGGTTGTCGCAGAGCGCCAGATCCTGATAGACGACCTCGATGCCGAGCGCGGCGGCGTCCCGCGGACTGTTGATGGTCACCGGTTGACCGTCGAAGACGAACTCGCCGGCATCGGTGGAGTAGATGCCGCTGATGCACTTGACCAGGGTCGACTTGCCGGCGCCGTTGTCACCGACGAGGGCGGTGACCTCGCCCGGGTAGGCGGCGAAGGCGACGTCACGCAGCACCTGGACGGGACCGAAGCTCTTGTCGATCCCGCGTAGCTCCAGCAGTGGGGTCGCGGACACGGGGTTCTCCTTATTCCACGGAGGCGATCGGGGCCCGTCCAGCGACGCCGCCCGGTACGGGATTGCCGTACCGGGCGGCGTCGCTTCGGCGGGGACGGGTCAGCTGATGCCCGCGTCGGTGCAGAGCTTGGCGTAGTCGCCGGTGCAGATCTGTTCCTTGGTCACGTAGCCGTCGGCGATGACGTCCTTGACGTTCTCCTTGTAGATCGCCGCCGGGGTGAGCAGGACGGCGGGCACGTCACGGTTGCCCTCCGGGTCCCGGACCGTCTGGCCGGTCTCCTTGCGCTCGCCCTTGGCCAGCGCGATGGCCAGCTCGGCGGCGGCGTCCGCCTCCTTCTTGACCGCCTTGTAGACCGTCATGCACTGGTCACCGGCGAGGATGTTCTGCAACGCCTGCGGGTCGGCGTCCTGCCCGGTGACCGGGACCTTGCCGTTGAGGTTGTTCTTCTTCAGCACGGAGATGGCGGCGTTGCCGAGGCCGTCGTTCGCGGAGAGGACCCCGTCGATCTTGCCGCCGGTCTTGGTGAGCTGCTGCTCGAAGATGGTCGCGGCCTGGGTGTTGTCCCAGTCCGGCACGGAGTCGTCGGCGGCCTTGGTGTACTCGCCGGAGTCGAACTTCGGCTTGAGGACCGAGTCGTAGCCCTCCTTGAACAGGGTGGCGTTGTTGTCGGTCGGCGAGCCGTTGAGGTAGGCGATCGCCGGCTTCTCGACCTTCGCGTCGGTGAGGCACTTGACCAGGCCCTCGCCCTGCAGCTTGCCGACCGCCACGTTGTCGAAGCTGACGTAGTACTCCGCCGAGCCGCCGAGGGTCAGGCGGTCGTAGTCGATGGTGGCGACACCCTGCGACTTGGCCTTGTCCAGGACGGCCTTACCGGTGCCGGAGTCCAGGTTGACGATCATCAGCACGGTGACGCCGTTGGTGATCATCTGGTCGGCGATGGTCTGGAAGGCGTTCTTGTCGCCCTGGGCGTTCTGGATGTCCGACTGGACACCGGCCGCGTCGAACGCCTCCTTGAGGAACTTGCGGTCCGCGCTCTCCCAGCGGACCGAGGAGCTGCTGTCCGGCAGGATCACGCCGATCTTCGGGGTCTTGCCGGAGCCGCCACCGGCCTGGTCGCCGGAGTCGTCGCCGCAGGCCGTCAGGCTGCCGAGGGCGAGCACGCCCACGGCGCCGACGGCGAGGAAGCCCTTGCGCATCTGCAGGGTCCTTTCGAGAGTGGGAAGGGTGTCGGTGTGTTGATGACGTTCTTTTGTTGTGCCCGGCAACGTATTGCGCCCCGCGCGTCGACACAAGGGCGCGGCGGGGGCTAGTTTGTTGTCGGCAGTAACAATTCGGCAACGTCGAAGACACCTCCCTGCCGCGCCGGTGTCCGGGGTGATCACTCCGGCGGTGCCCGGGTGATCGACACCGTTTCGGCGAAGTGGGGGTAACCGACCGGCAGGGATACCGCCGTTGCGGCGTAACGGCGGCGAGCCTCGGCCGATGGCGAGCCTCGGCCGATGGCGAGCCTCGGCCGATGGCGAGCCTCAGCCCGGTGGCGGGCTGACTCAGCGGGCCCCAGCTAGCGCCGGGCCTCGGGCGGTGGCGGGCTCGGCCTGGTGGCGGGCTCGGCTAGGTGAAAGGCTTCGGCCGGTGGGGGGTGGGCCTCAGGCGGTGGCGAGGGCGGCGGTGTGGGCGCTGGTGAGGGCGACCAGATCGGTCGGGGCCAGCTCCACCTGAAGACCGCGTCGACCAGCCGAGACGTACACCGTGTCGTGCTCCAGGGCGGAGGCGTCGAGCACCGTGGGTAGCCGCTTCCGTTGCCCCAGCGGGCTGATGCCGCCACGTACGTACCCGGTGGCGCGTTCGGCCGCCCCGCGATCGGCGAGGGTGGCCCGCTTGCCGCCGACTGCCGCGGCCAGGGCCTTGAGGTCCAGCTCCCCGGTGACCGGCACGATCGCCACGGTCAGCGCGCCGTCCACCTCGGTCACCAGGGTCTTGAAGACCCGGCCGGGTGCCACCCCGAGGGCGGCGGCGACCAGGGCACCGTAGTTCGGCGACTCCGCCGGGACCTCGTACGGATGGGTGCGATGGGCGATGCCGCGCTTGGCCAGCAACACCGTCGCCGGCGTACCCCGTCCCGTCATGTGCGCCAACCTAACCCCGACCCGCAGTCCGGGATCTCCCGGGTGGCCCTGCCAGCCTCGACCCGGTGGTCAGGCTTCCCGGTCGCCCTTGCCCAGCCCGGAACCTGGCCGGTCTGGCCCCTGCCCGAGCGGAGGACTCAGGGGACCGGCTGGCAGACCAGCACGGTCGGGGCGCCGGCCACCCGGGTCAGTACCAGGCTGGCCGGTTGGTCGCCGGTCAGGCGCAGGTCGTGCCGGAGGCGTTCCGGGTCCAGGGCGGAGCCGCGCTTGAGGATCTCCACCCGGCCGACCCGGCGCTCCCGCAGCAGGGCCCGCAGGCGCTTGAGCGAGAACGGCAGCATCTCGGTCACCTCCAGACACCGGGCGTACGGCGTAGGGGTCGGCGTGTCGGCGTAGAGGTAGGCGATGCTCGGGTCGGCCAGGGTGGCATCCAGTTCGGCGGCCAGTTCGGCGATCAGGTGGGCGCGTACCACCGCCGGGTCGGGGTCGTACACGAACCGGCCCACCGCCCCGACCGGCGCCTCCTCCCGACCCGACCCGACAAGTTCGTGCACCATGCTCCCCTCGACCTGGGGAGCGCCGTCGGTCTGGTGATAAGAAGGGGCCCTTTTAGTACCGGAGGCGTTAAGAAGGGGCCCTTCCTTCACGACGGTGGCGCGGCGGGGGGATTGGGCCAGAGGGCCGCACCAGAGGGCGGCTTCGACCAGGTCGCCGCCGACACTCACCCACTCGGCCTCGGCACCGGCGGGGATGAGGGCATGATCGAGACCGGGGGCCACCTTCACCACCGTGTACGGCACCCGTTCGGCGAGCCCGGTGACGAAGTCCCAGGGCGGCGAGTACGCCTTGGGGTCGAAGATCCGGCGTCCGGTACCGGCTCGACGGCGGGCCGGATCGCAGAACACCCCCGCGACCCGGGTCACCTCGAAGGCGGTAGCGTCGCCGCACTCGACCGTGAACAGCTCGGCCAGCCCGGTGGCCTGCGCGTTCGCCTCGGCCAGGGCGGCGGTCAGCGGGTCGGCCTCCACCCCGTACACCCGGATGCCGGCACGGGCGGCGGCGAGGGCGTCGGCTCCCAGCCCGCAGCCCAGGTCGGCGAGGCTGGTCACCCCGGCCTCGCGCAACCGGTGCGCGCGGCGTTGCGCGACCACCCCTCGGGTGGCCTGCTCCAGGCCGGGCCGGGTGAAGAACATGCCGCCGGCCGCCGCACCGAACTTGCCCACCGCTCGGCGGCGCAGTTCCGCCTGGGTCAGGGCCGCCGCCGCCAGCCCGGCCGGAATCCCGGCCGAGCGCAGCGCCGCCGCCGCAGCCAGGGGATCGCCCCCGGCCACCTCGGTCGCCGCCGCGAGGGCGGCCGACCCCTCGGGGGTACGCAGGGCGGCAAGCTGCTCCAGATCCACCCGCCCATTGTCCCGACCCACCGATCGCCCCCACCCAACCGGCCCGGCCCGGCTCGATCACACTCCCGGGACGGGGCCGATCACGTCCTGGGCGGCCGGGTGGGGTGGTGGGAGGTGATGAAGGCGCGCCAACTGGTGGGGGTGAAGGCGAGCACCGGGCCGGTCGGGTCCTTGCTGTCGCGTACGGCGACCAGGTCGGGCAGGTTGTCGGCGACCTCGACACAGGCACCGCCGTTGCTGTTGCTGCGGGAGGATTTGCGCCAAGCGGCACGGCTCAGGTCCATGACTTCGCCACTTCCTCGATCAGGCGGGCGGACTGCCGGTGCGGCAGCGCCTCACCGGCCACAGTCTCCCAACCCCGTCCGAGGCTGGCAAGGTCGTTCGGGCTGTCCACGGTGTTTCCCCGGAGTTGGTCGTCCAGATGCGCCACCTCGGTGCCGTCGGCGAGCCGGGCGAGCACGAAGGGGCCGTTCAATCCGATGTACCAGGGAGTCGCGGCCGGAATGATCCGCACCTGGACAAATGGCCGGTCGGCAAGGGTGCGCAGGTGCTCACATTGCTCGACCATCGTCGCCCGGTCGCCGACCTGTCGGCGCAGCGCCAGCTCGTCCAGGATCGCGACGAACTGCGGCGGCTCGTCGCGAGCGAGCACCTCCTGTCGGGCCATCCGGGCCAGCACCCGCTTTTCGACCTGCTCGTCGGTCAGCGGCGGCCCGGCCCGCAGCATCGCTCGGGCGTACGCCTCGGTCTGGAGCAGGCCCGGCACCACGGCCGGGTCGTACCAGCGCAGCGAGACCGCCTCCCGTTCGATCTCACCCCATGGCCGGAACCAGTCCGGCTCGGCGTGCAGGCGGATCAGCTCCAGCATCCCGACGAAGAGGCCACCGGTCTCCAGCACCTTGTCGAACCGGGCCAGGTAGTCCGCGCTGAGCTGGTTCTGCCCGGTCTCGATCGCGCTGATCGAGGAGGGCGCGTAATTGATCAACTTGCTCAGGTCCTCCTGGCTGAGCCCGCGGGTCTTGCGGGCCCGGCGCAACTGGTCCCGGAGAAACCCCAGGGTCGGTACGTCGGCCATGCCGTCTCCCTCCGTGATGTGGTCGTGCCGCACCGTAGGGAATCGGATGGTCGGACGGAAGACAGGACGGGCATGTTGCGGTAACCCCTGGCGAAGGAGTGGAGAACAGGTGGCGGGGGTGGCGAAAAGATGGCGACACGAGGGGTGGCCGTTGGCACTCTCCTTGACGGAGTGCTAGCCGAGGCATAACCTGCGATTAGCACTCTCACCCTGAGGGTGCCAACACTCGGGCCTGGTGTCCGGGTGTTGAACGCCAGGCGGACCGGCACCCGCGACGACGGCCCCGCCCGGTGGCATGTGGCAGATTGACGCTGGTCGGCATGCCGACCGGTAACGAAACCAGTACCCCAGGAGGGTATGCCCGTGACTACCGCGACCAAGGTTGCGATCAAGCCGCTCGAGGACCGGATCCTGGTCCAGGCGAACGAGGCTGAGACCACCACTGCGTCGGGCATCGTGATTCCCGACACCGCCAAGGAGAAGCCGCAGGAGGGCACCGTCCTCGCTGTCGGCCCGGGTCGTTTCGACGACGACGGCGACCGGATCCCGATGGACGTCAAGGTCGGGGACACCGTCCTCTACTCGAAGTACGGCGGCACCGAGGTCAAGTACGCCGGCGAGGAGTACCTGGTGCTCTCCGCCCGCGACGTCCTCGCGATCATCGAGAAGTAAGCAACCGATCAGTGTCGTTGCCCCGGACCGGCTCGCCGGGCCGGGGCAACGTCGCTTCGAAGGGACATACATGGCGAAGATCCTGAGCTTCTCGGATGACGCCCGGCACCAGCTGGAGCACGGTGTCAACGCGCTCGCCAACGCGGTGAAGGTCACCCTCGGGCCGCGCGGGCGCAACGTCGTCCTGGACAAGAAATTCGGTGCGCCGACGATCACCAACGATGGTGTGACCATCGCCAAGGAGATCGAGCTCACCAACCCCTACGAGAACCTCGGTGCGCAGCTGGTCAAGGAGGTGGCGACCAAGACCAACGACGTCGCCGGCGACGGGACCACCACCGCCACCGTGCTGGCCCAGGCGATGGTCCGTGAGGGCCTGCGCAACGTGACCGCGGGTGCCAACCCGGCCGGTCTCAAGCGGGGCATCGACGCCGCCGCGGCCAAGGTCTCCGAGGCCCTGCTCGGCAAGGCCGTGGAGGTCTCCGACAAGAAGTCCGTCGCCCACGTCGCGACGATCTCGGCCCAGGACGCCACCATCGGCGAGCTGATCGCCGAGGCGATGGAGCGGGTCGGCCGGGACGGTGTGATCACCGTCGAGGAGGGCTCCGCCCTGCACACCGAGCTGGAGGTCACCGAGGGACTCCAGTTCGACAAGGGCTTCATCTCGCCGAACTTCGTCACCGACGCGGAGGCGCAGGAGTCCGTCCTGGAGGACGCGTACATCCTGATCACCACGCAGAAGATCTCGGCGATCGAGGAGCTGCTGCCGCTGCTGGAGAAGGTCCTCCAGAACAACAAGCCGCTGCTGATCATCGCCGAGGACGTCGAGGGTCAGGCGCTGTCCACCCTGGTGGTCAACTCGATCCGCAAGACCCTCAAGGTCTGCGCGGTCAAGGCCCCCGGCTTCGGTGACCGCCGCAAGGCGATGCTCCAGGACATGGCGATCCTCACCGGCGCCGAGCTGGTCGCCCCCGAGCTGGGCTACAAGCTCGACCAGGTCGGCCTGGAGGTGCTCGGCACCGCCCGGCGCATCGTGGTCGACAAGGAGAACACCACCGTCGTCGACGGTGGCGGGCAGGCCAGCGAGGTCGCCGACCGGGTCGCCCAGATCCGCAAGGAGATCGAGGCTTCGGACTCCGACTGGGACCGGGAGAAGCTGGCCGAGCGGCTGGCCAAGCTCTCCGGCGGCATCGCCGTGGTCAAGGTCGGCGCGGCCACCGAGGTCGAGATGAAGGAGCGCAAGCACCGCATCGAGGACGCCATCGCCGCGACCAAGGCCGCGGTCGAGGAGGGTACGGTGCCCGGTGGTGGCGCCGCCCTGGCCCAGATCCTGTCGGTGCTCGACGACGACCTCGGCTTCACCGGTGACGAGAAGGTCGGCGTGTCGATCGTGCGCAAGGCGCTGGTCGAGCCGCTGCGCTGGATCGCGCAGAACGCCGGGCACGACGGGTACGTCGTGGTGCAGAAGGTCACCGAGGGCAAGTGGGGCCACGGCCTCGACGCCGCCATCGGCGACTACGTGGACCTGACCGCCTCCGGCATCATCGACCCGGTCAAGGTGACCCGCAACGCGGTCACCAACGCCGCCTCGATCGCCGGCCTGCTGCTGACCACGGAGAGCCTCGTGGTGGAGAAGCCCAAGGAGGCGGAGGCCGCCGCCGCTGGCCACGGCCACGGTCACGGCCACAGCCACCAGCACGGCCCGGGCTTCTGAGCCGTCCGCGACACGGTACGGCGGGTGCGCCGCTCCCCCGGAGCACCCGCCGTACCGCGTGACGCCCGTAGTGCGGGGGCCTTCGCCTTCCGCGACGCCCGTACCGAGCGGGTGATCTCATCGAACCCCGCCCAGACCAGTTCGGGCGTGGGGAGATCCATGGTGCCGCAAACACGCTGCCGCGCCCCTGGACAGGGGCGCGGCAGCGGTCTCGTGTTTTGACCATCGGGGGGGATTCGTGGTGGTCGAGGTCTAGCGGAATGGGGAGGACCCTGTCCATGATCTGAGTTCTCACACAAAGATCATCAATGGGCAGGGTCCTCGATGAGCAGA
>NZ_JBEYUI010000019.1:0-128387 GCF_040643455.1 Micromonospora sp. NPDC047134
CAGCGCCGATGGTACTGCACTCGGGAGGGTGTGGGAGAGTAGGACACCGCCGGACACACTTCGATATGAGGGCCACCCCAATGGGGTGGCCCTCAAATCGTTTATCTACCCCTATTCCCTGCCCCGAATTCCGGTTCAACCACCGCAACAACAAGCGGTCAAAACCGTTGCGTCGGTTGAAGCAGAGCAAAGGAACCGAGGGACAACAGCAGAGGTCCCCCCAGCCACAGGGACCGCCGGGCAGCAGGGGCTGACCGAACCAAGAGCCGACGGACGGCGAGAGTTCGGACGACGGAGACCGTGGCGGGCAAGACTGCCGGTCGGGACGGCCAGGGTCGGAGCAGTGGGCATGACCGCCGGACGGCCAAGGTCTCGCGGAGGTAAGCCGGCCGACGGGGGTGGGGGTCAGTCGCGGGTCTGTACGGTCTCCCGGATCTGGCGCAGCAAGTCGGCGGCCTCGTCTACCGGGCGGAAGGGGAACATGGCGATGGCCACGCTGCCGTGGTCAGCCCACCCGCAGACCGCGAAGTCGCCACCCTCGCCGCTGGTCCTGCCGCACTTCATCACTCCGCCGAGTCGGCCCGAGGACACGTTACGCAGGCCGGCCACCGCCCCGGTCTCGTCGGACATCAGGCCGAAGAGGCTCTCCAGGTCCCGTTCCGGCTGCCAGAGCAGGGTGGTACCCCCGAACAACAGCACCGATCGGCGGTCGTCGGCAGGGTCCTGGTAGACGGCACCGAAGCTGGTGTCCAACTGGATGTCCGCGGCCAGGCCGCTGCGCAGGTAGTCGGCGGTGCTCACGGCGCGTTCGCTGTCGTCGCGGGTCAGCCCCGCCACCTGGTCCGGGGTCGCGATCCGGGTGTCCTTCTGCTCGGCGATCCGCCAGCCCCAGGTGCCCAGGGCTCCCGCGCCGGTAAGGGCCAGCACCGCCAGTACCGCTATGCCGACCCGGCGCCGCCGACCAGGGGCCGCAGCGCGTTCTGTGGCCGTCTGCCGGTCCCGGTTGCCCAGCTCGATCGGCTCGTCGGTCAGGTTGACCGGGGGAGCACCCCCGTCCAGGTGGCGGGCGGTGAGATGTGGATCGGACATAGCCGCCACCGTACGCGACATCACCGGTGGCCCACGTCGGGTCCGCTGAAGCCCTCCGTAGACTTTCTTAGGTGACCGAGAATGTGGATACCCGACGCCCCGACGCCCCGACCATCGCCGGCCAGTACCAGCCCGGCGAGGTAGAGCAGCGACGGTACGAGCAGTGGGTAGCCGACGGTCGTTTCCGGGCGTCGGCCAGCAGCGACAAGCCGCCGTTCACCATCGTCATCCCGCCCCCCAATGTCACCGGCTCCCTGCACATGGGCCACGCGCTCGACCACACCGTGCAGGACGCCCTGGTGCGGCGTAAGCGGATGCAGGGCTTCGAGGCGCTGTGGCTGCCCGGCATGGACCACGCCGGTATCGCCACCCAGAACGTGGTCGAGCGGCAGCTGGCCGCGCAGGGCCAGTCCCGCCACGACCTCGGCCGGGAGAAGTTCGTCGAGCGGGTGTGGCAGTGGAAGGCGGAGTCCGGGGGCGCGATCCTCGGCCAGATGCGTCGCCTCGGCGACTCGGTCGACTGGGACCGGGAGCGCTTCACCATGGACGAGGGCCTGTCCCGGGCCGTACTGACGATGTTCAAGAAGCTGTACGACGACGGCCTGATCTACCGGGCGAACCGGATCATCAACTGGTGTCCGCGGTGTCTCACCGCCCTGTCCGACATCGAGGTGGAGCACTCCGACGACGAGGGTGAGCTGGTCTCGATCCGCTACAGCGATGAGGTGGTGGTGGCCACCACCCGGGCCGAGACCATGCTCGGTGACACCGCGGTGGCGGTGCACCCGGACGACGAGCGCTACCGGCACCTGATCGGCACCGAGGTCGAGCTGCCGCTGACCGGCCGCCGGATCCCGATCGTCGGTGACACCCATGTCGACCCGACCTTCGGTACCGGCATGGTGAAGGTGACCCCGGCGCACGACCCGAACGACTTCGAGATCGGGCAGCGGCACGACCTGCCGGCGCTGACGGTGATGGACGAGCGGGGCGTGATCACCGCGCCCGGCCCGTTCGAGGGGCTGGACCGGTTCGAGGCCCGTCCGGCGATCGTCGCCGCCCTGCGCGCCGAAGGGCGCATCGTGGCCGAGAAGCGGCCGTACGTGCACGCTGTCGGGCACTGCTCGCGGTGCCGGACCACGGTCGAGCCGCGGCTGTCGTTGCAGTGGTTCGTCAACACCTCCCCGCTGGCCAAGGCGGCCGGTGACGCGGTGCGCGACGGGCGGGTCGCGATCGAACCGGCGGAGCTGGCCAAGCGCTACTTCGCCTGGGTCGACAACATGCACGACTGGTGCATCTCCCGGCAGTTGTGGTGGGGTCACCGCATCCCGGTCTGGTACGGCCCGGACGGCGAGGTGGTCTGCGTCGGACCCGACGAGCAGCCGCCGACCGGCGAGGGCTGGCACCAGGACGAGGACGTGCTGGACACCTGGTTCTCCAGCGGGCTGTGGCCGTTCTCCACCCTGGGCTGGCCGGAGCAGACCCCCGAGCTGGCGAAGTTCTACCCGACCAGCGTGCTGGTCACCGGGTACGACATCCTGTTCTTCTGGGTCGCCCGGATGATGATGTTCGGCCTGTACGCGATGGACGGCAACCAGCCCTTCGACGTGATCGCCCTGCACGGGATGGTCCGCGACGAGCACGGCAAGAAGATGTCCAAGTCCTTCGGCAACGTGGTCGACCCCCTGGACTGGATCGACCGGTACGGGGCCGACGCGACCCGGTTCACCCTGGCTCGGGGCGCCAACCCGGGCGGTGACGTGCCGGTCAGCGAGGACTGGTGTCAAGGGTCGCGCAACTTCTGCAACAAGCTGTGGAACGCCACCCGGTTCGCGCTGCTCAACGGCGCGCACACCGAGGGACCCCTGCCGGAGGCGGCCGAGCTGTCGACGGTCGACCGGTGGATCCTGTCCCGGCTGGCGCAGGTCACCGCGGAGGTGGACGAGCAGTTCGAGGCGTACGAGTTCGCCAAGGTCTGTGACCTGCTCTACCACTTCGCCTGGGACGACGTCTGCGACTGGTACGTGGAGTTGAGCAAGCCGGTGCTGGCCGCCGGGGGAGCCGCCGCCGACACCAGCCGTCGGGTCCTCGGGCACGTGCTGGACCAGTTGCTGCGGCTGCTGCACCCGGTGATCCCCTTCGTCACCGAGGAGCTGTGGACCGCCCTGACCGGCGGGGAGACCGTGATGACGGCCGCCTGGCCGGTCGCCGACCGGGCCCGGATCGACAGCGGCGCGGAGGCGGAGATCGCCACCCTGCAACGGGTGGTCACCGAGGTCCGCCGGTTCCGCTCCGACCAGGGGCTTCGTCCGACCCAGCGGGTCGCCGCCCGGCTCGACGGGCTGGCCGGTGCCGGTGTCGCGGCGCACGAGCCGCTGATCCGTTCCCTGGCCCGGCTCGACGCCCCGGGTGAGGACTTCCAGGCCAGCGCGACCCTGGCCATGCCGGGGGAGGTCAGTGTCGCCCTGGACACCCGGGGGTCGATCGACGTCGCCGCCGAACGGGCCCGGCTGACCAAGGACCGGGCGGCGGCCGAGAAGGAGGCCGGGCAGGCCCGGGCCAAGCTGGACAACCCGGCGTTCGTCGGCAAGGCCCCGGAGCACGTGGTCGCCAAGATCCGGGATCGGCTGGCCGCCGCCGAGGCCGACCTGACCCGTATCGACGCCGCTCTGGAGGCGCTGCCCTCGTGACCGACAGCAACGAACGCAGCGGTACGGGTCGACCGGCGGACGCCGGACGGCCCGGCCGCGCCGATGAGCGCACCGACCGGGGCAGATCCGCCGATCGGGCGGCCTTCGCCGAGGTCGAGGCGGAACTGTCCGGGCGGGGATTCACCCGGATGGTCTTCGAGTTGGACCGCATCTCGGACCTGCTCGACCTGTTGGGCAGCCCGCAGCGGGCGTACCCCTCGATCCACCTGACCGGCACCAACGGCAAGACCTCCACGGCCCGGATGATCGACTCCCTGTTGCGGGCCTTCGGGCTGCACACCGGGCGGTACACCAGCCCGCACCTGGAGTCTGTCCGGGAGCGGATCAGCCTGGACGGCGAGCCGGTGGACGAGGCCCGGTTCACCGCCGTGTACCAGGAGGTCAAGCCGCTCGCCGAGTTGGTCGACGACCGCTCGGCCGAGCCGCTGACCTACTTCGACATGACCACCGCCCTGGCCTTCGCGACCTTCGCGGACGCGCCGGTGGACGTGGCCGTGGTCGAGGTGGGGCTGGGGGGTGCCGAGGACGCCACGAACGTGATCCAGGCCGGGGTGTGCGTACTGACCCCGATCGGGCTGGACCACACCGAGTGGCTCGGTGACACCTTGCAGGACATCGCGGTCGCCAAGTCCGGCATCATCCACCCGGGCGCGACCGTCATCGCCGCCGCTCAGGAGGAGGAGGCCGCTCGGCCGATCCTGCAACGCTGCGCCGAGGTCGGCGCCACCATCGCCCGCGAGGGCTCGGAGTTCGGCGTACTGCGTCGGGCGGTGGCGGTCGGCGGGCAGGTGCTCACCCTGCAGGGCCTCGGCGGGGTGTACGAGGAGGTGTTCCTCCCGCTGCACGGCGCCCACCAGGCGCAGAACGCGGCGGTGGCCCTCGCCGCCGTGGAGGCCTTCCTCGGTGCCGGTGCCCGGCGTCAGCTCGACCTGGAGACGGTGCGGGAGGGTTTCGCCACCGCCAGTTCCCCGGGTCGGCTGGAGCGGGTGCGGTCCGCCCCGACGATCCTGCTCGACGGCGCGCACAACCCGCAGGGCATGACGGCAACGGTCACCGCCCTACAGGAGGAGTTCGCCTTCAGCAAGCTGGTCGCCGTGGTGGCCACCCTGGCCGACAAGGACGCGGCGAGCATGCTGGAGCTGTTGGAGCCGGTCGTCGACCAGGTGGTGGTGACCCGCAACAGTTCGCCACGAGCGCTGCCGGCCAAGGAGTTGGCGGCCCTCGCCGCCGAGGTGTTCGGACCGGACCGGGTAGAGGTGGCCGAGGAGATGCCGGACGCGATCGAGACGGCGGTGGCCCTGGCCGAGGAGGACGTACCCGGTGAGCTGGCCGGGGTCGGGGTGATCGTCACCGGTTCCGTGGTGACCGTGGCCGACGCGCGCCGGTTGTTGAAGCGATGAGCGCACCGGAGGAACCTCAGCAGCGGCGGTCGGGGCTGCGCAACCCCCAGCGGGCGGTACGCGGTCTCGGCGCCGGCACCCTGGCCCTGGAGGCGCTGGTGTTGCTGCTGGCCATCCAGCCGATCCGGTTGGTCGGCGGTGACCTCAGCGCTGCCGCGATCGGGGCGGTGGTGACCCTGGCCGTGGCCGCCGCGGTACTGGCCGGAATGATGGGCCGGCCGTGGGCGTGGAACGCCGGCACGGTGTTGCAGGGACTGCTGCTGCTCTCCGGGCTGCTGCACTGGTCCCTACTCGTGCTGGGGGTGATGTTCGCGCTGGTGTGGGCGTACGCCTGGCATGTTCGTCGGGTGATCCTGGGCTGAGCCGAGGCGGGCTCATGCCTCGGCGCGCTCCCGCCACTGGGTCAGGGCGATGCCGTGCCCGTCCGGGTCACGGAAGGCCGCCGCCCACACCTCCAACCGGCTGCCCCGGTTGACCACCCGGGGTGCGTAGGTGAACCGGACTCCGGAGTCGCGGAGCCGCTCGTAGGCGCCCTGGATGTTGTCGACGTCCAGGTTGACGTGCACCAGGCGACGGCTCACCGGCTGGGCGCCGGACACCTCCCGCAACACCAGTCGGGTAGCCCCGGAGGCCAGTACGGCGTTGCCGGCGCCCCGGTCGACCTCGGTGAAGCCGAGCCGACCCTGGTAGAAGTCCAGGGATCGGGCCAGGTCGGTGACCAACAGGGTGATGCCGACACCACTGATCGGTGCGGCCGGATCCGCGGTGTCCGGGGCCTCCGGGTCGTACCCGAAGATCGCCGCATCCAGCTTGCGGGCCTCCTCGGGGTCCTCAACCATCTCCCGGGCCGAGTCTGGGTCGCCGGCGGTCGTCGAGGGCGGCTGGGGGTCGGTCATCCAGGCCGGTCGGGGTTCCGGATCGTCCAGGGGCAGGTCGATCGGGTCCAGCGGGTCGGTCGGGCGGGGGATCGGGTCGGCCACCCGCGTCCCGCTCGGCTGCGTCTCCCCGGTGGCCTCAGGGGAGACCGTGGCGGTGGTGGCGGCGGGGGAGGTGGTGGCGGCCACGAAGCGTTCCTCGGCGGGGGTACGCGGTGCCGGGGTGGCCCGTCGGGGCAGCGGAGCGTCGTTCGACTGCTCGACCACCGTCCCCTCCAGCACGACCGGTCCGCCGGGACGGTGGCGCACCCGTACGGTCTCCCGGGGCTCTACCGGTTCGACCGGTTCGTCGTCGCCGGGACCGGCCAGCGGGTCGCTCAGCGGGAAGTCGTCCTCCGGTGCCCGGCCGGCCCAGGGCGGGGCCTCCTGACCGATCAGGATCTCGTCCGGCGGCACCTGGTCGGCGTACTCCGGTGGCGGGTCGACCGGGCCGGCCTCGGTGTGCGTGGGCACCTCGTCCCAGAGCACCCGGACGTGCCGCTGGTCGTCCAGGGCCACCCGGATCGGCAGGCTCTGCCCCAGGGAGGGCCACTTCGAGACCGGCACCCGAGGCTCGATGATCTTCTTCGACCGGGGTGGCAGCCCCGGGGCGTCGATCACCAACTGGAGTTCACAGCGCCCGAAGGCGTACTGGGTGGGTGGCTCCGAGGCGCTGTGCACATGCCCGGCGCCGATGACCCAGGTGCGCCCGCCGGCGCGGATCGTGGCCAGCGCGATCGCCAGGGCCAGCACGGCGACCCCCAGCGCCACGATGGCCCAGCTGGTCATGCCCAGGCCGAAAAGGATGACGAAGGTGGCCACGGTGCCGAGCACCGTAGCGACCAACTTGCGTACCGGTGCGATGGGCCGGTTCCCGCCGTTCGCCACAGTGGACCTCCCGGGTGGTCAGGGCCAGGCTAGGCCGGATCGGGGATCGGGGGAAGCACCCGACCACCGCGCCGCCACCGGTGCCGGGCCGCTAGGCTGACCGTACCCAGCCCGACCGGCTTCCGCTTCGAGGAGGAACCCAGCGTGTCCAGCAGCACCCCGGACGAGCGCACGCTCGTACTGATCAAGCCCGATGCGGTCCGCCGTGGATTGGTCGGCGAGATCATCTCCCGCTTCGAGCGCAAGGGGCTGCGGATCGACGCGATGGTGTCCCGGACGATGGACGACACGCTGGCCGACGAGCACTACTCCGAGCATGTCGACAAGCCGTTCTACCCGCCGCTGAAGACCTTCATGACCAGCGGCCCGCTGGTCGCCCTGGTGCTCTCCGGCGACCAGGTCATCGAGGTGGTACGCGGGCTGATCGGGGCCACCGACGGGCGCAAGGCCGCCGCCGGCACCATCCGGGGTGACCTGTCGCTGTCCAACCGGGAGAACCTGGTGCACGCCTCCGACTCGGCCGACAGCGCCAAGCGCGAGATCGCACTCTGGTTCCCCGAGCTGAGCTGACGACCTGGTACTCGGCCGGGCGGCTGTTCAGGCCGCCCAGGTCAGCTTGTCCGGGTTCGCAACCAGGAAGATGTCGGTGATCCGACCGTCGGCGGTGGCGAGGGTGAGGGCGTACCGGTGACCGGCCGCGGTGACCACGACGGCGGCCGGCTGGCCGTTGAGTTCCGTGCGGTGCACGGTGAGCGGCCAGCTCTTGTCGCGGATGCCCAGCAGGAAGCGGGTGACCCGGTCGACGCCGGTCACCGGGTTGCGGGCCGATCGCACCCGGCCGCCGCCGTCGCTCCAGGCGGTCGCCTCGGCGGCCACCAGGTCGGTCAGCGCGGCCAGGTCGCCGTCGTCGACGGCGGCGATGAAGGCGTCCAGCAGCCGCTGCTGCTCCGCCCGGTCGACGGTGAAGCGGCGCTGGTCGCGGCCGATCCGCACGCCGGCCCGATGATGCAGTTGCCGGCAGTCCTCGGCCGAGCGGTCCAGTAGCTCGGCGATCTCGGCGTACGGCAGCTCGAAGGCGGTGTGCAGCACGTAGACCGCGCGCTCCGGCGGGGTGAGGCGTTCCAGCAGGTGCAGCAGCGCGGTGGCGAGCGAATCGCGCAACTCGGCGCGTTCCAGCGGGCCGAACGGCGACGGTGCGGTGGGCACCGGCTCCGGCAGCCACATCCCGACGTACGCCTCCCGGGCCGCCTGCCGAGCACGGAGCCGGTCGATGGCCAGATGGGTCACCACCCGGGACAGGTAGCGGCGCGGCTCGGCCACGCCGGCCCGGTCCACCCGCATCCACCGCAGGTACGCCTCCTGGAGCACGTCCTCGGCGTCGTGCCGGCTGCCGAGCAGCCGGTAGGCCAGACCGAGCAGCATCGGCCGGTGCGCTTCGAGCGCCCCGGCCGCCTCCACCGCGTCGATCAGGCTCACACCTCGGCCGGCAGGTCCTTGCGGAAGGTCACCGCGATCCGGTTCCACACGTTGATTGTGGCGATCGCCAGCACCAGATCAGCGAGGGACTTCTCCGGCCAGACCTTCGCGGCGGCCGCCCAGACGTCGTCGGGCACCCCGTGCTCGCCGAGCCGGGTGACCGCGTCGGTGAGCGCCAGCGCGGTCCGCTCCCGCTCGTCGAAGAAAGGCGCTTCGCGCCACGCCGCCACCGCGAACAGCCGCCGATGCGACTCCCCGGCATCCATCGCATCCCGGCTGTGCATGTCGACGCAGTACGCGCAGCCGTTCAGCATCGACGCCCGCAGTTTCACCAACTCCAGCACGGTGTGATCCACGTTGGCCCGGACGTACTTCTCCAACCCCAGCACGCTCTGGTACGCCTCCGGCGCCACCTCAGCCACATCCATCCGCTGCACGACAACCCCCTCCTGACAGTGCCTCCAACACCCCCACGACGTCCCACCCCACCCCCGCCGTGACACCCACCCCTGTGACCCCCACCACGCACCCCGCACACCCCGCTGATCTTGCACTTTGTGTCGGTGCATATCCACCCAGAAGCCGCGTAAGGGCGACCACAAGTGCAAGATCGTGGGAGAGGGGGTGGGGGTGGGGAGGGGGTGGGTTATGGGGAGGTGGGGGGTGGGTGGGGAGGGTAGGATGGGGGGACTGGCGACGATCCGGCCATCACCGGGGAGCCTCCGGAAGAAAGGGCCTCGTGCCCGAGTAGAACCGGACGGGTTCGGCCCGTTACAGCCGGCAAATGAGCGGGCGGTCGATCCTGACCGTCAAGCGGGGTGGTACCGCGGGCCTGGCCCGGGGCGCCGGTGACGGCGTACCGGAGAAGGGCT
This sequence comes from Micromonospora sp. NPDC047134, assembly GCF_040643455.1. Classification (NCBI taxonomy): domain Bacteria; kingdom Bacillati; phylum Actinomycetota; class Actinomycetes; order Micromonosporales; family Micromonosporaceae; genus Micromonospora; species Micromonospora sp. NPDC047134. Next base: position 9,351 of record NZ_JBEYUI010000019.1, read on the forward strand.
CGTCCTCGCAAGACCCACACACAGTGAGTGTCAGCGAGGAGAGCGACAGGCGATGGCCTATCCGTTGCACGACCCGACCGCCGCCGGTGTCCCGGCGAGCCCGGACCTGCCCGCGGTCGAGCGCCGGGTGCTGGAGCACTGGACGGCCGACAAGACCTTCGAGGCGTCCGTCGAGGCCCGCGACGCCGGCCGCAACGGCGACAACGAGTACGTCTTCTACGACGGCCCGCCCTTCGCCAACGGGCTGCCGCACTACGGGCACCTGTTCACCGGATACGTCAAGGACGTGGTGCCGCGCTACCAGACCATGCGGGGTCGGCGGGTGGAGCGCCGCTTCGGCTGGGACTGCCACGGACTGCCCGCCGAGGTGGTGGCGGAGAAGCAGCTCGGCATCACCAGCAAGGCGGAGATCCTGGACCTGGGGGTGGCCCGGTTCAACGAGGCCTGCCGCACCTCCGTGCTGGAGTTCACCCAGGACTGGGAGCGGTACGTCACCCGGCAGGCCCGCTGGGTCGACTTCGCCAACGACTACAAGACCCTCGACCTGGACTACATGGAAAGCGTCATGTGGGCCTTCAAGACCCTGCACGACAAGGGTCTGGTCTACGAGGGCTTCCGGGTGCTGGCGTACTGCTGGCGGTGTGAGACTCCGCTGTCGAACACCGAGACTCGGATGGACGACGTCTACCGGGACCGGCACGACCCGACCCTGACGGTGTGGTTCGAGCTGGCCGCCGAGGAGTCCGCGCCGGAGCTGGTCCGTGGCCCGGTCAAGCTCGGTGTCTGGACCACCACCCCGTGGACCCTGCCGTCGAACCTGGCCCTGGCCGTCGGCCCGGACATCGAGTACGCCGTGCTGGAGCGCGACGGCGAGCGTCACCTGGTGGGTGCCGGGCGGGTGGCCGCGTACGCCAAGGAACTCGAGGGGTACGAGCAGGTCGGCACGGTACGCGGGGCGGACCTGGTGGGGCGCCGGTACACCCCGCTGTTCGACTTCCTGGTGGAGCAGGCCGGTGGGAACGCGTACCAGGTGCTCGGAGCGGAGTTCGTGACCACCGAGGACGGTACCGGGATCGTGCACCTGGCCCCGGCCTTCGGTGAGGACGACCAGAACGTCTGCAACGCCGCCGGCATCCCCACCATCGTCACCGTGGACGACCACACCCGGTTCACCGCGCTGGTCCCGCCGTACGTCGGCGAGCAGGTCTTCGACGTCAACAAGCCGGTGATCCGGGAGCTGAAGGACCGGGGGGTGGTGCTCAAGCAGGACACCTACACCCACTCGTACCCGCACTGCTGGCGCTGCGACACCCCGCTGGTCTACAAGGCGGTGTCCTCGTGGTTCGTCGCGGTGAGCAAGTTCAAGGACCGGATGGTCGAGCTGAACCAGCAGATCAACTGGACCCCGGGGCACATCAAGGACGGCTCTTTCGGCAAGTGGCTGGCCAACGCCCGGGACTGGTCGATCAGCCGGAACCGGTTCTGGGGCTCCCCGATCCCGGTGTGGCGCTCGGACGACCCGAACCACCCCCGCATCGACGTGTACGGCTCGCTGGCCGAGATCGAGCGGGACTTCGGCGTACGCCTGACCGACCTGCACCGGCCGGCGGTGGACGACCTGGTCCGCCCCAACCCGGACGACCCGACCGGCAAGTCGATGATGCGTCGGGTGCCGGAGGTGCTGGACTGCTGGTTCGAGTCCGGTTCGATGCCGTTCGCCCAGGTGCACTACCCGTTCGAGAACCGGGACTGGTTCGAGCACCACTACCCGGGCGACTTCATCGTCGAGTACATCGGGCAGACCCGGGGCTGGTTCTACACCATGCACGTGCTGGCCACGGCGTTGTTCGACCGGCCGGCGTTCCGCAACTGCCTCAGCCACGGCATCCTGCTCGGCTCCGACGGGCGCAAGATGTCCAAGAGCCTGCGCAACTACCCGGACGTGTACCACGTCTTCGACTCGTACGGCTCGGACGCGATGCGCTGGATGCTGATGTCCTCCCCGGTGTTGCGCGGCGGGGACATGCCGGTCACCGAGTCGGGCATCCGGGACGCCGTCCGGCAGCTGCTGCTGCCGCTGTGGAACGTCTGGTACTTCTTCTCCCTCTACGCCAACGCCGACGGCTACACCGCCCGGCGTCGGACGGACAGCACCCACCTGCTGGACCGGTACGTGCTGGCCAAGACGAACGAGCTGGTGGCGACGGTCGGCGCGCAGATGGACGCGTACGACATCTCCGGGGCCTGCGCCACCGTGCGGTCCTACCTGGACGCGCTGACCAACTGGTACGTGCGCCGCTCCCGGGACCGGTTCTGGTCCGGCGACGCGGACGCCTTCGACACCCTGTCGACAGTGCTGGAGACCCTGTGCCGGGTGGTGGCGCCGCTGGCGCCGCTGACCGCGGAGGAGATCTGGCGGGGGTTGACCGGTGAGCGGTCGGTGCACCTGACCGACTGGCCGGTCGCCGAGGAGTTCCCGGCCGACCACGACCTGGTGGCCGCGATGGACAACGTCCGGGCGGTAGCCTCGGCGGCCCTGTCGCTGCGCAAGGCCAAGGGTCTGCGGGTGCGGCTGCCGCTGGCCACCCTCACCGTGGCCAGCCCGGTCGCCGAGCAGTTGCGGCCCTTCGCCGACCTGGTGGCCGACGAGGTCAACGTCAAGCAGGTCGTCTTCACCGAGGAGGTGTCGGCGTACTGCCAGCAGGTGCTGACCGTGGTGCCCCGAGCCCTCGGGCCCCGGGTCGGCAAGCAGGTCCAGCAGGTGATCAAGGCGGTCAAGGCGGGGGAGTGGGAACTGGTCGACGGCGCCCCGGTCGCCGCCGGGGTCACCCTGGCCGAGGGCGAGTACGAGCTGCGGCTGGTCGCGGCCGACGCGGAGCACTCCGCACCCCTGCCCGGTGGTGAGGGGGTGGTGGTGCTGGACACCACGGTCACCCCGGAACTGGCCGCCGAAGGGCTGGCCCGGGATGTCGTGCGGGTGGTGCAGCAGGCCCGGCGCGACGCCGACCTGGACATCTCCGACCGGATCGTGGCGACCGTGGCCGCGTCGGCACCGGTACGGGAGGCGGTGTCGGCGTACGCCGACTTCGTGGCCCGGGAGGTGCTGGCCGAGCGGGTCGACTTCGCCGAGGACCTCGACGGCTTCGCCGGTGAGGTCGGTGAGGGCGAGCCCGTGACGGTGGCGGTACGCCGCACCTGACCGGGAAGTGAGCGGGGGTCCCTCGGCTACGCCGCGAGGGGCCCCCGCTGACACCCTCATCCAGCCAGCGGACCCGCCCGACCTCGCGCATGACGACGTGCGTCGGTCCGCTACGGTGTCAGCGCCCCCCACTGCGTACATCACCCATCGTCGGAGGACCAGTGCCGCTGCTCTACACCATCGGCAAGCTCACCGTGGGGCCCACGCTGCGGCTGGCGTTCCGACCGACCGTGGAGGGGCTGGAGCACGTACCCGAGACCGGCGGTGCGATCTTCGCCGGCAACCACCTCTCCGTGGCCGACGAGTTGTTCCTCGGCACGGTGGTACCCCGGCACCTGGCCTTCTGGGCCAAGTCCGAGTACTTCACCGGCATCGGGGTCAAGGGACGCTTCTCCAAGTTCGTGCTCACCGGGCTCGGCGCGATCCCGGTGGAGCGGGCCGGTGGGCGGGCAGCCCTGTCCGCCTTCGACGCGGCCATCCCCGCGCTCAAGAGCGGTGACCTGGTGGTCGTCTACCCTGAGGGCACCCGCTCGCCGGACGGGCGGCTGTACCGGGGTCGTACCGGAGCGGTCCGCCTGGCCATCGCGGCCGGGGTGCCGATCATCCCGGTCGGCATGATCGGCACGGACAAGGTGCAGCCGATCGGGGCCCGGGTACCGCGGCCCTTCACCGGCAAGAAGATCACCGTCCGGTTCGGCAAACCGCTGGACTTCACCGGCCGCCCGGACGACCGGCTCTCCCTGCGGCAGATGACCGACGAGATGATGGCCGAGATCCAGAAGCTCACCGGTCAGGAGTACGTCCCCCGGTACGCCCCGCCGCGTGCTCAGCCGAAGACCACCGACGAGCCGACCGTCGACTGACCTCCGTCGGTCACGGTGCCTTGGAGGAACGGCGTTTCTCCTGGTCGCGTACGGCGTCCAGGTCGTCGAGCCGGTTCATCTGGGCCATCGTGCGGGCCATCCGGGCGTTGGCCGGGATCCGGTCCCGGTTGCGATCCAGGAAGGCCCAGTACCCGGCGGTGAAGGGGCAGGCCCGCTCACCCAGGCGGACCTTCGGGTCGTACCGGCAGCCGCCGCAGTAGTCGCTCATCCGGTTGATGTACGAGCCACCGGCCGCGTACGGCTTGGTGCTCATCCGTCCCAGGTCGGCGTACTGGCTCATGCCGATCACGTTGACGGTCATCACCCAGTCGTAGCCGTCGACGAAGCTGCGGTGGAAGAAGTCCACCACCTCGGCCGGTCGCCAGCCGCGCTGCAACGCGTAGTTGCCCAGCACCATGAGCCGGGGGATGTGGTGCACCCAGCCGTGGTCCCGCAGGTCGGCCAGCACATCCGACAGGCAGTGCGCCTGCACCGCATCGGCGTCCAGGTCCCGGAACCAGGCCGGCATCGCCGACCGGGCCCCCAGCGCGTTGCTGCGTTGGTAGCCGGGCTCGAAATACCAGTACAGGTTCCAGACGAAGTCCCGCCAGCCGAGGATCTGGCGGATGAAGCCCTCGACGCCGGGCAGCGGCGCCCCCTGCTTGCGGTACGCCTGCTCCGCGCCCCGGATCGCCACCATCGGGTCCAGCAGCCCCAGGTTGAAGGAGGAGGAGAGCAGGCTGTGCGCCAGCCACGGGTCACCGGCGAGCATGGCGTCCTCGTACGGGCCGAAGTGAGGCAGCCGATGCTTGAGGAAGTGCCGTAGCCGCGACTGGGCCTCCTTGGTGGTGACCGGGAAGCGGCGCGGACCGTCCCGCCCGATGAACCGGATGCCTTCCCGCTCCCAGCGGTCCAGGTCCTTGCGTACCTCGGCGTCGATGTCGTCCTCGCGGGGCATCGGCGGAGGAGGTACGTCCAACCGCTCGGTGCCCTTCGGCGGGGGTTTGCGGTTGTCGGTGTCGAAGCTCCACCGCCCGCCGACCGGCTCGGCGCCGTCGACGAGCACCTGATGGTGCTCCCGGGCGAACCGGTAGAAGGTCTCCATCCGCAGGGCGCCACGTCGGGCGTCCGCCCAGTCGGCGAACTCCTCCAGCCCGGTGACGAAGCCCCGGGGCGGCAGTACGGTCACCTGGTCCAGCCCACGGACGAAGTCCAGCGCCGCCCGGGAGGTCGGGTGGCAGACCTCCAGCGGTTCGCGTACCCGGCGCAGGGCCTGCCGGTAGGTCTCGGCGCGCAGGAAGATCGCCTGGTCGCCCAGTTCGGCCGCCCGGTGCCGCAGGGCGGAGAGCACCAGGTGCGCCTTCTGCCGGTGGAAGGCCCGACGACGGAAGACCGCCTTGGACTCGATCAGCAGCACCGGCTGGTGGCGCTGATCGAGGAAGTGCGGTCCGAGTTGGTCGGCGAACAGCCAACGCCGGGGCATGGGTCGATTGTGGCCCGAGTAGGCCCGGTAGGGGTCGGAACCGGGTCAGGTCATTCGGGCGTGATGATCTGTTCCCGCAGGGTGCCGAGCAGCCGGGCACTATCGTCCATCGACAGGTTGGTGAACACCGCCGTGGTGATGCTGCCGTGGTCGACCGAGGTGCAGACGACCACCCCGCTCCCCTCGGAGTGGCCCGCCGCGCAGCGCCCGTGCCGCCCTCGGACCCCGCTGTCCACCACCTCCGCCTCCCCTAGGGAGTACTCCTCGGTGAGGCGTTCGATCTCGGCGTCGGCGTCGGCCGAGGGGGTGAGCCGGAATCCGGTGCCACCGAAGACCGTCACCCGCTTGCCGACGCTCGTGGTGTAGACCCCGGCGAAGACGTCGTCGGCCAGCAGATGCGCCTGGCGGGTCTGGTTCTCCAGTTTCCGGGCGGCCTGGGCGTTGCGCGGGTCCTCCCGCAGCCGCAGATCCGCCACCTGCTTGGGCAGGGCGGCATTGGCCGGGTACTGGGTGACCATCGGGGTGCCGTAGTAGGCCGGGCAGCCGCAGCAGCAGGCCAGGGTCAGCAGCAGTACCCAGGGCCAGCGGCGCCGTTTGCGCTTCGGGGCGGCCCCGGCGGGGGGCTGCCAGCCGGGCGGCGGCGCCTTCTTGACCTTGCGTCCCCGGGCCGGTGGCGGCGGTGGTCCGACCGGTGCCGAGGGCGGGGCCGGGTGGACCTGCCGTGGATAGTTCGGCGGCGGGTACCCCGGCGTCATCGGCCGGGCCGGGGCCGCGGGCGGCGGAAAGACCGCCGGAGGGGGTTGGTGGGCCACCGAGGGCGGCTGGTGGGCCGGCGAGGGCGGCTGGTGGGCCGGTGGCGGGGGCGGGTCCGGCGGGGCCGGGTGCGCGCGGGTCGGCGGCGGAGCCGGGTACGACAGGGTCGGCGGCAGGGCCGGGAAGTCGGCGGAGGGCAGATCCCATCCGCTGGTGTCGGCGCCCGCCCAGGGGTCCACCGGGGTCTGGTGCTCGGGCTGGTGGGTCGCCGCCACCGACGGCGGCGGTGGGGTCGGCTCGGCCGACTCGCCCCACGCCCGGCGGCGCGGCGGTGCCGGTGGTACGGCTGCGGCCGCGCTCCAGCGCGGCGGCGGAGGCTCGGCCTCCGGCAGGGGCTGCTGCATGACCCGGGTGCCCTGCGGACCCACCTCCGCGACTGCCGGCGGGGTGGCCGAGCGCTCCGGGTCGATCATGGTGGGCGGGTGGTCGGTGGCCGGTCCGTCGGCGCGCGGTCCGGAGCCGGGTTGTTCCGGTGCGGTGCCGGATCGTTCGGGCGTGGTGTCGGCTGGTGCCGTGACCTCGGCGTCCGCGGTGTCGGCCGGTGCGGTGGCGTCGGGGGCTGCGGGCGGGGCGGCCGTGGGGTCGCTTGGCGCGGAGGCGTTCGGTCGGGTCGGCTGATCCCCGGAAGCCGACTGGTCACCCTGAGCCGGCGGGCTGGTCGGATCGGGCGTGTCGGCGGGCAGCATCCGGGTGCCGTCCGGGCCGGTGGGGGTCCCGGGGACCACCGGGGTGGGCTGCTCCTGAGTGACCGCCGGCTCCCCGTCGCGCTGTGCTTGTGGACGGGTCCCGTCGACCGGCCGGTCGGTACCCGGCTGCGGCTCCGGCATCGCGGCAATCTCCTCTCACGCCGACCCGAGGTTAGTACCGTTGTGCCAGCCTGACCGAATCAGGCGGCTCCCGGGCAGGCGGGTGGCCCTCTCCGGAGGGTCCTCGGCCTGAGGGTCGGCGGTCCGGCGATCGGCGGGACAGGTGTGGCGCGGCCCTCGACAGGGGGCGCGTACCCTTGAGCATCATGAGCGTCCCGTCCACCACACCGCGTCCCGTCGCGGCCAATTCCGTGTGGCCCCGGCTGGAGCCGCTGCTGCCCCAGGTGACCAAGCCCATCCAGTACGTCGGTGGTGAACTGGGCGCGGTGGTCAAGGACTGGGACTCCGCGACCGTACGTTGGGCGCTGATGTACCCGGACGCCTACGAGGTCGGCCTGCCCAACCAGGGCGTGCAGATCCTCTACGAGGTGCTCAACGAACTGCCCGACACCCTCGCCGAGCGGACCTACGCGGTCTGGCCGGACCTGGAGAAGCTGATGCGCACCCACGGGGTGCCACAGTTCACGGTCGACGCCCACCGGCCGGTGCGTGACTTCGACCTGTTCGGCGTGTCGTTCGCCACCGAGCTGGGCTACACCAACCTGCTCACCGCGATCGACCTGGCCGGCATTCCGCTGCTGGCGGCGGACCGCACCGACGCCGACCCGGTGATCGTGGCCGGCGGGCACGCCGCCTTCAACCCGGAGCCGATCGCCGACTTCGTTGACGCCGCCGTGCTCGGCGACGGCGAGGAGGCGGTGCTGGAGATCACCGCGATCCTGCGGAACTGGAAGGCCGAGGGCTGCCCCGGGGGCCGCGACGAGCTGCTGCTGCGGCTGGCGCGTACCGAGAGCGTCTATGTGCCCCGCTTCTACGACGTGGACTACCTGCCCGACGGCCGGATCCAGCGGGTCGTGCCGAACCGGGCGGACGTGCCCTTCCGGGTGCACAAGCGCACGACGATGGACCTGGACGCCTGGCCGTACCCGAAGAAGCCCTTGGTCCCGCTGGCCGAGACGGTGCACGAGCGGTACGCCGTGGAGATCTTCCGGGGTTGCACCCGGGGCTGCCGGTTCTGCCAGGCGGGCATGATCACCCGCCCGGTACGCGAGCGGTCCATCACCACGGTCGGGCAGATGGTGCAGCAGGGGCTGGAGTTCTCCGGTTTCCACGAGGTGGGTCTGCTGTCGCTCTCCTCGGCCGACCACTCCGAGATCGGCGACATGTGCTCCGGCCTGGCCGAGCAGTACAAGGGCACGAACGTGTCGCTGTCGCTGCCCTCGACCCGGGTGGACGCCTTCAACATCGAGCTGGCCCAGGAGCTGTCCCGCAACGGGCGGCGGACCGGCCTGACCTTCGCCCCGGAGGGCGGGTCGGAGCGGATCCGCAAGGTCATCAACAAGATGGTCTCCAAGGACGACCTGATCCGTACGGTGGTCACCGCGTACACCAACGGGTGGCGGCAGGTGAAGCTCTACTTCATGTGCGGGCTGCCCACCGAGACCGACGCCGACGTCCTGGAGATCGCCGACATGGCCCACGAGGTCATCCGGGCCGGTCGGGCCGCCACCGGGTCCAAGGACATCCGGTGCACGGTCTCCATCGGCGGGTTCGTGCCGAAGCCGCACACCCCCTTCCAATGGGCGGCGATGGAACGCCCGGAGGTCATCGACCACCGGCTCAGGCTGCTCAAGCAGGCGATCAACGCGGACCGCTCGCTGGGCCGGGCCATCGGCTACCGCTACCACGACGGTGAGCCGTCCCTGATCGAGGGGCTGCTGTCCCGGGGTGACCGTCGGGTCGGCGCGGTGATCCGCAAGGTCTGGGAGAACGGCGGTCGGTTCGACGGCTGGAGCGAGCACTTCTCGTACCAGCGTTGGGTGGAGGCCGCCGCCGAGGTACTGCCCACCTTCGGGGTGGATCTCGACTGGTACACCACCCGCGAGCGGGACGAGTTGGAGGTCCTGCCCTGGGACCACCTGGACTCCGGCCTGGACAAGGACTGGCTCTGGCAGGACTGGCAGGACTCGCTCAGCGAGTACGAGCAGGACGACTGCCGGTGGACTCCGTGCTTCGACTGCGGGGTCTGCCCGGCGATGGACACCGAGATCCAGATCGGCCCGACCGGCCGGAAACTGCTCCCGTTGACTCCGGTCAACGGCCTGCGGCTGCCCACCGGCGCCCAGCAGTGACCCGGTCGGTCCGCCAGCGAGGAGCATGAAGATCAGTAAGAGACCACAGCCCGAAGGCGGCCAGGCGCCGGTCGTCCAGCGTGTGCGGATCCGGTACGCCAAGCGGGGCCCGTTGCGGTTCACCTCGCACCGGGACTTCGCCCGGGCGTTCGAGCGGGCGTTGCGTCGTGCCGGGGTGCCGGTGGCCTTCTCGCAGGGCTTCACCCCACACCCCAAGATCTCGTACGCCAGCGCGGCGCCGACCGGGGTGGCCAGCGAGGCCGAGTACCTGGAGATCGGCCTGCGTGAGCCGGTCGACCCGGAGGCCCTGCGTACGGCGTTGGACGCCGCCCTCTCGCCCGGCCTGGACGTGCTCGACGCCGTGGTGGCCACCGGCAGCGGGCTGCCCGACCGGATCGAGGCCTCCCGGTGGCGCATCGAGCTGCCGCAGGTGGATCCCGAGGTGTTCGCCAAGGCCGTGGCCGCCTTCACCGCCGCCGAGCAGGTGCAGGTGGAGCGGATGACCAAGCAGGGGCGGCGTACCTTCGATGCGCGGGCCGCAGTCATCGCCATCGATGTGAGCGCCCCGTCGGCGACGCCTTCCGGGGCATCAGCCGTACCGTGTGCGATACTCGAACTGGTTGTACGGCAGGTCACCCCGTCCGTACGACCCGATGACGTCCTTTCCGGCCTCCGCGTGGTGGCCGGCCTGGAGCCGCCGGTTGCCCCGAAGGTGATCCGACTGGCTCAGGGCACGCTGACCGCGCAGGGGGCGATCGTGGATCCGCTGGACGCGGACCGCGACGGGGCAACCATCGGCGGACGCTGACCGACGGTCGGCGCCCAGGCAGGCAGACTTCGCCGGTCGCGCACCCCGTGCGCCCGGGGAAACACCTTTTGCGGCATCCCTGCGTGGCAGCGCTCACCCGCGCCCGGGGAAGCCAGAACTGGAGAACGTCCATGCTCGAGAACGAGCCCGAGGGCGGCGAACAGACCGGTGCGAACCCGGCCGCCGAGCCCACCACCGTCGACGCGGCGCGCGACGCCGGGCCGGGTGACACTCCGCCGGAGGAGGCCCCCGGCACGGTGAGCGGTGCGGCCGACCTGACCGGCGCGCCCCCCGAGGAGGCGGCACCGCCCCGACGGCGGGCCACCCGACGGCGAGCCACCCCGGCCAGCCAGCCCGAACAGGTCGACGCTCCGGTGCAGGCGTCGAGCACCCCGGCGGTGGGCAGCGGGGAAGCCCCCCAGGCGGAGGTCCTCGCGCCGGTCTCCGGTGACCTGGACCCCGCCCCCAAGACCACCCGGCGACGCCGGAAGGCCACCCCGGCGGCCAAGAGCACCGAGGAGCCGTTGGCCGCGGCCGAGGTCGAGGCGACCGCCGCCGATGTCGTACCGCCGGTCAAGGTGACCCGTACCCGGCGTCGGAAGGCCACCCCTGCGGCGGTCGAGACCCCGGCGGAGCCGCCGGTGGTCGAGGAACTGACGGCCGAGGAGCCGGTGGTAGCGGTCGAGCCCGTCGCCGGGGCCGACTTCGCAGCCGTGGCGATCTCGACCGAGGGTGCCCCCGTACCGGCTGAGGAGCCTGCCGAAGAGGTCGAGCCGACGCCGCCGGCCACGGAAGCAGCCGGCGAACCGGCGCCGAGCCCGAAGGCGGTGCCGGTGGTACCGGCGCTGCCGGAGGCGGAGCCGCCTGCGGAGCCGGAGCCGCGGTCGCGTCGGCGTCGGGCCGCGCTCACCGCGCCGACGGTGTTGTTCATGGCCCCGGAGGAGATCACGGCCGCCCGGGTCGCCGCCGCGGCCGCTCTGGCCGCCGAGGAAGAGGTCGTCGAGGAGCCGGTGGAGCCCGCCCGTCGCCGTCGTCGTGGCCGCCGGGAGGCCGAGCCGGTGGTGACGGCCGAGGTCGAGGAGGAGCCCGCCGCGGAGGCCGAGGAGGCCGCCGAGGACGAGGACGACGAGGAGAGCGCCGCCGGACGGCGTCGCCGTCGGCGTGGTCGCCGGGGCCGGGGACGCGGCAAGGGCGGCGCGGAGGAGGCCGAGGACGGCGAGGCCGAGGAGGCCGAGGAGGTCGTCGCGGCCGAGGCGGAGGAGACCGAGGCCGAGGCCGAGGCCGAGACCGACACGGACGAGGGCGGCGAGGACACCGAGGGTGACGGGTTGACCCGTCGCCGTCGGCGGCGGCGTCGGCGGGGTGCCGGTGACACCGAGGGGGCCGCCGACGACGGCGTGCCGACCGTGGTGAAGATCAGGGAGCCCCGTCGTACGGTCGACGAGGTGCAGGGGGTCTCCGGCTCGACCCGGCTGGAGGCCAAGCGGCAACGCCGCCGGGACGGTCGTGAGCAGCGCCGTACCCGCCCGCCTATCCTCAGCGAGTCCGAGTTCCTGGCCCGCCGGGAAGCCGTCGACCGGGTGATGGCGGTCCGGCAGCGCGGCGACCGCACCCAGATCGCGGTGCTGGAGGACGGCGTGCTCGTCGAGCACTACGTCACCCGCAGCTCCGCCGGCACCATGGCCGGCAACGTCTACCTCGGCAAGGTGCAGAACGTGCTGCCCAGCATGGAGGCGGCGTTCGTCGACATCGGCCGGGGCCGCAACGCGGTGCTGTACGCCGGCGAGGTCAACTGGGACACCAGCGGCCTGGAGGGTCGGGCCCGCTCGATCGAGCAGGCCCTCAAGTCCGGCGACTCGGTGCTGGTGCAGGTGACCAAGGACCCGATCGGGCACAAGGGCGCCCGGCTGACCAGCCATGTCGCGCTCTCCGGGCGGCACCTGGTGTACGTGCCCGGCGGCAACGCCTCCGGGATCAGCCGCAAGCTGCCGGACACCGAGCGCAAGCGCCTGCGTGACGCGCTGAAGAAGTTGGTGCCCGACGGTGCCGGGGTGATCGTCCGGACCGCGGCCGAGGGGGCCAGCGAGGACGAGTTGGCCCGTGACGTCAAGCGGCTCCAGGCGCAGTGGGAGGACATTCAGGCCAAGGCCGCCGAGGGCGGGGCCCCGGTGCTGCTCTACGAGGAGCCGGACCTGGTCATCCGGGTGGTCCGGGACCTGTTCAACGAGGACTTCCGCGAGCTGGTGATCGAGGGCGACCAGTCGTACGACATGGTCGAGTCGTACCTGTCGCATGTCTCGCCGGACCTGCTGGCCCGGCTGCGCCGGCACGTGGGCACCACGGACGTCTTCGCGGAGTACCGCATCGACGAGCAGATCCTCAAGGGGCTCGACCGCAAGGTCTTCCTGCCCTCCGGGGGCCACCTGGTCATCGACCGGACCGAGGCGATGACCGTGGTGGACGTCAACACCGGTAAGTACACCGGTGCGGGCGGCAACCTGGAGGAGACCGTCACCCGCAACAACCTGGAGGCGGCCGAGGAGATCGTCCGCCAGCTGCGGCTGCGCGACATCGGCGGCATCGTGGTGATCGACTTCATCGACATGGTGCTGGAGTCGAACCGGGAACTGGTGCTGCGTCGGCTGACCGAGTGCCTGGGCCGGGACCGCACCAAGCACCAGGTCACCGAGATCACCTCGCTGGGCCTGGTGCAGATGACCCGTAAGCGGATCGGTGCCGGTCTGCTGGAGGCGTTCAGCGAGACCTGCGACTGCTGCAAGGGCCGTGGCCTGATCATTCACACCGAGCCGGTGCCGGAGAAGCCCCGCTCCGGTGGGGCGGAGAAGGTCAAGGCGGTCGCCTCGGCGACTGCGCCGACGACGGAGCAGCCGACCGCCTCCGCCCGGCGTCGGGCCCGCAAGAGCGCTGCGGCCGAACGGACCGTGGTGGAGGTCGCCGAGACCGACACCACGAGCAGCGCCGACATGGACTACGACACCATGGGCTACGACCTGTCGCGGTACGAGACCGAGACCCCGGCCGCGCCGGAGGTCGCCGACAGTCAGCAGGGCGAGTCGGCCCGGCTGGCCGCCCCGGACGACCCGGACGCGCTGGCCGAGGAGGACGAGGACGAGGGCGGTTCCGGCCGCCGCCGTTCCCGCCGGGCCGGCACCCGACGGCGTACCCGACCCTGATCGGAGCAGTACCCGCAGCCCCTCCCCATCGGAGGGGCTGCGGGGTACGACCCCGGGCCCTCGCGGGGCTCGGGTGGGGGCGGTTTGGGAGGCGGGGCCACCATGGCGTACGCTTGCCTGCGGCGCACCCTTGTGTGCCGAGTTCCCGCGTGCCCGCGCCGCCGTGCCTCTGCTACCCGGCGAGCCGCCGTGGGGACGACCGACCGGCAACGGTGGGAAAAGACGCTAGCAGCCTCAACGACAGGGAGTGCGCCTCCGATGTACGCGATCGTCAAGACCGGCGGCAAGCAGTACAAGGTCGCCGAAGGCGACGTGATCGAGGTCGAGAAGCTCGTCGGTGCCCCCGGCGACGCGGTGAAGCTTGCCGCGGTGCTCCTCGTCGACGGTGACGACCTGGTGACCGACGCGGCCAAGCTCGCGCAGGTCGAGGTGTCCGGCGAGATCGCCGCACACACCAAGGGCCCGAAGATCCGGATCCACAAGTTCAAGAACAAGACCGGCTACCACAAGCGCCAGGGTCACCGCCAGCCGCTGACCCAGGTCAAGGTGACCGGCATCTCCAGCGGGAAGTAGGTCGTCTCAAGATGGCTCACAAAAAGGGTGCGTCCAGCTCGCGTAACGGCCGGGACTCCGCGGCCCAGCGGCTCGGCGTGAAGCGCTTCGGTGGTCAGGTCGTCAGCGCGGGCGAGATCATCGTCCGGCAGCGTGGCACCAAGTTCCACCCCGGTGACCTGGTCGGCCGCGGCAGCGACGACACGCTCTTCGCGCTGTCCGCCGGTGCGGTCCAGTTCGGCAGCAAGCGCGGTCGCAAGACCGTCAGCATCGTGCCGCAGTAGCAGTTGTTCGGCAGGAGCGGGCCGTGGACCTGGATGTCCCGGCCCGCTTCGCCTTTTCGTCAGACGCGGGGGTGCTCCTCGCTGGAAGGATTGCGGCGTGACTACGTTCGTTGACCGGGTCGTCCTGCACCTGCAGGCCGGCGACGGCGGGCACGGCTGTGTCTCGATCCACCGGGAGAAGTTCAAGCCGTTCGGCGGCCCCGACGGGGGTAACGGCGGGCACGGCGGCAGCGTCTCCCTGGTGGTCGACCCGCAGGTGCACACGCTGCTCGACTTCCACTTCCGCCCGCACATCAAGGCGCAGAACGGCCGCGGGGGTGCCGGCTCCAACCGGGACGGCGCCAACGGCGCGGACCTGGTGATCACGGTCCCCAACGGGACGGTCGTGCAGACCCTCGACGGCACCGTCCTCGCCGACATGGTCGGTGCCGGTACCACCTTCGAGGTGGCCCGGGGCGGTCGTGGCGGCCGGGGCAACGCCTCGCTGGCCAACGCCCGCCGGAAGGCCCCCGGCTTCGCCGAACTGGGCGAGCCGGGTGAGCAGCTGGATGTGGTGCTGGAACTCAAGAGCGTCGCCGATGTCGGTCTGGTGGGTTTCCCCTCGGCCGGGAAGTCGTCGCTGATCTCGGTGATCTCCGCGGCCAAGCCGAAGATCGCCGACTACCCCTTCACCACCCTGGTGCCCAACCTCGGGGTGGTCCGGGTCGACAACCACACCTTCACCGTGGCCGACGTGCCCGGCCTGATCCCCGGGGCGGCCACCGGCAAGGGCCTCGGCCTGGAGTTCCTCCGGCACATCGAGCGCTGCGCCGTGCTGGTGCACGTCATCGACACCGCCACCCTGGAGCCCGGTCGGGACCCGCTCGCCGACATCGACACCATCGAGGCGGAGCTGGCGGCCTACGGAGGCCTGGCCGACCGGCCCCGGCTGGTCGCCCTGAACAAGATCGACGTGCCCGACGGGCGCGACCTGGCCGAGATCGTCCGGCCCGACCTCCAGGCGCGGGGCCTGCGGGTCTTCGAGATCTCCGCAGCCACTCGGGAAGGGCTCAAGGAGTTCACCTACGCGATGGCGGAGCTGGTGCAGCAGGCCCGGGCGGCGACACCACCGGCCGAACCGACCCGCGTCGTGCTCCGGCCGAAGGCGGTCGACGACGCCGGCTTCACCATCGAGGCGGAACCGGACGGCTCGTACACCGTGCGGGGGGTCCGCCCCGAGCGGTGGGTGCGTCAGACGAACTTCGACAACGACGAGGCGGTGGGCTTCCTCGCCGACCGGCTGGCCCGGCTCGGGGTCGAGGACCAGTTGGCCAAGGCGGGTGCCCAGCCGGGTGACCTGGTGCGCATCGGGGAGCGCGAGTTCGACTGGCAGCCGACCCTCTACGCGGGCGCGGAGTTCGTACCCGGGGCCCGGGGCCGGGACGTGCGGCTGGAGGAGAAGACGACCAGGGCCAGCGCGGCCGAGCGGTTGGCGGCCCGCAAGGCCCGTCGGCAGCGCCCCGCCGACGAGGTGGAGGCTTCCCCGGAGCCCGAGGCCCTGCCCGAGCCGGACGACGCCGAGTAGTCCCACCAGCCGCCGGCCTGCGCCGCTGATCAACTCCGTTTCGCCGAAACGGCGGTTTCCCACCGCTGTGTACTCCGCCGTTTCGGCGAAACGGTGCGCGCCAGGTCGTCCGGCGGTCAGGGGCGGTCGAGGGGATTGTCGAGTCGACCGCCGGTACCACGGTTGTTGGACAGCAGCAGGCCCAGGGCGAGCATGCCGAAGCCGAGCGCCAGGTGCAGGAAGTCGTCGGCACCGTTGACCGGAATGAAGTTGGCCGCGCTGTCGTCCTCGATTGCCCACCCGTACAGCCACAGGGCCAGGTAGACCGCCCCACCTACGGTGAGGAAGATCCGTGCGCCGGCCAGTCGGCGGGCCGCCACCAGTCCGATCAGGCCGAAGCCCAGGTGCAGCAGGTTGTGCAGGATCGACACCTGGAACACGCCGAGCAGCTTCGCCCCGGAGTGGTGCCCGGCGAAGGTCATGTCGCCGTACCCGGTGGTGATGCCGGGGATGAACCCGGCCACCCCGAGGACCAGGAACAGGGCAGCCACGACCAGGGCGGCGAGTTGGACACGGGTGCGGTCCGGCCGACCCCGGCCTGCCTTGTGCGCCATTGATGTCACCCCTGTGGATCTGGATACGCCCGTGGCCGAGGGGCGCGAGGTGCGCACGCGCATGGCGATCTCGCTGGCCCGTTGATCCCCAATTGTCGTGGCCCGGGCGTGCTCGCGCAGCGAAACGACCAATCAGGCCGCTCGGGGCCCACATGTCCGGGATGTCGTTTGGTCGACCCCCCTTCGGGTAGCGCTCGGGAGGGAGGTTCACCCCGGACATCTCGGATGAAGGAGACATGATGAGGAGCAACAGCGCGAGGTGGGTGCTGCTCGGCGCGGCCACCGTGACCGCAGTTGCCGTCGGTCGGACGGTCGCGCGACGGCGACATCGGCACCAGCCGGTCAAGGAGGACGGCTGGTACGTGGTGCGGCGCGGGGTGACGGTCGACCGGCCGATCGAGGCGGTGATCGGTTTCTGGACCGACCGGGAGCGGCTGGATCGGGCCCTGGCCGAGTGGGCGACCCTGGAGCGGATCGACGACGAGCACTGGCGGTGTGTGGCCTTCGACGACTCCGGCGCGGGCGTCGAGTGGCGGGCCGAGATCGCCGTCACCGGTCCGGGCCGGTTGAGTTGGCGGGTCACCGACGGCCCGGACCAACAGGGCACCGTGGAACTGGTGGCGGCCCCACAGGGGCGGGGCACCGAGATCCGGGCCGAGCTGCGCTACCGTGGCGGCCCGGTGCGTCGGGCCCTCGGCCTGGCCGGCGGCAACGAGCCGGATCTGCGGCTGCGCGACACCCTGCGTCGGGTGAAATCGCTCATCGAGTGCGGAGAGATCATCCAGACCCGGCGCGACCCCTCGGGGCGCAGCGCCCGGCAGGAGCGGGCCACCGACACCATGCGCGAGCGGCTGTCGGCGGGAGGCCGGGCATGAGGGCGCTGTGCTGGGAGGGGGTCGGCAAGCTGAAGGTGCGCGACGTGCCGGAGCCGACGGTACGTGCGGACGGGGACATCATCGTCAAGGTACGGGCGAGCAGTGTCTGCGGCTCCGACCTGCACCTGATCAACGGGTTCCTGCCGGCCATGCGGGAGGGGGACATCCTCGGCCACGAGTTCATGGGCGAGGTGGTGGAGACCGGACCGGGCGTACGGCGGATCGCCGTCGGGGATCGGGTCGTGGTCGGCTCCGTGGTGGCCTGCGGCGGCTGCTGGTACTGCCGGACCGAGCAGTATTCGCTGTGCGACAACTCCAACCCCCAGCCGGTGTTCCCCGAGAAGCTGTGGGGGCATTCGCCCGCCGGCATCCTCGGCTACTCGCACGCCGCCGGTGGCTACTCCGGTAGCCACGCCGAGTACGTGCGGGTGCCCTTCGGTGACATCGGCGCCTTCAAGGTGCCCGACGGCGTACCGGACGACTCTGTGGTCTTCGCCTCCGACGCCCTGCCCACCGGCTGGATGGCTGCGGACTTCTGCGGTCTGACCGGCGGTGAGGTGGTCGCGGTGTGGGGTGCCGGGGGAGTCGGTCAGATGGCCGCCCGGGCCGCCCAACTGCTCGGCGCCGAGCGGGTCATCATGGTGGACCGGCTGCCGGAACGGCTGTCCACCGCGGCCGACCGGCTCGGGGTGGAGACGGTCAACTACGCCGAGACCGACGTGCTGGAGGCGCTGCGGGAGATGACCGCCGGCCGGGGACCGGACGCCTGCATCGAGGCGGTCGGCATGGAGTCCCACGACGTCGGCCCGGCGTACGCGTACGACCGGGCCAAGCAGGCCACCCGGTCGCAGTTCGACCGGCCGACCTCGGTCCGACAGGCCATCATGGCCGCGCGCAAGGGGGGCACGGTCAGCATCGTCGGCGTCTACGCGGGCTTCGTGGACAAATTCCCGCTGGGTGCGGCGATGAACAAGGCCCTGGTGCTGCGGATGGGGCAGATGCATGCGCAGCGGTACATCCCGATGCTGCTGGAGCGGCTGGCCGCCGGCGAGATCGACCCCGCCTACCTGGCCACCCATCCGATGTCGCTGGAGCAGGGTGCGCGGGGCTACGAGATCTTCGAGAAGAAGCAGGAGGGGTGTCTGCGTACGGTGTTGCACCCGGCCTGACACCCGCCCGGTCGGCGGGCGCGGTGCGTGGGCCAGCTGGCCCCTCCCGGGAGGCGGCGTTCCTGGTTGACTGCGTCAAGCGTCGGCGACGCCGCCCATCCGGGCGGCGCGCACCGCGCCCGCCGTCGGCCCCGAAGGCCGCGCAGTCGGCGTGCGGGGTGCGGCGGATGAGCCGGCGGGCACGCGGGGGAGGGACGTATGCAGGACAACAGGCCGGCACCCTGGCGGCGGTGGATGACCGGGGCGCTGCGCGGGGGTGGCGACCCGCCACTGATCACCTCTGCCCGGCGGCTGGTTCCGGATCGCTGCTACACCGCGCATCTCGGCTTCACCGCCGCCGATCTGGCCGCCGCGCGGGAGACGGCCGTCGGATACGCCGAGGCCCTCAGCGTGCTGCGGCCCGAGGTGGCCCTCGGTGCCTCCGCGGTGTCCCCGGCCGGTGACTGGCGGCGAGCCGAGCGGCTGTTCTGCGGGGCCCTCGGCCCCGATGGTGAGCGCTGTGTCGATGTCGCCGGTCATCCGGGGTTCCATCACGCCCCGGGGCCCGGTGGCCTGGGCTGGGGTGACGGCGATGTCGGCTGAGGGTTCGCCCCGGTCCGGCACGGCGGGGTGGGTCCCGCCGACCGGGGCGACGGTCGATCAGTCGAGGTCGAACTCACCGTCCTGGGCGCCCGCGACGAAGGCGTCCCACTCGGCCTGGGTGAACACCAGCACCGGGCCGTCCGGCTCGGCGGAGTTGCGCATGCCGATCAGGTCGTCGACGAAGGCGACCTCCACGGCGGCCTCGGAGTTGTCCCCTTCGGCCCGCTGCCAGACCGCCCGGGAGAGGTCGAAGTCGCCCTTGGGGTGCGTTGTCATGGTCCAGTCCTCCAGCGTCGGGGGTAAATGGGGACGCCCGCTGGCGACCCCATCCGGCAGGATAAGCGGATGCCGAGCCTGAGCCGTGCAGAGTCGACCGCGCGTGGCGCGTCGATCGCCGTCGTGTCGTACCACGTGGACCTCAACCTGACCACCGGCGACGAACGGTTCCGGTCGCTGGTCACCATCCGGTTCACTGCCACCGGCACGGAGACCTTCGTCGAGGTCAAGCCCGCCACCCTGCTGGCGGTACGCCTCAACGGCGTCGACCTGGACCCGGCCGCGCTGACGGACAACCGGCTGCCCCTGACCGGGCTGGTCGAGGAGAACACCCTGACCGTCGAGGCGGAGATGGCGTACACCAACACCGGGGAGGGGATGCACCGTTTCGTCGACCCCGCCGACGGTGAGACCTACCTCTACGCGATGTCCTTCCTGGACGAGGTACAGCGCATCTTCGCCGCCTTCGACCAGCCGGACCTGAAGGCTCCGGTGACCCTGTCGGTCACCGCACCGCCGCACTGGACGGTAGCGGCCAACGCCGAGGTGGCGGCCAGGACGGCTCCGGGGCGGTGGGAGTTCGCCCCCACCCTGCCGATCTCGACCTACCTGTTCACCCTGATCGCCGGGCCCTGGCACCTCCGCCGGGACGCGCATGAGGGTGTTCCCCTCGGCATCTACTGCCGGCGTTCCCTGGCCGAGCACCTGGATGCCGACGCCGAGGAGATCTTCACCATCACGAAGCAGTGCCTGGACCGCTTCCACCAGCTGTTCGCCGAGCGCTACCCCTTCGGCAAGTACGACCAGGCCTTCGTGCCGGAGTTCAACGCCGGGGCGATGGAGAATCCGGGGCTGGTCACCTTCCGCGACGACTACATCTTCCGGTCGGCGGTCACGGACACTCAGCGCGAGTCGCGGGCCACCACCATCGCCCACGAGATGGCCCACATGTGGTTCGGTGACCTGGTCACCATGCGGTGGTGGGAGGACCTGTGGCTCAACGAGTCGTTCGCGGAATACCTCGGCACCCGGGTCACCGCCGAGGCGACCCGGTTCGACCAGGCCTGGACGACCTTCGCGCTGCGCCGTAAGGCCGGCGGGTACGCCGCCGACCAGCGCCCCTCCACTCACCCGGTGGCGCCCGAGCAGGTGCCCGACGCCGCCGAGGCCTTGCTCAACTTCGACGGCATCTCATACGCCAAGGGTGCCAGCGTGCTGCGGCAACTGGTGGCCTGGCTCGGCGACGAGGCCTTCCTGACCGGGCTGAACGACTACTTCTCCCGGCACCGGTTCGGCAACGCCACCCTGACCGATCTGCTCGCCAGTCTCGGCTCGGCGAGCGGGCGGGACCTGGCCGGTTGGGCCCAGGTGTGGCTGCGTACCGCCCAGGTCAACACCTTGCGGGTCGAGGTGGCCCTGGACCCCGAGGGCCGCTACCGGGAGGTGGCCGTCACCCAGACCGCCCCGGCGACCCATCCGGTGCTGCGCCCGCACCGCATCGGGGTGGGCCGGTACGCCGTCGACGGCGGCGCCGACCGGATCGAGGTCGACCTGGATCCGCGGACCGATGGTGGCCGCACCGTGCTGGCCGGGTTGACCGGTGAGCCGGCCTCGGCCGTCCTGCTGCCCAACGACGGTGACCTGACCTTCGCCAAGATCCGTCTGGATCCCGCCTCCGTCGAGGCGGTGACCCTGCTGTTGCCCCGGTTGGCCGACCCCCTGCCCCGCGCCCTGCTGTGGGGCGAGGCGCTGGGCGCGGCCATCGACGGCGAACGGCCGGTCATGGCGGTGGTGGAGCTGATCGGGGCGGTGTTGCCCACCGAGACCGAGGTGATCATCGCCGAGGATGTGCTGGCCATGAGCCGTTCCCTCGTCGACCGCTACCTCGATCCGTCCATGCGGCAGACCGCCCTGGCGGTGATCGACAAGACCTGCCGCCAGATGCTCGACGGCGCCGCCGCCGGGAGTTCCGCGCAGTTGGCGGCGGCCCGGGGTCTGATCGCCGCGACCTCCGACGCCGCCCTGCTGACCGGCTGGCTGGGCGGTCGGGAGGTGCCGCAGGGCCTGGCGGTCGACACCGAGTTGCGTTGGGCGATCCTCGGTCGGCTGGTGGCCCTGGGGACGGCGGGCGGGGCCGAGATCGAGGCGGAGGCGGCGGCCGACCCGAGCGCCGCCGGTGCGGAACGCGCCGCCCGGTGCCGCGCCGCCGTGGCCGATCCGGCCGCCAAGCGGGCCGCCTGGGAGATCATCGTGGCGAACACGGAGCTGTCCAACCGGCTGGTCGAGGCGACCGCAGCCGGCTTCTGGCAGCCTGAGCAGGGGGAGTTGACCGCGGACTACGTACCGCGCTATTTCGCCGACATGCCGACCGCCGCCCGGCTGCGTACCCCCTGGGTGGCCGAGGAGGTGGCCCACCTGGCCTTCCCCCGGTACGCCGTGGCGCAGACCACCCGGGAGGCGGCCGCGGCGCTGCTGGCCCGCGACGACCTGACCCCCGGGCTGCGCCGGGTGCTCATCGACGCCGACGACGACCTGCGGCGGGCTCTGGTGGCGCGGACGGCGCTGGCCGCCACGAATGCCTGACCCCCGTGGTGGGTCGAGCGCTGTCCGTCAGGCCGGGCCGAAGATGAGACCGGATTCGGACTACGATCATGGGGTGACGCAAGACAACCGGCGGATCGGGATCATGGGCGGCACCTTCGACCCGATCCATCACGGGCACCTGGTGGCGGCCAGTGAGGTCGCGGACCGGTTCGGGCTCGACGAAGTGGTCTTCGTGCCGACCGGTCAGCCGTGGCAGAAGGAGGATCTTCCGGTCAGTCCGGCCGAGGATCGTTACCTGATGACCGTGGTGGCCACCGCCTCCAACCCGCGCTTCCAGGTCAGCCGGGTGGACATCGACCGAGGGGGGCCCACCTACACGGTCGACACCCTGCGGGATCTGCACGCCCTGTACGGACCCAAGGCCCAACTGTTCTTCATCACCGGCGCGGACGCCCTGGAGCGCATCCTGAGCTGGAAGAACCTGGACGAGATCTTCGAACTCGCGCACTTCATCGGGGTCACCCGACCGGGTTTCGCGTTGTCCGACGCCCACCTGCCGGCCGACACGGTCAGCCTGGTGCAGGTGCCGGCGATGGCGATATCCTCCACCGACTGCCGGGCCCGGGTGGCCCGCGGTGAGCCGGTCTGGTATCTGGTGCCGGACGGTGTGGTGCAGTACATCGCCAAACGGCGTCTCTATCAGGGGTGATCAGTCCCCTTATGGGGCGGATGATGCTGTTTCCGGGGCGAAACCGACAGGTCGCACCGGCGGGTCGTGTGAGAGGCTTGGGTATCGCACGGTTGATCGAAGGAGAACGGTGACAGTTTCCGAGCGCGCTTATGAGTTGGCGATCACCGCCGCCCAGGCCGCGGCCGACAAGAAGGCTCAGGACATCGTCATCATCGACGTGGGCGACCAGCTCGCCATCACGGACGCGTTCGTGCTCGCCGCCGCGTCGAACGAGCGGCAGGTGCTGGCCATCGTCGACGCCATCGAGGAAGCCCTGCTCGACCTGCCGGAGAAGGCGAAGCCGGTGCGGCGCGAGGGCGAGCGCGGCGGACGCTGGGTGCTGCTCGACTACGTCGACATCGTGGTGCACATCCAGCACACCGAGGAGCGCGAGTTCTACGCCCTGGACCGGCTCTGGAAGGACTGCCCGACCATCCCGTTCGTCGACCGGGACCTGGCTCGGGCCGAGGCCGGCGCCGGATCGGGCGAGTGACTCGGCTGATCATCTGGCGGCACGGCAACACCGACTGGAACGCCGCCAGCAGGGTCCAGGGGCAGACCGAGGTACCCCTCAACGACCTGGGCCGGGAGCAGGCACGCGAGGCCGCCCCGCTGCTGGCCGCGCTGAACCCGGACGCCATCGTCACCAGTGACCTGAGCCGGGCCGCGGACACCGCCGCCGCGCTGGCCGCGCTCACCGGCCTGCCGGTGCGCTCCGACGCCCGGCTGCGGGAACGCTACTTCGGCCAGTGGCAGGGGCTGCTGCTCACCGAGGTCGCCGAACGGTTCCCCGAGGAGTACGCCCGCTGGCGGGCCGGGGACCCGGATCCCGGCGCGGCTGTCGAACCCCTGGACGAGCTGGGCAAACGGATCGGTACCGCCCTGCACGAGATCGCGGACGAGATGCCCGGGGGCACCATCGTCGTCGCCACCCACGGCGGGGCGGCGCGGCAGGGCTGCGGGCAGCTGTTGGGCTGGGACCACACGGTGCTGCGCACCATCGGTCCGCTGCGCAACTGCCACTGGACCGACCTGCGCCGTGAGGACGACCGGGGTTGGCGCCTGCGGTCCTACAACGTCGGCCCGATCAAGGTGACCGCCGCGCTGGGGTCGGCCGAGCCGGTCTGACGAGGTGGCGCCGCCGTCCCGGCCCTGAACCGGTTGGACGGCCGACCAGCCCGATCCGCTACCGTGCCGGACATGCCCGTCGCGGTCGTGACCGACTCCACCACCTACCTTCCGCCCGAACTGGTGCCGGCGCACCGGTTGACCGTCGTGCCGCTGACCGTGGTGCTCAACGGTGTCGAAGGACTGGAGGGAGTGGAGGTCTTCCCGGTCGACGCCACCCGGGCCCTGAGCGCCCGGCGGGTCTCGGTGAGCACCTCCCGACCGTCGCCCGAACAGTTCGTCCAGACCTACGGCAGCCTGCTGGAGGCCGGCGCGCAGGGGGTCGTCTCGGTGCACCTGTCGGCTGGGCTCTCCGGCACGGTCGAGGCCGCCGAGTTGGCGGCGGCGCAGTTCGGCGGCCGGGTGGCCGTGGTGGACAGCCGCTCCTGCGGCATGGGGCTCGGCTTCCCGACCCTCGCCGCCTCCCGGGCCGCCGCCCAAGGCGCGGACCTGGCGGGGGTACGCGCCGCAGCCGTCGAGGCGGCCGGTCGCACCAGCACCTTCTTCTATGTCGACACCCTGGAACTGCTGCGCCGGGGCGGTCGGATCAACGCGGCTGAGGCGCTGCTCGGTACGGCCCTGTCGGTCAAGCCGATCCTGCACGTCTCCGACGGCGGCATCGTGCTCAAGGACAAGGTGCGTACCGCCAGCCGAGGGGCGGCCCGACTCGTCGATCTGGCCGTCGAGGCGGCCGACGACACCGCGGTGGATCTCGCCGTGCACCATCTCGCCGCCCCGCAACGCGCCGAACTCCTGCTGGAGGCGCTGACCGCCCGACTGGGTGACCAGCTGCACGACACGTACCTGACCGAGGCCGGTGCGGCCGTCGCCGCCCATGTCGGCCCCGGTCTGGCCTGCGTCGTGATCCACCGACGACCGACCACCTGAGCTTCCGCCCTCCTGCACCGGCGCTCCCCGGTCGGGCGGCTCCTGGCCGGGCGGTCCCCGGTCCGGCGGGCTCTGCCGGGCAGTTGCTAGTCGGGACCCTGGACGGGGTGCTCACCGTGCATCGACGACCGGATGTCGCAGCATCGCCTCGGGCCTGAGGTAGCGGCACCGCCCCGACCGAATGTCGCGGGCCCGCCCTGACCAGCGGCACCGCCTCGGCCGGGTACGGCGGCACGGACCCGACCTGGGGCAGTAGTACCGCCGATAGCACATCGTGGGCATGATCAGGGCGTTGTCCACAGGAGGCCGGTTGTCCACAGTGGGGACGGTCAGGGCCGGCCTGACCCGGCCCGGTCGTCCTAACCTCGCGCGGTGTCCAACGACGAGGAGACGGCGGTACGGGCGCGCCTGTGGCGACTGATGCCCGGTGCGGCCGAGCGTGGTGCCGACCTACCACCGACAGCGGTGCCGGGGGAATCGGCGACCGACCCGCGCTTCGGTGCCTCAGTCAGACCCTGGACATCCGGCCTCGATTCGGTACCGCAGGCCGCCACGGTTGCGACCACCCCGTTGGAGTGGCCGACGGTGCCACTGCCTGTTCCGGCGCCCACCGGCCAGCAGCCACACACACCGACCGCCTCCGGGCCGGCCGCCTCCGGACCGGTCACGGCCAGACGGGTCCGGTCGGCTCGGCCCGCCTGGGTCGACCCCGAACCGACCGACCCGGAGCCGCTGGCTGAACCGATGCCGCTGGCCGAGGCCGTGCCGCTGGTGGGGCCGGTGCCGTTGGCCGATGGTGTACCGCTGGCTGGGTCGGTGCCGCTGGTCGATCCCGGGTCGTCGGCGGACTCGGTGTCAATCGATACGTCAGGGCAGGCGGGCGGCAGGGGAGTCGGGGGAGGTTCGTCGGTCTGGCAGTCCGGGCCAGGGCACGATGCGGCCGAAGTCGCACCGGTGTCCCGGCTGCCCGGGCCGGGTGCCTTCGATCCGGGTCGGCGGGGGGTTCGGGCGTTGGCCGTCGTCGCGGTGCTGGTGGTGCTCGGGGCGGCCGGCTGGACCTGGCGCTCCCGACCACAGGTCGAGCCGGTCGTTGCCGTGACCGCTGCGCCCGCGCCGGACCCCTCGGACATTCCGGAGGACGGGTCGGCCGAGGGGGCGACCGGCGAGGTGGTCGTGGCGGTGGCGGGCAAGGTCCGTCGTCCGGGGCTGGTGCGCCTGCCGGCCGGTGCGCGGGTCGCCGATGCCGTCGAGGCGGCCGGTGGCGCGTTGCCCGGGGTGGACGTCGCCATGCTCAACCCGGCCCGCAAGGTCACCGACGGGGAGTTGATCGTGGTCGGGGTGGCGGCTCCCACCCCGGCGGCGGGCGCCGGCCCGGCAGCCGGTGGCGGTCCGGGCGCGGGCGGGCGGGTCAACCTGAACACCGCTAGCCAGGCCCAGTTGGAGACCCTGCCCGGGGTCGGGCCGGTGCTGGCCCGACGCATCATCGAGCACCGCGACCAGCACGGCGGCTTCCGGTCCGTCAGCGACCTGCGCCAGGTCAACGGCATCGGCGACGCGCGGTACGAGGAACTCAAAGACCTGGTGACGGTGTGAGGACGGACCGGCTCTCCACCTCCGGGCCGCCCTCACCGGTGCCCGGGAGCACCGGTCCCTTCGGGGCGATCGTCGACCCGAGCGGCGGGCAACCGCCTGACCTGCGGCTGGCCGGGCTGGCCGTGGCGGCCTGGCTGACCGCCCTGGCCGGACTGCATCTCGACGCCCGGCGGGCCCTGCTGCCGGCGGTCGTCGCTGCCGGCCTGGCCGGGCTGGCGGCCCTGCACCTGCTCGGGTTCGCCGGTCGCCCCGGCACGGTGGCCCGGCGCTACGGCTGGATCGTGGTGGCCGTGCTGATCGGGGTGGTCTGCGGCGGCGCCGCCACCTCGGCCCGGCTGGCCGTACGCGACACCGAGCCGCTCCGCGCCCTCGTCGAGGACCGGGCCCAGGTCACCGCCGAACTGGTCGTCCGGGACGACCCACGGCCGGTACGCGGTGGCATCGTCGGCCGCCCACCCACCCTGCTGGTACGGACCAAGTTGGTGAGCGTCACCGGCCCGGCGGAGCAGCGGGTCACCGTACCCGCCCGGGTGCTGGTCCTCGCCGACGACCCGGCCTGGCGGCACCTGCTGCCCGGTCAACGTCTCACCGCAGCGGGAAAGTTGACCGCACCGCGCGGCGGTGACCTGACCGGCGCCGTGCTGCTGGCCTCGGGCCCACCTGACCGGTTAGGGGGACCCTCAGCCCTGCAACGGGCGGCCGGTCGGCTCCGGGCCGGCCTGCAACAGGCGTGTGCACCGTTGCCGGACGAGCCGGGTGGCCTGCTGCCCGGGCTGGTGGTGGGGGACACCAGCCGGCTGCCCGAGGAGGTCGAGGAGGACTTCCGGGCCACCGGAATGACCCACCTCAACGCGGTGTCCGGGTCCAATGTCGCGATCGTCGTGGGGGCGGTGCTGCTGCTGGCCCGGTGGGCGCGGGCCGGGCCGGGTCTGGCGGCCGTCCTCTGCGGGGTGGCGCTGGTGGGCTTCGTCATCCTGGTCCGTCCCTCGCCGAGTGTGGTCCGGGCGGCCACCATGGGGGCGATCGGGCTCGCCGCCTTGGCCGCCGGCCGTCCCCGAGCGGCCGTGCCGGCCCTGGCCGCCGCCGTCGCGGTGCTGGTGCTTGTCGACCCCGATCTGGCCGGCGACGCCGGCTTCGCGCTGTCGGTGCTGGCCACCGGTGGTCTGCTGCTGCTCGCGCCCCGGTGGCGCGACGGGTTGCGGCGGCGGGGGGTACCACCGGGGGCGGCCGAGGCGCTGGCGGTGCCGGCTGCGGCGCAGTTGGCCTGTTCACCGGTGATCGCCGGGCTGTCGGGCACTATCAGTCTGGTCGCGGTGCCGGCGAACCTGCTCGTCGTGCCGGCCATCGCCCCGGCGACCGTGCTCGGGGTGCTGTCCGCGACGGTGTCGCCGATCTGGCCCTTCGGTGCCGAGGTGGCCGCGTGGTTGGCGCACTGGCCGGCGTGGTGGCTGGTGCTGGTCGCCCGGTACGGCGCCCGCCTGCCGATGGGCAACCTGCCCTGGCCGGGTGGGGTGACCGGGGCCCTGCTGCTGGCCGGGCTGACCGTGGCCCTGTTGGTCGCCGTCCGGCGGCCGGTGGTGCGTCGC
This sequence comes from Micromonospora sp. NPDC047134, assembly GCF_040643455.1. NCBI lineage: Bacteria > Bacillati > Actinomycetota > Actinomycetes > Micromonosporales > Micromonosporaceae > Micromonospora > Micromonospora sp. NPDC047134. Next base: position 37,112 of record NZ_JBEYUI010000019.1, read on the forward strand.
CTGGTGGCGGTGGGCACGGTCGCGGTGGTGCTCGGTGCCGTGCCGGTGCGGGTGATCGCGCCGGGCTGGCCGCCGAAGGGCTGGGTGATCGCGGTCTGCGCCGTCGGGCAGGGCGACACGGTGGTGTTGCCGGTGGCCCCCGGACGGGCGGTCGTGGTCGACGCCGGCCCGGACCCGCAGGCGGCGGACGCCTGCCTGCGCCGGCTCGATGTGCGCCGGGTTCCGCTGCTGGTGGTCAGCCACTTTCATGTCGACCACACCGGGGGTGTGGCGGGGGTCTTCCGGGGGCGGCAGGTAGACCTGGTGTCGACTCCGCAGTGGCCGGAGCCGGCCACCGGACGACAGCAGATCCACGATGCCGCCGAGGGTCGTGGCACCCCGGTGGTGCCCGTTGCGGCTGGGTGGCGGTATCAGGCCGGTGCCGTGGACCTTGTCGTGGTGGGACCCCCCTACCCGATGCGCGGGACCCGGTCGGACCCGAACAACAACTCCCTGATGCTGTTCGCCACGGTGGCCGGGGTGCGGATCATGCTCACCGGTGATGCCGAGACGGAGGAGCAGCAGGCCGTGCGGGAGCAGTTGCCGGCCCACCGGCTGCGGGCCGATGTGCTGAAGGTCGCCCACCACGGCAGCGCGTACCAGGATCCGGGTTTTCTGGACGCCATCGCCGCGAGGGTGGCCCTGGTGCCGGTGGGGGCGGGCAACACCTACGGGCATCCGAACGACGCGGTGCTGGCCAGGCTGGCCCGGGGCGGGGCGCGGGTGTTGCGTACCGACCTGGAGGGGGATGTGGCCGTGGTGCGCGATGGGGCCGGGCTGGCCGTGGTACCCGGCGGGGTAGACCTGAGTAGGTCCAGACCGTGAGCCGGATTCACCGCCGGTCGCGATAAAAGGCAGAAATTGACCCTAGCTTATGGGGATAAGCGGAGAATTGGGGGTATGTCGGGATTTGCGCTTTGTGCGGGGTCTGCTCGCACCGTACGGCCGACCCGACTGGACCGGGCTGGCGAGCGTGCGAATATGGGCGGCGTGACCGCCGCCAGTGCCGCTCCTATTGTGCTCGTCCTCGGTGACGAGGAGCTGCTCGCCACGCGTGCGGTGGCCCAAACGGTCGCCACCGCCCGGGCCGTCGATCCGGAGGTGGACGTCCGCGAGTACCAGGCCGGGCAGCTCACCGTCGGCGAGATCGACGAGATGCTCAGCCCGTCGCTGTTCGGGGGCCGCCGGGTGCTGGTGCTGCGGTCCGGTCAGGACGCCCGCAAGGACCTGGTCGCGGCCCTGCTGGCGTACGCGAAGAATCCCGACCCGGATGTGCAGCTCATCGTGCAGCATCTCGGCGCGGCCAAGGGCAAGGCCTTCGCCGACGGGCTGAAGGCAGCCGGTGCCCAGATCATGCCCGCCGCCAAACTCAAGGGGCACCGGGACCGGGTGGCCTTCGTCCGGGACGAGTTCCGGCGGGCCGGCGGCCGGTGCGCAGACGACGCCGCCGAGGCGTTGATCGCCGCGGTCGGCAACGATCTGCGGGAGCTGGCTGCGGCCTGTGCCCAGCTGATCGCCGACACCGACGGTCGGATCAGCGCCGATACCGTGTCCCGCTACTACCGGGGCCGGGTGGAGGTGAGCGGCTTCACCGTGGCTGACGCCACCATGGTCGGTGACGTGCCGGGGGCGCTGGAGGCCCTGCGCTGGGCCCTGCACGTCGGGGTGGACCCGGTGCCGATCGCCGACGCTCTCGCCGACGGCATCCGTACGGTCGCCCGGGTCGCCTCCGCAGGGCGGGGCAGCCCGTACCAGTTGGCCAGCAGCCTGGGCATGCCGCCGTGGAAGGTCGAGCGGGCCCAGCGGCAGGCGCGTGGCTGGACGCCGGAGGGGTTGGTCCAGGCGATGCAGGCGGCGGCCGAGTGCAACGCGGCGGTCAAGGGCGGGTCGGACGATCGGGCGTACGCGCTGGAGCGGGCCGTCTTCTCGGTAGCCGCCGCGCGGGGCGGCGCCAGATGAGCGGAGCCCTGCGTGGTTCCTGGGCCACGATCTCGGCCGACCAGCAGCGTTACCGGCCGCTCTACGCCCGGGCGCTCGGGCTGCGGGTCGTCAACCCGGGTGGGGTGCTCTGCTTCGTCTTCTTCGAAGGGGCGATCGCCCTGGCGACCCTGCTGGTCCTGGCCGAGTTGGTCACCTGGTGGGCGGTCGTGGTGCTCCCCGCGGCGGTGGCTGTCATGGTCAAGCTCAACGACCTGGTGGCCGCGGCGGTGATCCGCTCGGCGGCAGCCGTACCCGAGCAGGAACGCGACCGGTTCCGGCGGCAGATGGAACCGGTAGTCGGGCGGGCCCAGGTCGACTGGCTGCCGCACAGCGTGCCCGGGGTGGTGCTCCGGGTGGAGCCTGCGGACAGTGTCGAGCCGATCGACCGCACCGCCGGCACCGACAAACCGAGACCGTAAACAGCCGCCCGGCCGAGGCCGTGGTAGCGGCCAGCCAGCGCCGTAAGCAGCGGCCGAGCCGAGACAGTGAGTAGCCGCCGAGCCGAGCCGGATCGAAAAGCCACCGGGGCCGTGGTCACCGCTGGAGCACGAGCGTAAGCCCCGGGGCACCCGGCCCCGGGGCTTACGTCAGGTCTGCGGTCGTCCGCTCAGGAGGCGAGCGACGCCACGCGCTTGGCGATCGCCGACTTGCGGTTCGCCGCCTGGTTGGCGTGGATGACGCCCTTGCTGGCCGCCTTGTCCAGCTTCCGGGAGGCGTCCTGCATCAGCGCGGTGGCCTTCTCGGCGTCACCGGCCTCAGCAGCCTCGTGGAACTTGCGGATGGCGGTCTTCAGCGACGACTTGACCGACTTGTTACGCAGCCGGCGCTTCTCGTTCTGCCGGTTGCGCTTGATCTGGGACTTGATGTTCGCCACGCGACAGCCTCGTCTTGATAGCTCGGGTTGGTCAGCTTGTGCGCGCGACGAGCATGCGTCATCGCTGCGCGAAGAGCCAGGTTACCAGGTCAGTTCGGACGGGCCAAAACGGCACCCGACCCACGCCGGGGCGCGGCCCGGGCCCACCATACCTGGCTCGCCGCGAGACCGGGTGCCACCCCGGGCCCACCTGCGGCAGCCCTCCACGGCCCTGGTCGCCCTCGACCGGAGACCCGGTCAGCTCCATCCCTGGCGGCGGGCCAGCCAGGCCAGGGCCTGCTCGCCGGTCCACCGCTGGTGGGCGGGGAGTTGGGCCGAGGCGGTCGGTGGGGCAGCGGCGGCGGCGGTCAGGTGGTAGCCGGCCAGGGCGGCCAGGGTCACGTCCAGCGCGTCCGCAGGCGCGTCGGCGGCGGCCGGGTGGGTGGCGAACCGGGCGTCCACCTCCAGTCCGCTGGCGTACCCGGTGATCAGCAGGCCGACCAGGTCGAACCAGGCCGGTCCGTGACACAGCCAGGTCCAGTCGCAGAACCAGGCCGTTCGGTCGGCGCCGATCAGGACGTTGTCCACCCGCAGGTCACCGTGGGTCAGGCCGGTCGCTTCGGCGGCGTACCCGGGCAGTTTCGACTCCAGCGCGACCAGTTCGGTCAGCCGGCCGACCGCCGATGCCGGTAGCGGCGGAGTCGGTTCCCGGCCGGCGGCCACCTCGCCCCACCAGAGGATGTCCTCCCGGGCCAGGTCGGCCAGGTGGGGCAGCCCGAGACCGGCGAGTTCGGTCGGGGGGTCGGCCAGGGCGGCGGCGATGTCGACGTAGCCGGTCAGGGTGGCGTCCAGCTCCGCCGGGTCCCACGGCAGCCGGGGGGTGTGCCCCTCGACCGGGTCCAGGCACAGCGCGTACCAGCCGGCCTCCCACAGGGTCCAGCGCAGTCCCGGCACGGGCAGTCCGGCGGGTAGCCGGGCGAGGATGGCGGCCTCCCGGGCGTACCAGTCGACCAGGTGAGGCTGCTCGGCGCGGGCCGCGGCCTTCACGAAGGCGCTGTCACCCTCGGCGGTGCGCAGCACCGCGGCGAAACCCCGGGTGAAGCCGGCGGTGGCTACCCGGGCCTCGACCACCGGGGCGCCGAGGCGGGCCGACACGGCGGCCCGGACCGCCGCCGGCAGGGCCGCCCAGCCGGGCCGCTGGGCGGTGGCGTGGTACGGCACGGGCGGGTTGCTCACCCGACCATGCTGCCCGGTGGCGGCGACCTGGGGGGACCCGACCGCCCGGCAAGGTGCGGTGACCGCCGGGGGCGTCTGTCAGACTGCCAGGCCATGAGGACCGACGACTTCTGGCAGTTGATCGACAGGGCTCGGTCCGGCGGGGGAGAGCCGAGCGCCGTCGCCGCCCGGGCGGTCGCGCTGCTCGCCGCCCGCGACCCCGAGGAGATCGTCGGGTACGCCCACCATCAGCGACGGGTGCTGAGCGCTTCCTACCGGGTGGACCTGTGGGGTGCCGCGTACCTGATCAACGGGGGTGCCTCCGACGACGGGTTCGAGTACTTCCGGGGCTGGCTGATGACCCAGGGCAGGGAGGTCTTCGCCCGCGCGGTGGCCGACCCGGACTCCCTGGCCGAGTTGCCCCGGGTGCGGTCGGCCGCCCTCAGCGGCGAGGAGTTCGAGTGCGAGGACATGCTGGCGGTGCCGTGGGACGCGTACCGCAAGGCGACCGCTACCGATCTGCCCACCGATCGGGAGTCGCCGCCGGTGCCGGACCTCAACGACTTCTGGGACTTCGACGACGCCGACGAGGCCCGGCGCCGGTTGCCCAGGCTGGCGGCCCTCTTCGTCGAGCCACCTCAGGAGTGACGGACGCCCGGCCGATGCTCGGCGGGGACGTGGGAGCATAGAGGGGGCCGGCATGAGCCGGCCTGCTCACGTCAGCCGACCAGAACGGACCGCTGTGCCACCGACGCTCGATACCGGCGCGAACGCTCCTGGTGCCACCGACCCGGGGCGGATCAGGAACTTCTGCATCATCGCCCACATCGACCATGGGAAGTCGACCCTGGCCGACCGGATGTTGCAGCTCACCGGTGTGGTCGACCCTCGGCAGATGCGTGCGCAATACCTCGACCGGATGGACATCGAGCGCGAGCGCGGCATCACCATCAAGAGCCAGGCCGTACGCATGCCGTGGACCATCCGCGATGGTGAGCGGGCCGGCGAGCAGGCCGTGCTCAACATGATCGATACCCCGGGGCACGTGGACTTCACCTACGAGGTGTCCCGCTCCCTGGCCGCCTGCGAGGGCGCGATCCTGCTGGTCGACGCCGCCCAGGGCATCGAGGCCCAGACCCTGGCCAACCTGTATCTGGCACTTGAGAACGACCTGCGCATCATCCCGGTGCTCAACAAGATCGACCTGCCGGCCGCCCAGCCGGAGAAGTACGCCGAGGAACTGGCCCACCTGATCGGCGGGGACCCGGCGGACTGCATCAAGGTCTCCGGCAAGACCGGCGAGGGGGTGCCGTACCTGCTCGACGAGATCGTCCGGCAGTTCGTCCCGCCGGTCGGTGACGCCGAGGCCCCCGCCCGGGCGATGATCTTCGACTCGGTGTACGACGTCTACCGGGGGGTGGTCACCTACGTCCGGGTGATCGACGGGCGGATCAGCGCCCGGGACCGGATCAAGATGATGTCCACCGGCGCGGTCCACGAGCTGCTGGAGATCGGGGTCATCTCGCCGGAGATGGTGAAGTCCGACGCCCTGGGTGTCGGGGAGGTCGGCTACCTGATCACCGGGGTGAAGGACGTCCGGCAGTCCCGGGTGGGTGACACGGTCACCATCAACGGGCGCCCGGCGGCCGAGCCGCTCGGCGGCTACAAGGACCCCAAGCCGATGGTCTACTCGGGTCTGTACCCGATCGACGGGTCGGACTACCCGGCCCTGCGGGACGCCCTGGACAAGCTCAAGCTCAACGACGCCGCACTGACCTACGAGCCGGAGACCTCCGGTGCGCTGGGCTTCGGGTTCCGCTGCGGCTTCCTCGGCCTGCTGCACCTGGAGATCATCGGGGAGCGGCTGGAGCGGGAGTTCAACCTGGATCTGATCTCCACCGCCCCCAACGTGGTCTACCGGGCCATCCAGGAGGACGGCGCGGAGATCATCGTCACCAACCCGAGCGAGTACCCCACCGGCAAGATCGCCGAGGTGTACGAGCCGACCGTGCGGGCCAGCGTGCTGACCCCGAACGACTACGTCGGCGCGGTGATGGAACTGTGCCAGAGCCGTCGAGGCAGCCTGCTCGGCATGGAGTACCTCTCCGCCGACCGGGTGGAGCTGCGCTACACCCTGCCGCTGGCGGAGATCATCTTCGACTTCTTCGACCAGCTCAAGAGCCGCACCAAGGGCTACGCCTCGCTGGACTACGAGCCCACCGACGAGCAGGCGTCCGACCTGGTGAAGGTCGACATCCTGCTGCACGGCGAGCCGGTGGACGCCTTCAGCGCCATCGTGCACAAGGACAAGGCGTACGCCTACGGCACCACGATCGCCGCCAAGCTGCGCAACCTGATCCCGCGCCAGCAGTTCGAGGTGCCGATCCAGGCCGCCATCGGCAGCCGGGTCATCGCCCGGGAGACCATCCGGGCGATCCGCAAGGACGTGCTGGCCAAGTGCTACGGCGGTGACATCAGCCGGAAGCGCAAGCTGCTGGAGAAGCAGAAGGAAGGCAAGAAGCGGATGAAGATGGTGGGCCGGGTGGAGGTCCCCCAGGAGGCCTTCATCGCCGCCCTGTCCTCCGACTCCGGCGACGGCAAGGCCGCCGGCAAGAAGTAGCCGCGCCGCGTACGCGGGCTGCGGAAGATCCCCGAAGGCACCGCCGGTCGACCCGACCGGCGGTGCCTTCGTCGTGCGGGCTGGTCCGGAGGTGGTCACCGTTTCGGCGCAATGACGGTTGCCGAGGTGTCGGGTGACCCCCATTGCGCCGAAACGGCGTGTTGACCACGACGCGCGGCCTGAGTCAGGTGGGCCGGTTTGAGAACTTCGAGGGTCGGGCATTAGGCGGTCACGACAGAAAAACCACGAACGTGGATCGGCCTTTTGTGAAGGAGAGCGACCATGGAGTTCACTGTCTGGGGCATCATCACCGCGCTGATCGTCGGTCTGATCATCGGCGCCCTGGGCCGCCTGGTGGTGCCGGGCCGTCAGCCCATGCCGATCTGGCTGCACATGCTCATCGGTGTCGGTGCCGCCCTGCTCGGTACCGTGATCGCCCGTGCCTCCGGCTTCGCCGAGACCGCCGGTATCGACTGGCGGGAGCTGATGCTCCAGGTGCTGCTGGCCGCCATCGCGGTCGCGCTGGTCGCCGGGGTCGGCCGCAACCGCCGGGGAGTCACCCACCGGTAAAACTGATCACGGAAAAGGCACCCGACCATCCGGTCGGGTGCCTTTTCGTTCGCTGTACACCCCACCGGGGGTGTTAAGAAGGGCACCCTTTAGTACGCGAGGCGTTAATAAGGTGCCCTTCCTTACCGCTTAGCGGAGCCAGGGGATGTTGCGGTTGAGCAGACCCCGCTCCTTGAGTTCCTTGCGCAGCGGAATCTCGTCGTCGATGTAGCCGTCCCAGTTGATGCCCCAGTAGTTCGCGGTGTGGGTGCCCTCACCGCAGAGCTGACGCTGCACCGGGGTGCGGTTGGCCCACCACTCGCCGTCCTTGTCGATGTGCAGCTCGTCGAGGGGACGGATCCACCGGTAGGTGTAGCCGACGAAGAGCATCTTGCGGGTGATGGTCGACAGGTTCGTCGACCGCGAGTGCCACTGGCGACGGTCGAAGATGAAGGCGTCACCCGGGTTGGCGGTGATCTCGACCGTGCCCTCCGGGTCCGGGTTGTGCACCGTGGTGTCCGCCGGGCGGGGCAGCGAGTTCCACAGGTGGCTGCCCGGGATGACCTTGGTGGCACCGCGACCGGTCTCCGACAGGTCGGAGAGCACGTAGGCGACCTTCAGCGAGAACATCGGCCGGGGCAGGTTCGGGTCCATCGTCTCCGGGTCGGAGTTCTGCCGGTACCCGTCCTGGTGCCACCCCCAGTACGGCTTCTCCGGCTCCAGGGCCGGCGGGGTGACGTCGAGGTGGTTGTGGTGGCTGTAGATGTTCCACCCGGCCAGGCCCCACATGTACGGGAAGGCGATCGGGTGGGTGAGCAGGTCACCGAAGAGTTCGTCGCGCTCAAGGAAGCCCAGCAGGTGCAGGGTGCCGTCCTTGGTGGTGTTGCCCTTGGCCTGCTCCTCGGCGTACACCCGGTCGACCGCGGCTTCGAGGGCGGCCCGGTGGTCCTCGGTCAGGACGTTGCGCAGCAGGAGAAAGCCCTGCTCATGGAACTCCTTGCGGTCGACGTCACTGATCGGTTCATAGCCGGTGCGGTCGCCGTAGTCGAATGCCACGTCGTACCCCTCCCCATGAGGTGAAACCATTTCTGGCACAGGTGGCCGATCGTAACGCCCCTTCGCGCCGACCCGGGGACCACCCGCATCGATCCTGACAGCAACGGTCACCCAACGCACCTGGGCGACTACCGCTGGCTACTCAGAGTGTAATCGGCGGCGGGTTGGAGACGAATTGACGGATTTTGCGGTTACTGCGGGTAAGGAGTTCGAGGTCTCTCAGGAGTCCCCGAACACCTCGGCGACGACCTCGGCGGACTGCCGTGAACCGTCACCCACCCGGCTCCACGAACCGCCCCGGTTGGTCCACTCCAGGTCGCCGAACCGCACCCGCTTCACCCCGTGATCGGTGGCGTGGGCGACCAGCCAGTGCGCGTACCGCCAGCCCTCGAGCTGGTTGGCCGCGGCGACCGTCAGCCCGCTGGCCGTGGTCGCCGCGGCGGTCAGCCCCCAGTCCAGGCTCAGCCCCTTGGTCAGGGCGGTCGCGGCAGCCTCCCCCCGCATCGCCGGATCACCCCCGAAGGTGCAGACCACCGCGCCGGTGGCGTGGCCCAGCAGCGCCCGGGTGAGCACCTCCGACTCGTCGGCCCACTTCTCGTACGCCTCCGGGAAGGCCGAACGCTGCACCTTCTGCGCCGCGTCGGTGACCCGCATGTCCTGCCAGCCGCGCACCTTCTTCAGCGCCGAATAGAACCGGTCGGCCGCGTACCGGGGGTCCTGGATCTGCTTCGGGGTGCCCCACCCCTGGCTGGGTCGCTGCTGGAACAGGCCCACCGAGTCGCGGTCCCCGTCGGCCAGGTTGCGTAGCCCGGACTCCTGGTAGGCGGTGGCCAGCGCCACCACCACCGCCCGGTCCGGGAGTTCGTGCTGGATGCCGATGGCCGCGATGGTCGCCGCGTTGGCCATCTGATGGGCGTCCAGGGTCACCTTCCCGTCGGCCTGCACGGTGCACGCCCGGCTGGCCAGCGGCAACCGCAGCCGCTCTCCCACCTGCCGCATGCCGAGCACGATGCCGGCCACCGCGACCAGCACGACGACCAGGAAACCCGCCACGAGCACCCGAGTGCGCACCCACACCTCCCGTACGACGTCCGCGCAAAAGCGTACGTCCCTCGCCGCTCGATCTGGATCATCCGACCAGTTCCGTCACGAAGCGCGTCATCCGCGCGGGAAGGGAAGTTCCCCGTTACCGACCGATCCTCACCTGTCGAGTTCGGCCACCCAGCGCGCCGGGCGCTTCTCCCGGAAGGCCATGACCCCCTCGACGCCGTCCCCGGACAGGAAGTACCGGGTGGACAGGGTGCTCAACGCCGCCAACTCCTCGCCCAGGTCGGTGGCGGGCGGCCGGCGCAGCAGCTCCTTGGCCCCGGCCAACGCCGAGGGGGCACCGCGTACCAGGGAGTCGCAGTAGCGCTGCACCGCGGCGTCCAGCTCCTGCGCCGGCACCGCAGCCGTGACCAGACCGATTTGCGCCGCCCGCAGGCCGTCGAAGGTGTCCCCGGTCAGGTACAACTCGGCAGCCGCCCGAGGATGCAGCCGAGGCAGCACGGTCGCCGAGATCACCGCCGGGATCACCCCGATGCGTACCTCGGTGAAGGCGAAGGTGGCCTCGGCGGCGCAGACCGCCAGGTCGGCCGCCGCGATCAGGCCCAGACCCCCGGCCCGGGCCGGTCCGGCCACCCGGGCCAGCACGGGCTTCGGGCACTCCCAGACCGCCGCCAGGACCTCACCCAGCATCCCGGCCGGCACGGTCCCGCTGGCGTACGCCGCCGCCGTCTCCTTCAGATCCGCCCCCGAACAGAAGACCGGGCCGGTGTGGTCCAGCACGATCACCCGGACGGTGTCGTCGGCGACCGCGGCACGCAGCCCGGCCAGCAGTTCGGTCATCAACGGAGTGGAGAGCGCATTGCGGTTGTGTGGGCTGTCCAGGGTGAGGGTGCTCACCCCGCGGGCCGTGGTGACCCGCACCAGCGCGTCGGGAGAGGTCATGGGAGGGCACACTAGTGGCCATGCCCGGCGTCCTTCCAGCAGGCGAACCCGTCCCGGCCGACGGGTCGCTGCCCGCCTCAGCCCTGACCAGAGTCGATGAGGGCGGCTTCGGGGTGTACGTGCACGTGCCCTTCTGCGCCAGTCGCTGCGGCTACTGCGACTTCAACACCTACACCGCGCAGGAGTTGGGCGGCGGCGCCAGCCGGGACAGCTACGCCGACACCGTGCTGGCCGAGTTGACCCTCGCCGCGCGGGTGCTGGGCGAGCGCCCACCCCGCCGGGTGGAGACCGTCTTCGTCGGCGGGGGGACCCCCACCCTGCTGCCCGCCGAGGACCTGGCCCGCATCCTCGACGCCATCGACCGCACCTGGGGGCTGGCCGCCGACGCCGAGGTGACCACCGAGGCCAACCCGGAGTCGGTCACCCCGGCCTCCCTGAAGGAGCTGCGGGCCGCCGGCTACACCCGGATCTCGCTGGGCATGCAGTCGGTCGCCCCGGGGGTGCTCGCCGTGCTCGACCGCCGGCACAGCGCCGGCCGGGCCACGGCCGCCGCCCTGGAGGCTCGGGAGGCCGGGTTCGACCACGTCAACCTGGATCTGATCTACGGTACGCCGGGGGAGCGCCCGGAGGACTTCGCCGCCTCCCTGGAGCAGGTCGTGACGGCGGGGGTCGACCACGTCAGCGCGTACGCCCTGATCGTCGAGGACGGCACCCGGCTGGCCGCGCGGATGCGTCGGGGGGAGCTGCCCTACCCGGACGACGACGTCGCCGCGGACCGCTACCTGGCCGCCGAGGCCGCCCTCGAGGCGGCCGGTTTCTCCTGGTACGAGGTGTCCAACTGGGCCCGTACGCCGTCGGCCCGGTGCCGGCACAACCTGCTCTACTGGACCGGCGGCAACTGGTGGGGCCTGGGACCGGGGGCGCACAGCCATGTCGGTGGGGTGCGCTGGTGGAACGTCAAACATCCCACCGCGTACGCCCAACGCCTGGCCGCCGGGCAATCACCTGGCCTGGCCCGGGAGGTGCTGACCCCCGACGAGGCCCGGATGGAGGAGGTCATGCTCCGGCTGCGGCTGGCCGAGGGCCTGCCCCTGGAGGTGCTGGACGACCCCGGTCGGGCGGCTGCGGCGCGGGCGGTGACCGACGGCCTGCTGGCCGCCCCCGACTACGCGGCCGGCCGCGCGGTGCTGACCCTGCGCGGCCGGCTGCTCGCCGACGCCGTGGTGCGTGACCTGCTGCCCTAGCTGCCGATCAGCCCTTAACGAAGGAGTAGCTCATCGGGTAGCGGTAGAGGACACCCTCGTTGGCCTTGACCCCGGCGATGATGCCGAAGATCACCGGGATGATCCAGACCAGCAGCGGGACGAAGAACAGAATGCCGCAGGTGATCGCGGTGAGCACCCAGCTCAGCAGCCCGACGATCGCCCAGGTGAGCTGGAAGTTGAGGGCCGCGACGGCGTGTGCCCGTACGGTCGGGGACTGCTGCCCACGGGTCATGTTCGCGATCAGCGGCGCCACCCAGCCGAGCAGGCCACCACCGATGAACACGCCGAGCGGACCGCCGAAGTGGGCGATGAGAGCCCAGGTCTTGTCCTCGTTGGTGCCGTACCCGCCCCCGGGCGCGCCGTAGCCGCCTCCCGGCGCGTCATAGCCCCCGGTCGGGTAACCGACACCGGGCGGAGGGTAGCCGCCGGGCGGCGGATAACCACCCGGGGGCGGATAGCCGGCCGACGAGGGCTGGTCACCGGGGGGTGGGTAGCCACCGGGCGGGGGATAACCGCCGGGCGGCGGGTAGCCGCCCTGGCCAGACGATCCGGACACCGGGGCGGTGGGATCGTCGCCGTAATCTGGGGGACGAGGTGGTTCGGTCATGGACCTCACCGTAGGTGTCAGCGGCAATGGCGCACCATAGCGACACCGGCGAGTGTCACGTCGCCGATCGGCCCTCGGACAGCTCCACTTCTTGATCATCGCGCTGGCGGGGGGCCTCGACGTAGACTGGCACTCGCTACAGTCGAGTGCCAGGGTGCCTATTCGGCGACGGTGACGCTCGACACTGACCTGCGACAGGAGGTGGGAGATGGGTCTCGACGACCGCAAGCTCGCCGTACTGCGGGCGATTGTCGAGGACTACGTCGCCACCCAGGAGCCGGTCGGCAGCAAGGCGCTGGTCGAGCGGCACCAGCTCGGTGTCTCACCGGCCACCGTCAGAAACGACATGGCCGTGCTGGAGGAGGAGGGCTACATCCGGCAGCCGCACACCAGTGCCGGCCGGGTGCCCACCGACCGCGGCTACCGGCTCTTCGTCGACCGGTTGAGCCGGGTCAAGCCGCTGAGCCCGGCCGAACGCCGGGCGATCGAGCGGTTCCTGGCCGGGGCGGTGGACCTCGACGACGTGGTGCACCGCACCGTGCGGCTGCTGGCTCAACTGACCCGGCAGGTCGCCGTGGTGCAGTACCCCAGCCTGGCCCGCTCCCGGGTGCGCCACCTGGAACTGGTGCCCATCTCGACCACCCGACTGATGCTGGTCGTGATCACCGACACCGGGCGGGTCGAGCAGCGGCTGGTCGAACTGCCCGCCCCGATCGCCGCGGACGACGTGCTGGACCTGCGCCGGACGGTCAACGAGAAGCTGGTCGGCATCCAGCTGTCGGAGACCCCGCCCCTGGTGCAGACCCTCATCGACGAGTGTGGGCCACACCTGCGGCCGGCCATGACCACCCTGTCCACCGTGCTGCTGGAGACACTGGTCGAGCGGCACGAGGAGCGGATCGCGCTGGCCGGCACCGCCAACCTGGCCCGCGGTGGCCTGCTGGACTTCCAAGGTTCGCTGCGGCCGATCCTGGAGGCCCTCGAAGAGGAGGTCGTCCTGCTCAAACTCATCGGTGAGGTTGAGCCGAGCACCCTGCGGGTGCGCATCGGGGACGAGAACAAGATCGACAACCTGCGGGCGGCCTCCGTGGTCAGCACCGGCTACGGACCGGGGGAGACCATCGTCGGGGGAATGGGCGTACTGGGGCCGACCCGGATGGACTACCCCGGGACCATCGCCACGGTGAGGGCCGTGGCACGCTACGTGGGCGAGCTGCTGGCCCAGAACTGATCAGTCAGGGCCGACGGTGGGCTGCCGCCGACCGGCGTAATGCGAGACGAACACGAGGACACGGAACGCAGTGGCCAGGGACTACTACGGCATTCTCGGCGTCAGCCGAGGAGCCTCCGATGACGAGATCAAGCGCGCCTACCGCAAGCTGGCGCGGCAATTCCACCCGGATGTCAATCCGGACCCGGAGGCACAGGAGAAGTTCAAGGACATCAACGCCGCGTACGAGGTTCTCTCGGACGATCGGAAGCGGCAGATCGTCGACCTCGGTGGCGACCCGTTGGCCCCGGGCGGCGGCGGTGCCGGTGGACCGGGCGGGCCCGGTGGCGCCGGTCCCTTCGTCGGCTTCCAGGACATCATGGACGCCTTCTTCGGCGGGGCGACCGGCGCGGGCCGGGGGCCGCGACCGCGTACCCGGCCCGGTGCCGACGCGATCCTGCGGCTGGAACTGGACCTTCAGGAGACCGCCTTCGGGGTGGAGGCACCGATCACGGTGGACACCGCCGTGCTGTGCAGCACCTGCTCCGGTGCGGGTACCGCCGCCGGCACCCACCTGGCCACCTGCGAGGCGTGCGGTGGCCGGGGTGAGGTGCAGTCGGTGCAGCGCACCTTCCTCGGTCAGGTGGTCTCCGCCCGGCCCTGCACGGTCTGCCAGGGTTACGGCACCACCATCCCGCACCCCTGCCCGACCTGTGCCGGTGACGGCCGGGTCCGGACCCGCCGGTCGCTGACGGTGAAGATCCCGGCCGGGGTGGAGGACGGGATGCGGATCCGCCTGGCCCAGCAGGGTGAGGTCGGTCCGGGCGGTGGTACCGCCGGTGACCTCTACGTCGAGATCCACGAGCGGCCCCACGACGTCTTCTCCCGCAAGGGCGACGACCTGCACTGCCGGGTCACCGTGCCGATGACCGCCGCGGCGCTGGGCACCCGGCTGACCATCAAGACCCTCGACAGTGAGGAGCCGGTCGACGTCAAGCCCGGCACCCAGCCGGGCAGCACCCTGCGGCTACGGGCCCGAGGCGTACCCCACCTGCGCGGCACCGGCCGAGGTGACCTCTACGTCCACCTCGACGTGCGCACCCCGACCAAGCTCGACGCCGACCAGGAGCGGATGCTGCGGGACTTCGCCAAGACCCGTGGCGAGGAGGTCGCCGAGCTGACCAAGCAGGGCGGCTTCTTCTCCCGGATGCGCGACGCCTTCAACGGCCACGCCTGACCGGCCCCGTCTCGTGTCCGCTCCGCTGTTCCTGGTCGAGTCGCTGCCGGTCGCCGACTCGATGGTGCTCGACGGCCCCGAGGGGCACCACGCCGCCACCGTGCAACGGCTGCGGGTCGGTGAGGCACTGCTGCTCGGCGACGGCCGGGGCGGCACGGCCACCGCCGTGGTCACCGCCGTCGGCCGGGGCACCCTGGACATCGAGATCACCAGCCGGGGGTACGTCGACGCGGCGAACCCCCGACTGGTGGTGGTGCAGGGCATCGCCAAGGGCGACCGGGGTGAACTGGCCGTACAGGCGATGACCGAGGCGGGAGTCGACGAGATCGTCCCCTGGGCCGCCGGCCGGTCGGTGGCGCAGTGGCGCGGTGACCGGGGGGTACGGGCCCGGGGCAAGTGGGTGGCCACGGCCCGGGAGGCGGCGAAACAGGCCCGCCGGGCGTGGCTGCCGGTGGTGGCGGGCGCCCCGGACGAGTCAACCGGCTCGGTCAGCCGCCGGATCGCCGGCGCCGCCGCCGGGTACGTCCTGCACGAGGAGGCGACCGACCGGCTGACCACTGTCGAGTTGCCCGAGGCGGGTGAGATCGTGCTGGTGGTCGGCCCCGAGGGCGGCATCACCCCGGCCGAGCTGGCAACCTTCCAGGAGGCTGGCGCGCACCCGGTCCGCCTGGGCCCCTCGGTGCTGCGTACCTCCACCGCCGGGGTGGCCGCCCTGGCCGTCCTGGCCACCCGCCTCCTGCGCTGGTAGCCCTGCCCGCTGCCCGTTGCGTCGGTTGAAGCAGAGCAGAGGGGGCGCGCGGCAGGGGCAGGACCGAGGGTCAGGTGCGCAGGTAGGAGGCGCCGTTGAGGTCGATGATGGTGCCGGAGGCCCACTCCGCCTCGGGGCTGGCCAGCCAGTGCACGGCCGCGGCGATCTCCTCGGGACGGGCCACCCGGTCGAAGGGGCTCTGGGCCCGGATCGCCGCACCCCGCGGGGCCTTCAGGTGCTCGTTGGTCATGTCCGTCTCGACGAAGCCGGGCGCCACTGAGGCCACCGCGATGCCGTACGGCGCCAGGGCCACCGCCAGCGACTGGGCCATCGCGTTGAGACCGGCCTTGCTGGCGCCGTACGCCGGATTGGTCGGCTCGCCGCGGAAGGCGCCGCGCGAGGAGACGTTGATGATCCGCCCACCTCGCGTGCGCATGTGTTGGGCGGCGCACCAGGCGGCGTTGGCCGCCCCGAACAGGTTGGTGTCGCAGACCTCACGCCAGCGTTGCCGCCACTGCTCGTAGCTGGTGCCGAAGACGGGATGCGGCGGGTCGGCCGGCCCGAACACTCCGGCGTTGTTGACCAGTACGTCGAGCCCGTCCAGGTGGTCGGCGGCCTCGTCGACCATGGTCCGTACCGCGTCGGGGTCGGCCAGGTCGGCGCGGACCACGACATGGCCCGAGCCGGGCAGTTCGGCCCGCAGCTGCTCGGCCAACTGGGCCGAGTCGCGGTGGTGGATGGCCACTCGGTCGCCGGAGGCGGCGAAGGCCTGCACCACCGCCCGTCCGATACCCCGTGAACCGCCCGTGACCAGCACTGCTCGTTGCGCCATGCGCGCCATCCTGCCGCACTCGCTGCCAGTGTTAACAAGGGGCCCTTCCGCTACCGGAGGCGTTAAGCGGGGGCCCTTCCTTACACTGCCGGGGTGAGTACTGCTGACTGTCTGTTCTGTCGGATCGTCGCCGGGGAGATCCCGGCCACGGTGGTCCGGGAGACCCCCACCACCCTCGCCTTCCGCGACATCGACCCGAAGGCCCCGGTGCACGTGCTGGTCATCCCGAAGGAGCACTACGCCGACGTGGCCACCCTCGGCCAGGGTGACCCCGCCCTGGCCGGTGAGGTGCTGGCCACCGCCGCCGCGGTGGCCGAGGACGAGGGGCTGCTCGGGGACGGCTTCCGGTTGATGTTCAACACCGGTGGCTACGGCGGCCAGGAGGTGTTCCACGTCCACGCCCACCTGCTGGGCGGTGCGCCGCTCGGTCCGATGCTGGCCCGGGACCTGGCGTGAGTTCAGCCGCCGACCGCACCACCGCCGCCGGGCACCTGGAACGGATGGTGCGGCGGGTCCAGGCGCAGGCCCGGGTACCGGCGGTCGCGGCCGCCGTGCACCGGGCCGATCGGGCGCTGTGGACGTGCACGGTCGGCGGCACGGGCAACGACACCCCCCTGGACGACCGGACCCGGTTCCGGATCGGGTCGGTGACCAAGACCTTCACCGCCGTACTGGTCATGCAGTGCCGTGACGAGGGTCTGCTCGACCTCGACGATCCGGTGGGCCGGCACCTCGACCTGCCGGCACACGGCGAGTTGACCGTACGCCGACTGCTGTCGCACACCGCGGGCCTGCAACGCGAGCCGTACGGCGACGTCTGGGACACCCTGCGGGCGCCGGATGCCGACCGGCTGCTCGCCGAGTTGACCCGGGCCGAGCGGGTGCTGCCGCCCGGACGCCGGTTCCACTACTCCAACCTCGGCATGGCGCTGCTCGGTCGGCTGGTCGGGCAGGTACGCGGGGGCACCTGGGCCGAGGTGCTGACCGAGCGGGTACTGACCCCCCTGGGGCTGACCGACACCACGGTCGCGCCCGGTCCCCGGGCGGCCACCGGCTACCTGGTCGACGCGTACTCCGACGAGGCGCATCCGGAGCCCCCGGCCGACTTCGGTGCCGTCGGACCCGCCGCGCAGCTGTGGAGCACGGCCACCGACATGGCCCGCTGGGCGGCCTTCCTGGCCGATCCGGCCGTGCTGGACCCGGCCGGACGGGTGCTGGCCCCGGCCACCGCAGAGGAGATGCGTTGGCCGGTCACGGTCACCGACGAGACCGTGTGGAACGCCGGCTTCGGCCTGGGACTGATCCTGGTGCCCCAGGGCGACCGGGTGGTGCATGTCGGGCACGACGGCGCCATGCCCGGGTTCCTCGCCGGGGTCTACGGCCGACGCGGCGGCGAGGGCACCCCGGCCGCGTTCGGCGCCGCCGTGCTGGGCTCCTCGGGTACTGCGGCGGAACTGCTGGACCTGCCGCACCGGCTGCTCGCCGCCGCCACCGAGCACGATCCGGCCGACATCACCCCCTGGCAGCCCGGCGAACCGGCCCCCGCCCACCTGCGCGGGCTGCTCGGCCGCTGGTGGGGCGAGGGCTTCGAGTACGTGTTCAGTTGGCGCAACGCGACCCTTCAGGCCCGGGGCGCGGACGACCCGCCGGGCAAGCCGCCCGCGATCTTCGCGCCGCTACCGGATCGGCCGGACGTGTTCCGTACGGTCGCCGGGCGGGAGGTCGGCGAACTGCTCCGGCTGACCCGCGACGGCGACGGGGTGGTGGTCCGGATGCACTGGGCCACCTACCGGTTCACCCGGCACCAGGAGACCTTCGACCGGTACGACTTCCGTGCCGGAAGCGATCACTGATGTCTGCTTCCTCCGCTTTTGTGTGCCTCTGGGGCCACCGGAAATGGGCAGCGTGTCCGAGCTGGCGACCCGATACGATGGAGGTAACGTCAGCACGCCGTGGCGCCAGGCCCGGCACCGAGATCGAGAGCAGGTGGCGTAGGGCCCTGCGGCCCGACCTATGACCGGCACCCCACCTCCCGGCCCACCCCGGGTGCAGACCAGGATCACCGTCCCCGACTCGAAGATCATGGTGAACCTGCTCGGGGCGGGTGACGAGATCCTGCGACTGGTCGAGCGCTCGGTGAACAGCGACGTGCACGTGCGAGGAAACGAGATCACCCTCACCGGCGCGCCCGCCGACAACGCCCTCGCCGAGCGGATCTTCAGCGAACTGCTCGAACTCATCGAGAAAGGCGAGACCCTGACCACTGATGCTGTCCGGCGTACCGTCGGCATGCTGGAGCAGGGTGGCACGGAACGGCCCGCCGAGGTGCTCACCCTCAACATCCTGTCCCGGCGTGGGCGCACCATCCGGCCCAAGACGCTCGGGCAGAAGCGCTACGTCGACGCGATCGACGCGCACACCATCGTCTTCGGCATCGGCCCGGCCGGCACCGGCAAGACCTACCTGGCCATGGCCAAGGCGGTCCAGGCGTTGCAGGCCAAGCAGATCAACCGGATCATCCTGACCCGGCCCGCGGTCGAGGCGGGGGAGCGGCTGGGCTTCCTGCCCGGCACCCTCAACGAGAAGATCGACCCGTACCTGCGCCCCCTCTACGATGCGCTGCACGACATGCTGGACCCGGAGACCATCCCCAAGCTGATGGCCGCGGGCACCATCGAGGTCGCCCCCCTGGCGTATATGCGGGGCCGCACGTTAAATGACGCGTTCATCATTCTCGACGAGGCGCAGAACACCACTCCCGAGCAGATGAAGATGTTCCTCACCCGGCTCGGCTTCGGTTCCAAGATCGTGGTCACCGGTGACGTCACCCAGGTCGACCTGCCCGGTGGCACGACCAGCGGTCTGCGGGTGGTCCGGGAGATCCTGGCCGGGGTGGACGACGTGCACTTCGCGCAGCTGTCCAGCGCCGATGTGGTACGCCACCGGCTGGTGGGTGAGATCGTCGACGCGTACGCCCGCTGGGATGCCGAGCGGGAGAATCAGCAGGCCCAGGGCGTGCACGCGGTGCAGGGGCACAATGCCCAGGGCAACCGCGCCGGCCGGCGCCGCTAGAACGAGGGAAGACAGTTGTCCATCGAGATCGCCAACGAGTCCGGTGTCCCCGTCGACACCGACTCGGTGCTGGCCGTCGCCCGGCACGCCCTCGACGAGATGGGGGTCAACCCCCTCGCCGAGCTGTCCGTGCTGCTGGTCGACGTCGACTACATGACCGAGCTGAATCACCGCTGGATGGGCGGTGACGGCCCGACCGATGTGCTCGCCTTCCCCATGGACGAGGGCAGCATCGACCACGGGCCGGGGGAGAGCGCCGCCGCCGGTGGTGAGCCGGCCCTGCTCGGTGACATCGTGCTCTGCCCGGAGGTGGCGACCAAGCAGGCGGCTACCGCGGGCCACAGCGCCGCCGACGAGCTGCACCTGCTCACCGTGCACGGGGTCCTGCACCTGCTCGGCTACGACCACGCGGAGCCGGAGGAGGAGCGGGAGATGTTCGGGCTCCAGGCCCGGCTGCTGTCGAGCTGGCGGTCGACCCGCACCCGGTGATGGACACTTCGCTGGCCGCGTCCGCCACCGGCCTACCCGACCTGCAACTACTCGCCATCGCCGCCGGGCTGGTGGTGCTCGGTGGTCTCATCGCGATGACCGAGGCCGCCCTGGCGGCGGTCTCGCCGGCCCGAGCCGCCGAACTGGCCCGGGAGGGTGCGCGGGGCGCGCACACCCTCCAACTGGTCGCCGGTGATGTGGTCCGCCATCTCAACCTGCTGCTGTTGCTGCGGCTGCTCGCCGAGTTGACCGCGACCACCCTGGTCGCTCTGGTGGCGGTGGACACCTTCGGTGCGGGCTGGCGGGCGGCGCTGGTCACCGCCGGGGCGATGACCGTGGTCAGCTTCGTGGCGGTCGGGGTGGGTCCGCGTACCCTCGGGCGGCAGCACGCGTACCCGGTGGGCCGGTTCGCCGCGCCGCTGGTCCGTTGGCTGGGCCGGGCGCTCAACCCGCTGGCCTCGCTGCTGATCCTGATCGGTAACGCGGTCACTCCGGGCCGTGGCTTCCCGGAAGGACCCTTCGCCACCCAGGTGGAGCTGCGTGAGCTGGTCGACCTGGCCGAGCAGCGGGGGGTCGTCGAACACGGCGAACGGCAGATGATCCACTCGGTCTTCGCGCTCGGGGACACCATCGCCCGTGAGGTCATGGTGCCGCGTACGGAGATGGTGTGGATCGAGTCCACCAAGACCCTGGGGCAGGCGCTGGCCCTGTTCCTGCGTTCCGGATTCTCCCGCATCCCGGTGATCGGTGAGAGCGTCGATGACGTGCTCGGGGTGCTCTACCTCAAGGACCTCGTCCGGCACACCCAGGGTGGTGCGGCGGAGGACCGCCGACTGCCGGTGGCGGAGCTGATGCGACCGGCCACCTTCGTGCCGGACTCCAAGCCGGTCGACGATCTGCTGTCGGAGATGCAGGCCGCCCGCAACCACCTGGTGATCGTGGTGGACGAGTACGGCGGCACCGGTGGACTGGTCACCATCGAGGACATCCTGGAGGAGATCGTCGGGGAGATCACCGACGAGTACGACGTCGAGCGTCCGCCGATCGAGCAGTTGCCCGACGGGGCGGTGCGGGTCACCGCCCGGCTGCCGGTGGAGGATCTCGGCGAGCTGTTCGACACCGAACTGCCGCACGACGAGGTGGAGACCGTCGGGGGTCTGCTGGCCCAGTGTCTGGGCCGGGTGCCGATCCCCGGGGCCCAGGTCGAGGTGGCCGGGCTGCGGCTGCTGGCCGAGGGCACCACCGGCCGACGGAACCGGATCGACACCGTGCTGGTGCGACGGGTCGATCCCACGGACACCCAGGACAACCCGGAGGGACCGACCTCCTCCCGGGACGACACGGATCGATCAGAGGAGAGGCAACCCGCAGATGCCTGAGTCACCCGCCGTACCGGCTGCCGTACCCGCCGGCTCCGAACTCAGCGCCGAGGACGGCAAGCTGGTCATCCTGGCCCGGGGGGCGCGGGGTCGGGTGGGCGCGGTCGAAGGTGCCGCGGTACGCGACCAGGACGGTCGGACGTACGCGGCGGCCAGCGTGTCCTTGCCCTCGTTGACGATCACCGCCCTCCAGTTGGCGGTCGCCTCGGCGGCTGCGGCCGGTGCCACCCGGTTGGAGGCGGCCGTGGTGGTCACGGAGGCCTCCACTCTCGACGGTGCCGGGTACGCGGCCGTGCGTGACCTGGCCGCGGACGCGCCGGTGCATGTGGCCGCCCCGGACGGCACGGTGCTCGGCACGGTGACCGAGTGAGCGCCGACGCCGTCACACCGGCCTACCGGGCGGGCTTCGCCTGTTTCGTCGGTCGCCCCAATGCGGGCAAGTCGACCCTGACCAACGCGATCGTCGGGCAGAAGATCGCCATCACCTCCAACAAGCCGCAGACCACCCGGCATGTCATCCGGGCGGTGCTGCACCGGCCGGACTCCCAGCTGGTGCTCGTGGACACTCCGGGTCTGCACCGGCCGCGTACCCTGCTCGGCGAGCGGCTCAACGACCTGGTGCGGCAGACCTGGAGCGAGGTCGACGTGATCGGCCTGTGCATTCCGGCCGACGAGCCGATCGGCCGGGGTGACCGGTTCATCACCGGGGAGCTGGCCGAGTTGAAGGCGACCGTGCTGGCCGTGGTCACCAAGACCGACCTGGTCGACAAGAAGCGCCTGGCCGAGCAGTTGCTGGCCGTCAGCGAGCTGGGCGAGTTCGCCGAGGTGGTGCCGGTCAGTGCGGTAGCCGGGCACCAGGTGGACACCCTGGTCGAGGTGATGACGCGGTATCTGCCGGAGTCTCCGCAGCTGTATCCCGATGACATGCTCACCGAGGAACCGGAGCAGGTGCTGGTCGGGGAGCTGATCCGGGAGGCCGCCCTGGAGGGGGTCCGGGACGAGTTGCCGCACTCCATCGCCGTGGTGGTCGAGGAGATGATCCCCGAGGGGCGGCTGACGAAGATCTACGCCGATCTGTATGTGGAGCGGTCCAGCCAGAAGGCGATCGTGATCGGGCACCGTGGCAGCCGGCTCAAGGCGGTGGGCACGGCGGCCCGGCGCCAGATCGAGGAGTTGCTGGGCACCCGGGTCTACCTGGATCTGCATGTCCGGGTGGCCAAGGACTGGCAACGCGACCCCAAGCAGCTGCGCAAGCTCGGCTTCTAGGTGGGGTCGGCCGGTGACTCCGTTGTGGAGGGGCTACTAATCCGGACTTCTGGCGCCGCATCGCTCTGATCGGTACCGGTCAGGCATATGGGAAGTTTCACTATCCCACCGGGTCTCTGGGGTTTTCCCACCCCGACCCGGAGGGTAGAGGAACGTGCCTATGCCCCCGGATATAGATGCAGGCTGATGCGAAACCGATACCTGGACCTGCTGCGCTTTCTGGCCATCGTGCGAGTCGTCGTCTACCACGTCACCGGTTGGGCGTCGCTGACCCTGCTGTTTCCGGCGATGTCGGTGATGTTCGCCCTGGCCGGGTCGCTGATGGCGGCCTCGCTGCACCGGTTCGGGCCCACCGCGGTCGGCCGCCGGTTGCGCCGGCTGCTGCCCTCGCTGTGGGTGGTAGCCGCGATCTTCGTACCGGCGATGCTGCTCACCGGGTTGCCGCTGACCCCGAAGGTGCTGCTCTGGCTCTTCCCGATCGCCGACCCGCCGGCGAACTACTGGGGTGCCCTGGCGCTGAGTCCGATGTGGTACCTGCGGGACTACCTGTGGTTCGTGCTCGCCTCACCGATCGCCTTGTGGCTGTTCCGGCGCTATCCGCTGCCCACCCTGCTGGCCCCGTACTGCCTGCTGCTGGCGATCGAGTTCGGGGTCTACCCGAACCCGCCCGGGGTGCTGCGGGAGTTCGGGCTCTACTTCGGGGCCTGGCTGCTGGGCTTCGCCCACCAGGCGGGGATGCTGCGCCGCCTGACCAACCGGGTGCTGGTGCCGACCGTGCTGGCCCTGGCCGCGTTCGGCGGCGCCTGGATCCTCAGCCATCCCGGGCCACGTGGGTACGACCTGAACGACAACCCCCTAGGCAACGCCCTCTGGTCGGCCGCCTTCATCCTGGTGGTGCTGGGACGGGCGCCGTCGAGCGCGGAATGGGTCGACCGCAACGCGGTGTTCGGGCGCGCGGTTACCGTGCTGAACCGCCGGGCGTTGACGGTCTACCTGTGGCACATGGCGTTCGTGGTGGCACTCACTCCGCTGGTGGACGTGGTCGGCTGGTCCCACCAGGACCTGCTGGGCCTGGCGATCCGGGTGGTGCTGGTCTTCCTGCTGGTGGGTGTGGTGACCGCACTCTTCGGTTGGGTCGAGGACGTGGCGGCGCAACGTCCACCGGAGCTGCTCCCCGGTGGGCGTCCCCCGGAGGTGCCGGCCGCCAACCGGCACACGGAGTCCCGCCGCGCCGCCGCCTCGGATCGACCGGTCGAGCCGGGTGCGATGGCCCTACCGGGGCAACGGGACCCGGCGACCGAGCCCCGCGAGGACCTGGTGTCGGGTCAGCGTGGCCGGGGCGGGGAGTTCACCGGGGCATGATGGTGATGTTCCCGCTGCCGGTGCGCACATCGAGCAGCAGCGGGGCGGCGGGATCGTTGGGGATGCCGACCTCCACCTCACCCGAACCCGCCTCGGTCCGTACCTGGTAGGCACCGGCCGGTACCCGTAGCTCGACATTGCCGCTGGAGGTGTGGGCGCGGGCCGAGGCGGGCTGCGCCAACTCGATCGTCACATTGCCCGAGGAGGCCTGGGCCTGCGCCTCGCCGCGCAGCCCGGTGGCGTCGATGTTCCCCGAGCCGGCCCGCAACACCACCGGAGCCGACACGTCGTACACCTGGATCTCGCCGGAGCCGGTCTCCACCCGCACCGCGCCGGCGGCGCCGGCCACCCGGACGTTGCCGGAGCCCACCTTCACCTCCACCCGGCCCACCGAACTCAGGTCGATGTTGCCGGAACCGGTCTCACCCTCGACCTGGACCCCCTTACCGACGATGACCTCGTAGGAGACGCTGCACCGACGCCCGCACGAGGTGTCCAGCACCAGTTCACCGCCCTTGATCTCGTACGTGGTCGCCGGCTGGTTGCCCTGGTAGCGCACCACCCGCTTGATCCGGACCTGGTCCGGATCGCCGTCGGCGCGGATCACCACGTCGCCGGCGCCCGGCAGCAGCCGGATGGCGGTGATCCGGACCTGCTCGGTGGTGTCGAAGTCGAGCCGACGGAAGGAGACGCTGCCGCACCCGGCCGACACGATCAGGGTGAGCGCCGCCGCCAGCGCCGTACCGGATCGGCGGACGGTGGCCCACCGGGGGGTACGAGCGAGCGAGGCGATGCTGGTGCGCTGGTGCGAAGGCATGACGAGCACGCTAACGCCGGTGCCAGGGCGGACACTTCCGGGTCAGCCTGCCCCGATACCCGGAGGCACCCTGAAATCCGACCCGGGGTGACGGTGGGGCTCCGGCCGGGAGGGAGAATGACGCGATGGCCGGATACCGCCGACAGCTCTACCGCGACGACGCGGTGGTGTTGCGCGTACAGAAGCTCGGCGAGTCCGACCGGATCGTCACCCTGCTCACCCGTCGGCACGGCCGGCTGCGGGCGGTGGCCCGGGGAGTACGCCGGACCACCTCCAAGTTCGGGGCCCGGCTGGAGCCCTTCGGCCATGTCGACCTGCAACTCGCCGGTGACCCCAAGGGGGAGGTGGGCAGCTCGCTGCACACCGTCAGCCAGGTCGAGGGGATCGACCTGTACGGCAAGCGGTTCCTCGGCGACTACCCCCGCTACACCGCGGCCAGCGCGATCGCCGAGACCGCCGAACGGCTGACCCCGGTGGAACGGGAACCCTCGCTGCGGCTGTTCCAACTCACCCTGGGCGCCCTGCGGGCCCTGGCCCAGGGGGAGCACGCCATCACCCTGGTCCTCGACGCGTACCTGCTGCGGGGCATGGCCCTGGCCGGGTGGGCACCCGCGTTGACCGACTGCGCGGTCTGCGGCACCCCGGGCCGCCACCGGGCCTTCTCCGTACCCGCCGGGGGTGCGGTCTGCCCGGACTGCCGGCCGCCGGGGGCCGCCCACCCCGCCCCGGCCACCATCGACCTGATGTCCGCGCTGGTCCGCGGCGACTGGCGGATCGCCGACGCCACCGACACCGGGACCCGCCGGGAGTGCAGCGGACTGGTCGCGGCGCACCTGCAATGGCACCTGGAGCGCACGCTACGCTCCCTGCCGCTGGTCGACCGGGGTGGCCCGACGACCGCTACGTGATAGGAGAGAGAGCCGAGTGATCCGATCCACCAGGGCCGGCCGACGTGAGCCGGTGCCGCCGACCCCGCACCCCTCGGGTGCCCGGCCGCCGGCGCTGCCGCCGGCGGCGGTGCCCCAGCATGTCGCCGTGGTGATGGACGGCAACGGCCGGTGGGCCAAGGAGCGCGGGCTGCCCCGCACCAAGGGACACGAGGCCGGGGAGTTCTCCCTCTTCGACACCGTCGAGGGGGCCATCGAGATGGGCATCCCCTACCTGTCCGCGTACGCCTTCTCCACGGAGAACTGGCGGCGCTCGCCGGACGAGGTCCGCTTCCTGATGGGCTTCAACCGGGACGTCATCCGGCGTCGTCGGGACCAGCTGGTCGACCTCGGGGTACGGGTGGTCTGGTCCGGTCGGGCCGGGCGGCTGTGGAAGAGCGTGATCACCGAGTTGCAGACCGCGGAGGAGATGTCCCGGGGCAACTCCACCCTGACCCTCCAGTTCTGTGTCAACTACGGCGGGCAGGCCGAGATCGCCGACGCCGCCGCCGCGATCGCCCGGGATGTGGCCGCCGGCCGACTGGACCCGGCGAAGGTCACCGAGAAGACCATCGGGCGGTACCTCTACCACCCCGAGGTGCCCGAGGTGGACCTGTTCCTGCGGCCCTCCGGGGAGCAGCGCACCTCGAACTTCCTGCTCTGGCAGAGCGCGTACGCCGAACTGGTCTTCCTGGACACCCTCTGGCCGGACTTCGACCGCCGCCACCTGTGGTACGCCTGCGAGCTGTACGCCCAGCGGGACCGTCGCTTCGGCGGGGCGCTACCCAACCCGGTGGCGCCGACCACCTGAACGCATAGTGTCCGCCGGGTCTGGGTACCACCCCTGACAGCAGCCACTGACGGAGGTGAACCCACATGATGCGCAAGCGTGTAGCCCAGTGGGCGGTGATGGCCGTGGCGGTTCCGTTGGCGGCCGCAGGTGCTCGCCGACTCAGCCACTCTCTGGAGTCGCGACGCGGTCCTTCCGGGGCCAGCCGAATGCTCACCCGGGGAGCCGACCTGCTGCGCCCCCAGAAGGCCCGGCGTCGCCGCTTCTTCTGATCCGGTAACCCGACGCGCCCTGCCCCGCTCATTCGGGACAGGGCGCGTCGGTGTTCACTCGGGTGGCCTCAGGCTTCGACCTCGGCGCGGTCCGGGGTGGCCCACAGGGTGTGGAAGGACCCCTCGCGGTCCACCCGGCGGTAGGTGTGCGCCCCGAAGTTGTCCCGCAGGCCCTGGATCAGGGCGGCCGGTAGCCGCTCGGCGCGCAGCGCGTCGAAGTAGGCCAGGGAGGAGGCGAAGGCGGGGGTCGGGACCCCGGCCTGGGCCGCCTCGGCCACCACCCGCCGCCAACTCGGTACCCCGTCACGCACGGTGTCGGCGAACCACGGCGCCACCAGCAGGGTGGGCAGCTCCGGCTGCTCGTCGTACGCCTGCTTGATCCGGTCCAGGAAGCGGGCCCGGATGATGCAGCCACCCCGCCAGATGCGGGCGGTGCCGCCGAGGTCGATGTTCCAGTCGTACTCGGCGCTGCCGGCGCGGATCTGATCGAAGCCCTGGGCGTACGCGACGATCTTCGAGGCCAGCAGGGCCCGGCGTACGTCCTCGATGAACGCCTCGCGGTCGGTGACCTGGAGCTTCTCCCCGCCGCCGGGGAAGGCCCGGAGGGCGGCCTCGCGCTGATCGACGTGCCCGGACAGCGACCGGGCGAAGGTCGCCTCGGCGATGCCGGTGATCGGGATGCCTAGGTCCAGGGCGATCTGGACGGTCCACCGGCCGGTGCCCTTCTGCTCGGCCCGGTCCTGCACGACGTCCACGAAGGCCTCGCCGGTGGCGGCGTCGGTGTGCGCCAGCACCTCGGCGGTGATCTCGATGAGGAAGGACTCCAGCTCGCCGGAGTTCCACTCCCGGAAGATCTCCGCGAGCTCCGAGGGCGTCGCACCCAGGCCGGCCCGCAACAGGTCGTACGCCTCGGCGATGAGCTGCATGTCGGCGTACTCGATGCCGTTGTGGACCATCTTCACGAAGTGCCCGGCGCCGTCCGGCCCGACATGCTGGCAGCAGGGCTCACCCTCGACCTGCGCGGCGATCTTCTCGAAGATCGGCCCCAGCTTCCGGTACGACTCGGCGGAGCCACCCGGCATGATGCTGGGCCCCCACAGGGCGCCCTCCTCACCACCGGAGACCCCGGTGCCGACGAAGTGCAGGCCCTTGGCCCGCAGCGCCTCCTCCCGCCGACGGGTGTCCGCGAAGTGCGCGTTGCCGCAGTCGATGATGATGTCGCCCGCTTCGAGCAGC
The DNA here is from genome assembly GCF_040643455.1 of Micromonospora sp. NPDC047134. Classification (NCBI taxonomy): domain Bacteria; kingdom Bacillati; phylum Actinomycetota; class Actinomycetes; order Micromonosporales; family Micromonosporaceae; genus Micromonospora; species Micromonospora sp. NPDC047134. The sequence goes on from NZ_JBEYUI010000019.1 coordinate 64,921, forward strand.
GGCACCAGTTCGTCGATCACCGCGTCGGTGGGGCCGCCCGCCTTGACCATGATGATCACGGCGCGGGGGCGTTCCAGCGCGGCGACGAAGTCCGCAAGGGACTCCGTCGGGACGAAGGTGCCCTCGTCGCCGTGCTCGGCCACCAGCGACCGGGTCCGCTCCGGCGAGCGGTTGTGCAACGCCACGGTGAACCCGTTGCGGGCCAGGTTGCGGGCCAGATTTCGACCCATCACCGCCAGCCCGGTCACACCGATCTGCGCCGTAGCCCGATCCGCCATCCTCGTCGCCACCTTCCGCGTCTGTCAGTAGTGCTGCGACCGTAGCGCGCTTCGATGGCCACCCGCGTCAACCCCCACCCCTGGTCACCATGTGGTCGCACCCCGCACCCCACCAGGCTCGCCTCACCCGCCCCCTGCCTCGTCGATCATGCAGTTTCGGTCGCCATTGCGCGAAGAATATCCCTTATGCGGGGACAAAAACTGCATGATCGGCGGGGCGAGGGCGGGGCGGGGTGTGGGAGGAGGGGGGTCAGGGGGTCAGGGGGGTGAAGGTGCCTAGGGTGATGCTGATGGTGAGGGCGGCGGCGGCCAGGGCGGGGGCGCAGACGAGCAGCAGCCAGTCGGCGGTGCCGAAGGATTGGCGGCGGGCGAAGGTGCGCGGGGCGGTGGAGTCGAAACCCCGGGCGTCCATGGCGACCGCCAGCCGGGTGCCCCGGCGGATCGCCCCGACCAGCAGGGTGAACGCGGTCGACATGAACAGCCGCAGCTTGGCCACCGGGTTGCGTCCGGCCTCCACGCCCCGGGCCCGGCGGGCCATGACGATCATCTGCCACTCCTGGCCGAGCAGCGGCAACAGCCGGAAGGCGGCCAGCGCGCCGATGGCGAACCGGGCCGGGGCCTTCGCGTTCTGCACCAGTGCGTCAGCCAGTTCGGTCGGATCGGTGGTGGCGAAGACGATCACTCCGGGCAGGGCTACCGCGAACAGGCGCAGCACCAGGCCGAGGGCGGTGAACAGCACCGAGGAGGTGACCATGACCGGTCCGGCGTCGAGCAGTACCCGGCCCGACCGGTCAGCGGCGAACAGCACCAGCGCCACCAGTACCCCACCAGCGGCGATCAACAACGGCCAGGCCCGGCGGAACAGCACCCGGTAACGCACCCCGAACAACGGCAGTACCGCCAATTCCACCGCCAGGGCGATCGCCGGTGTCACCGGATCCAGCGTCGCCAGCAGCGGGAACGCGAACAGCAGCGCCGCGGCCAGCTTGGCCACCGGATTGCGGCGGGCCAGCGGGGCGTCCGGCCGGGCGACCGGTTCAAGGTCGATCATCGATCCTCCGCCGCCCGCCGGGTCTCGCCAGTCGGCTGCAGCGTCAGGGTGCGGTCGGCCAGTGCGGCGACGAAGTCGGCGTCGTGGGTGACCGTCACCAGGCCGTGGCCGCCGTCGCGCAGCTGTGCGAAGAGGTCCACCAACTCCCGCCAGGTCCGCCGGTCCTGCCCGAAGGTGGGCTCGTCGCAGATCAACAGCCGGGGCGCGGTGGCCAGCGCGGTCGCCACACTCAGCCGCCGCGCCTCGCCACCGGAGAGGGTGTACGGGTTGGCCCCGGCCAGCTTGTCCAACCGCAGCCGGTGCAGCAACTCGTCCACCCGGTCGCGGATCGTCGCCTCGCCGGCACCGGTACGCCGGGGGCCCAGGGCCAGTTCGTCGAAGACCGTACTGGTGACGAACTGGTGCTCCGGATCCTGGAACACCGAGCCGATCCGGCGGGCCAGTGCCGGTGCGCGCCAGCGGTGCGGTGGCCGGTGGGCGTCCGCCCCGGCCAGCTCCGCGCTGGCCGACAGCCGTCCGGTACCCGGCTTGCCCAGTCCGCCGAGCAGCAACGCCAGGGTGGACTTGCCGGCACCGTTGGGACCGAGCACGGCCAGCGCCTCACCTGCGCGTACGGTCAGATCGGTGGAGGCCAGCCGGGGCGGCTGGCCGAGCCCGTCGGCGGTGAGTAACACCTCGCCGGCCGGGGTGGTGGCCTGGCGCGGGGGAAGCTGGCGGCCCGGCACCCAGACCCCCTCGGCGGCCAGGGCGTCCCCGTGGGCGGCGAAGACCTGATCCGGTGGGCCGTCGGCCCGCACCCCGCCGCCGGGTTCGAGTACCACCACCCGGTCCACCAGGGGCAGGGCGTCGGAGATCCGGTGCTCGACCAGGATCAGGGTGGTGTCGCCGCCGACCGCGCGGGCGATCGCGGTGCGGACCAGGTCCGCCCCGGCCGGGTCGAGGTTGGCGGTGGGCTCGTCGAGCAGCAGCAGGTCGGGGCGGAGTGCTAGGGCCCCGGCCAGGGCCAGCCGCTGCTGTTCGCCGCCGGAGAGTGCCGCGGTGGGGCGGTCCCGGTGGTACGGGAACCCGACCCGGTGCAGCGCCTCGTCCACCCGGGGCCAGATCTGGGCCGCCGGTACCCCCCGGTTCTCCAGCCCGAACGCCACATCGTCGCCGCTGCGGGCCATGACGAGTTGGGACTGCGGATCCTGGAAGACGATGCCGACCCGTTCCCGGGTCTCGGTCGGGGGGCGACCGTCGATCTCGATGGTGCCCTCCTGCTCACCGGAGTCCTCCGGCAGCAGCCCCGCCAGCGCCGCCAGCAGAGTGCTCTTGCCCGCCCCGGAGGGCCCGAGCAGCAACACCCGCTCGCCCCGCCGCACCCGCAGGTCCACCCCCCGCAGGGCCCAGGCCCGCCGCCCCGCATGCCGCCACCCAAACCCCCGCACCCAAACCCCACCCACCCCCACCACTCCTCTCCTCCCCTCACTGCTTCCCAACCCCCACCCCCGATCGTTGCGGTGATCAAGAAGTTTGCGTCTGGAATCGCGGCTCGCCAGACGCAAACCTCTTGATCAACAGGAGTGAAGGGTGGTGTTAGACGAGGGGGCGGTTGCGGCCGGCGGGGAAGCGGTCCAGGACGCCGGTGCCGGCGAGCGCCTTGGTGAGGGCGTAGCCGCCGGCGCCGGCTACCACGGTGGCGCTGACCACGGTGAGCAGCGCGTACGGGATCCGGTAGCTGCCCAGCTCGTACGCGGTGTTCCAGACGAAGAAGTCGAACAGGGCGGCACCCAGACCGGTCAGCGCGCCGGCCAGCAGTGCGGTCGGCAGCCGGAAGGAGCGGTACCGGAAGGCGGCGAAGGCCAGTTCCGCACCGAGACCCTGGATCAGACCCTGGACGATGGTGACACCGCCCCACTCCGAGCCCAGCAGTGCGGAGACCGTAGCCGCGACCGCCTCGCAGAACAGCGCGGCACCCGGCTTACGGATCACCAGCCCGCCGAGCACCGCCGGGACCAGCCAGACCCCGTACATGATGGCCTGGCTGGCCGGGAAGAAGGCGAAGGCGGGGTCCGCGACCCGCCAGACCGCGCCCCAGGCCCAGAAGATCACGCCGAAGGCGACCGCGATCACTGCGGCCACGACGATGTCGATGGTGCGCCACCGGTTGGTGGTCGGTTGGCTCATGATTGCTCCCAGTCCAGTGTCGAACCAGGTAAGACGCACGCCGCGCCCGACGGCACCGGGCCGTGGCGGGCAGGAGGTGGACCGAACTCCCTGCGCTGGCATTACCCAGATCAGGTACGGAGGGTCTGCGGGCGAACCCGCACTCTCAGCGCTGTGCGCTCCCCTGTCGGAGGTGAAGTTGTCTCGCCGACGCTAACACCTTTAAAGATCAACAGGCAACGTGATCTAGCAGGTCGGGCCGGGTGCGGCCCGGTCGAGGTCGCCAAGGGGGTACGCCCACCCGGCGGATCCCCCCGTTTGGCCGACATCCATCGACCTCACCGTCCCCGGCCGGTACTCTCAGCCCGCCGAACCATCGGGGTGAAGAGACGGCAGGGTGAGCACAGACACGAATCAAGCCGTACCGGTCGACGAACCGCAGAACGGTCCGACCGGCACCGCCACCGACCCCGTGCCTCAGCCGGGCAGTGGGGTGCTGCGGCGATGGGTCGGTGACCGGGTCGGCTCCGTGGAGGTGCTGGCCGGGCTGCTGATCCTGCTGGTCATCTTCCGTGATCCGCTGGCCGGGGCGTTGGACGATCCGCGCCTGCAGACCTGGACCACCGTGTTCGTCTCGATCATGGTGCAGGCGGTGCCCTTTCTGGTCTTCGGAGTGCTGCTCTCGGCCGTGATCGCGGTCTTCGTACCCCGGTCGTTCTGGGCCCGGGCGCTGCCCCGACACCCGGCCCTGGCGGTACCGGCGGCCAGCGCGGCCGGGGTGGTGCTGCCCGGCTGCGAGTGCGGCTCCGTACCGATCGCCGGTTCCCTGATCCGCCGGGGGGTCACCCCGGCCGCCGCCCTGGCCTTCCTGCTGGCCGCACCGGCGGTCAACCCGATCGTGCTGACCGCCACCGCGGTCGCCTTCCCGAACAACCTCGAGATGGTCCTCGCCCGAGGCCTGGCCAGCCTCGTGGTGGCCATGGTGATGGGCTGGCTGTGGCTGCGACTGGGTCGCACCGAGTGGATCAGGATGCCGCGCCGACCGGAGCTGGAGGACCCCCGCCGGGGTCGGGCCTTCTGGGCCGCCGTCCGGCACGACGTCACCCAGGCCGGTGGCTTCCTGGTGCTCGGTGCGATGGCCGCCGCCAGCATCAACGTCCTGGTGCCGGAACGATGGTTGCAGACCCTCGCCGACAACCCCTGGCTGTCCGTCCTGGTGCTGGCGATTCTCGCCGTACTGTTGTCGCTCTGCTCCGAGGCGGACGCCTTCGTGGCGGCCTCGCTGTCCCAGTTCTCCCTGACCTCCCGACTGGTCTTCCTGGTGGTGGGGCCGATGGTCGACCTCAAGCTGATCTCGATGCAGGCCGGTGTCTTCGGGCGCCGATTCGCCTTCCGGTTCGCCCCGGCCACCTTCGCGGTGGCCCTGCTGGTCGCCGCCGGGGTCGGGGTGGTGCTGCTGTGAACCGGCAGGCCCAGGGGGTGCTCCTGCTGCTGTTCGGCGGGGCGGTGCTGCGGGCCAGCCTCACCGACCTCTACCTGCGCTATGTCAAGGAAGGGCTGCGACCCTTCCTGATCGCCGCCGGCCTGCTGCTGGTGGTCGCCGCGATCATGACCCTGTGGTACGAGCTGCGCCCGGCCGCCGATGATCCCGCCGTGGAGCATGACGGGCACCCCCACCACGAACCCCGGGTGGGTTGGCTGCTCATCCTGCCGGTGCTCGGCCTGCTGCTGGTGGCCCCACCAGCTCTGGGCTCGTACGCGGCCAGCCAGTCCGGCACCGCCCTGAACGCCCCGCGACAGTCGGACTACCCGCCCCTGCCCGACGCCGACCCGGCACCGGTCAGCGTCCTGGACTACGCGGCGCGGGCCCTGTTCGACCGGGGCGCCTCGATCGGCGACCGGCGGGTGCAGTTGACCGGCTTCCTCACCACCGGCGGGGACGGCCGACCGATTCTGGCCCGCATGGTGCTGTCCTGCTGCGCGGCCGACGGGCGGCCGGTCAAGCTCGGGCTCACCGGCGAGGTGCCGGTCGGGTTGCCGGACGACACCTGGGTGGAGGTGGTCGGCCGGTACAGCGACCGGATCGGTCGTGACCCGGTCAACGACGCCGAGATCCCGTACCTCCAGGTCGAGTCCTGGCGGCGGATACCCACCCCCAAGCAGCAGTACGACTGAGCGCCGACCTCGGTAGGCTGCCGTTCATGCACATCGACGCCCGAGGTCTGCGGTTCGACGTCGTCGCCGGTGGCCCGCAGGACGGTGCACCGGTGCTGCTGCTGCACGGTTTCCCGCAGCACGCGGGCGAGTGGAACGACGTGACGACGACCCTGCACGTGGCCGGTCTGCGCACCTACGCGGTCAACCAGCGCGGCTACTCCCCGGGCGCCCGCCCGACCTCCGTGGAGGCGTACCGGCTGGCGGAGTTGGTAGCCGACGCGGCCGCCATCCTGGACGCCCTCGGTGTCGACTCCGCCCACGTGGTGGGGCACGACTGGGGTGCCGTGGTCGCCTGGGCGCTGGCCGCCGGGCATCCGGAGCGGGTCCGCACCCTGACCGCCGTCTCCGTGCCCCATCCGGCCGCCATGGCGTACGCCCTCGCCGAGGACTCGCAGCAGAAGGCGCGCTCGGCGTACATGATGCTGTTCCGTCGGCCCGGGGTGGCCGAGAAGACCCTGCTGGCCCTGAAGGCCCGAGGGCTGCGCGGGATGCTGCGCGGGGTCGGGGATCCGGCGCGGGTGTCCACGTACGCCGAACCGATGCGCGAACCCGGCGCCCTGACCGCCGCCCTGAACTGGTACCGGGCGATGTCCCAGGCGGACCTGGCGGCGATCGGCCCGGTGACCGTGCCGACCACCTTCGTGTGGAGCGACCGGGACGTGGCGATCGGGCGTACCGCCGCCGAGGCCTGCGCTAGCCACGTACGTGGGGACTACCGGTTCGTGGAACTGGCCGGGGTCAGCCACTGGATTCCGGACCAGGTACCGACCCGACTGGCCGAGGCCATCGTGACCCGGGTCCGTTCCGTCGCCTGAGTACGGCGGGCGGTTGCTGTCGGAGGCGGTTTCGGAACGAGGGCGGTGGGGCAATCAGCGTTGCCGCCGTCGCCGAATCGCGCCGACGGCGTGCCGTACCCCCGGAGGTCAGCGGTGTCCAAGGAAACCGAGAAGCAGCGATGGCAGCGCAACTTCGCCGACCTGTTGCAGGAGTTGCGGGTAGCACAGACCGGCGTACAGATCCTCTTCGCCTTCCTGTTGACCCTGCCGTTCAGCAACGGCTTCGACGACACCACCCCGTTCCAGCGGGACGTCTACATCGTCGCCCTGCTCGCGGCGGCCGGCGCCACCGCGATGATCATCTCGCCGGTGGCGTTCCACCGGGCACTGTTCCGCCAGGGACGTAAGCCGGATCTGGTCCGGTTCGCCCACCGGATGGCCTCCGGCGGCCTGGCCCTGATGCTGATCGCGATGGTCAGCTCGGTCCTGCTGATCACGGACTTCGTGCTGGCCCGGCCGATCGCCTTCCTGCTCAGCGCGGTCACCGGCCTCTGGTTCCTCACCTTCTGGCTGATCCTGCCGTTCTCCCGCCGCAACTGGGGCGACGACGACATCGACGACGACGAAGACCCCAGCGGCCTGTCCAACGACTGACCCCGCCCCTGTTGATCAAGAGGTTTGCGGCAGGATCCGCGCCGCAAACCTCTTGATCAACGCGGGCGGGTGGGGGAGGAGGTCGGTGGGGTGGTGGGGGTGCGCAGGCCGAGGTGGCGTAGTTCCAGGGCGGCCAGGGCGGTGATGGTCTGCTCGTCGCCGTGCCGCCACGCCTGCGCCACGTCGGGGTCGATGCGGGTGAGTCGGCGGATCGGCTGGGTGGACAGGGCGCGCAGCGCGAGCAGGTCCCGCCCGGCGGGTGCGGTGGCCAGTGCCGCCGCCGAGCCGGCCCGACGCATCCAGCGCACCCGCAGCGGCAGCCACCCGAACACCACAAGCCCGAGCGGTACGATCGCCATCCCGACGGACAGTGCCAGAGCCAGTTGGTCGACGAGTTCCTGCTGGTCCTGCCCGGCCTCGGCGAGGGAGCGGGCCGCCTCGGCCGCCCGCTCGAAGGGCGCGGTCAACTCGTCGCCCACCAGCGGCACCCGGCCGACCTTCCCACCGGCCTCGGCCAGGTTGTCGGCCAGCCCACCGCCGGCCCCTTCCAGCTTCTGTCCCGGTACGGCCAGTCGCTGCACCAGATCGTGCAACCACAGAACCCCACGAATCGTCACGTACACCCAGGCGACGACGAGCAGATCGGTGAGCAACTGTCGCAGCGCCACCGGAAAGCGATCGGCATAAATCTTCACGCCGCCCACCCTGCCACGCTCACCCCACCGGGAGGAGGGTCAGGGGGTGCAGGTGGGGCAGGTGCCGAAGATCTCCAGGGTGTGGCTGACGTCGGTGAAGCCGTGCTGGGCGGCGACCTTGTCGGCCCAGGTCTCCACGGTGGGGCCGGCGACCTCGACCGTACGACCACAAGCCCGGCAGACCAGGTGGTGGTGGTGTCCCTCGCTGCACCTGCGGTAGAGGTGCTCGCCGCCCGGCGGGCGCATCACGTCGATCTCGCCTGCGTCGGCCAGGCTCTGCAGGGTCCGGTAGACCGTGGTCAGGCCGACCCGTTCGCCGCGCTCGCGCAGCATCGCGTGCAGGTCCTGGGCACTGTGGAAGCCTTCCACCTCGCCCAGCAGGGCGCTGACAGCCGAGCGTTGCCGGGTGTTACGGACCGCCGTACCACCGTCGCTCATGATCCCTCCCCGGCATGGCTCACCGCGTCGGCCACGATGTGTGCCACATGCTCGTCGACCAGGCTGTACGCGATCTCCCGGCCGCGCCGGGAGCCGCGCACCACACCGGCGCCGCGCAGCACCCGCAGGTGCTGGGAGACCAGTGGCTGGGTGACGCCCAGGGTGTCGACCAACTCGTGCACGCAGCGCTCGCCCCCGGCCAGTTGGCTGACGATGGCCAGCCGGATCGGCGCGGAGAGGGCACGCAGCAGCTCACTGGCGCCCTCGTACGCGTCGTACCCGGATCCGCTGCTCACCCCGCAACGATAACCAGTGTCAGGAAGCCCGGGTTGGTCAGGATCGGTCGAGCACCACCTCGTGTGGCTCCGGTGCGGGCTCCGGCGCGGGCCGGGTCCGACGGATCCGGCGCCAGGCGGCGGCGAGCAGGGTGACCACCACGAAGGAGACGATCGCGAGCACCACCACGGAGGCGCCCGGGGCGGTGTCGGCCACCGCCGCCAGCCAAATGCCCGCTCCGGCGGCGAACAGACCGAGGGCCATCGCCGCCGTCATGGTGGTGCGGAAACCTCGGGTGAACTGCTGGGCGGTGGCCACCGGCACCACCATCAGCGCACTGATCAGCAGGACCCCGACCGCCCGCATCGCGATCGTCACGGTGATCGCGGTGGTGACCGCCAGCAGCAGGTTCAGGGCCCGCACCGGCAGGCCGGAGACCCGGGCGTACTCCTCGTCCTGGCAGACCGCGAACAACGCCGGACGCAGGGCGATCATCGTGATCAGCACCGCCAGGCCGAGCGCCGCGATGGTGGCCAGGTCACCGCGAGATGTGGTGGTGAGGGCCCCGAACAGGTACGCGTTGAGGTTCGCGCTGGTGCTGTCGGACAGCCCCACCAGGACCACGCCACCGGCGATGCCGCCGTAGAAGAGCAGGGCCAGGGCCAGGTCCCCGGAGGTACGGCCCCGCTCCCGGATCAGCTCGATGGCCACCGCACCGATGACGGCAGCGATCACCGCCATGATCACCGGGGAGGTGCCGAAGAGCAGGCCGGCGCCGACACCGGTCAGGGCCACATGCCCGATGCCGTCCCCGATCAGGGCCAGCCGCCGCTGCACCAGGTAGATGCCGAGCGCCGGCGCGGCCACGCCGATCACCAGCGCCCCGATCAGGGCGTTCTGCATGTACTCGTACTGGAAGAGGTTCAATTCGTGCCCCACAACCCGGCGGGTTCCTCGGGACAGTGCGGATGCACGTGGTCGTGGTCGGGCGCCGCGTGGTGCCCGGCCGGTTCCGGCACCGCGCCGTCGTGCGCGATCAGACCCTGGTGTACGACGACCGCCCGGCTGATCAGGGGCTGGAGGGGCCCCAGTTCGTGGGCCACCAGCAGTACGGTGCCGCCGCCGTCGACGAAGGCGCGCAGCGCCTCGGCGAACGCCTCCTGACTGGCGGCGTCCACCCCGGCGGTGGGCTCGTCGAGCACCAGCAGTTCCGGCCGACCGGCCAGGGCGCGGGCGATCAGGGTGCGCTGCTGCTGTCCGCCGGAGAGGGTGGACACCGGGTCCTTCGCCCGGTCGGCGAGCCCGACGGCCCGCAGCGCCTCGGCCACGGCCTCCCGGTCGGCGCGCCCCGGCGGGCGCAGCACCCCCCGACGGGCCAGCCGGCCGGAGGCGACCACCTCGCCCACCGTGGCCGGTACGCCACTGCCCGCGCCGAGCCGCTGCGGGACGTACCCGATGCGGTGCCACTGGCGGAACCGGCGGGCCGGCTCCCCGAAAAGGGTGACCGAGCCGGAGCTGAGCGGGACCAGCCCGAGCACGGCGCGGATCAGGGTGGACTTGCCGGAGCCGTTGGCGCCGAGGATCGCGACCACCTCACCGGCGGCCACGCTCAGCGAGACGTCCCGCAGCACGGGGCGGCCCTCGTAGCCGACCACCCCGCGCGTCAGAGTGATGACTTCGGTCGTCACGAGCAGCTCAACGCCGTCCGTAGGGTCTGCAGGTTGGTACGCATCACCGAAAGGTAGTCCTGTCCGCCGCCCTCGGCGGACAGACCCTCCAGGGGGTCCAGCACGGCGGTCTGCGCCCCCACCTCCCGGGCGATGGTCTCGGCGACCTTGGGGCTCACCAGGGTCTCGAAGAAGATCGTGGTGGCGCCGTGCTCGCGTGCCTCCTCGGTGACCGTGGCCAGCCGCTGCGGGGAGGGCTCGTCCTCGGGGGAGAGGCCGGTGATGCCGATCTGCTCCAACTGGTAGCGCTGGGCCAGGTACCCGAACGCGGTGTGGCTGACCACGATCTCCCGGCGCTGGCAGGTCTTCAGCCCCTCGGTGAACTCGGTGTCCAGCTTCTCCAACTCGGTGCGCAGGGCGCCCGCCCGCTGGGTGTACTCGTCGGCGTGGTCCGGGTCGACCGCGCCGAGCCGCTCGGCCAGCTTGTCGCCGATGGTGGCCAGCCGGGTCGGGTCGAGCCAGACGTGGGGGTCCTTCGCCCCGTCGGACTTCTCATCGGAGTGGTCGTGGTCATCACCATGGTCGTGGTCGTGGCCACCGGCGGTGGCGTCCAGCAGTGGCTCCACCTCGGCCACGTCGAAGGCGTGGTCGCCGCCGTGCTGCTCGATCGCCTCGTCCACGGCCGGCTGGAAGCCGTGCAGGAAGACGATCAGCTCCGCGTCGATGATCTGGCCGACCTGCCGCGGGTTCAGCTCCAGGTCGTGGGGCTCGGCGCCCGGGCGGGCCAGGTTGGTCACCGCCACGGCGTCCCCGCCGATCCGCTCGGCCAGGAACTGCAAGGGGTAGAAGCCGGCCACCACGTCAACCCGCTCCGGGTCGTTGCCGGCCGCCTCGTCGCCGGTGCAGCCGGTGACGAGGGTCAGGGCGAGCGCGGCAGTGGCCGCGGCCAGCGCCCGGGAGGCGGTGCGGAAGGTCATGCAACGACTGTCCGCGACAATGACAATGATTGTCAAAAACGCATAGTTGCATGTCAGGGCAGGTTGATCAGAGTAGTTTCACCAGGCCGACGGTGACCAACAGGGTCAACATCAACAGTCGGATCACCCGGGTGGCTGGCGTCTGCACCGGCCAGGTCGTCACCAGCAGGGCGGCCACCGCAGCGGCCAGCAGCAGGGTGAACAGCCCGCCCAGCGGGCCCGGGGTGAAGAACGCGACAAGCACCAGGAGCAGGGTGACCAGGAACACCGTCGTCGGGTTGGCCCGGGCCAGGCGGGCGGCGATCTGGCGCTGCGTACGCTGCATCCCACAGACTTTACGAGGAGGAGTGCCCGGTGCTGGTGACCAACCGGTTCGTGGTCGAGGACGACGGTGCCCAGGAATTCACCGAACGGGCCCACGCCGCCCTCGCGGCGCTCGCCGCCCGCCCCGGCTACCTGCGCGGGCAACTGGTCCGGGCCCTGGACGACCCGCGACACTGGTGCCTGCTCACCGAATGGGAGTCGGTCGGCACCTACCGGCGGGCGCTCGGTGGCTTCGAGGTCAAGGTCACCGCGATACCGCTGCTCGCCGAGAGCATCGACGAGCCGTCCGCCTACGAGACGTTGGCCAGCGCCGCCCCGGACGGGGAGGTCGTGGTGGTCGCCAGCGATCGGGCCGCGGGTCCTTACCGCTGAGCTGTCGGGCACTACGCTGGCTCCCATGACCGTTCCCGGACCGGCGGCCCCACCACCCCACCCCCCGCTGCCCGGCCAGCAGAGTCCGTCCGGCCAGCAGAATCCCTGGCCCCCCGGCCACGGTGGCTTCCCCCCGCCCGGTGCGGCCGACCCCGGGCCCCCGGCCCCGCCGACCGGCCCCGGAGTGGCCCCGCCGTTCGCGGCTCCGCCGACCGAGGGGGGTCGCTCCCGACTCTGGCTCGGCCTCGGTGCCGGGGCGTTGGCCCTGGTGCTCTGCTGCGGTGGTGGCGGTGCCGCCGCGGTCGGTCTGCTGATCAGCGGGGTGCAGGCGGTCGAGGAGCAGGGCCGTACGGTCTCCGGCGACTACTACCGGGCCCTGGCCGACGGCGAGTACGGCCAGGCGTACGACCAGCTCTGCGACGCGGTCAAGCGGCGCGAGTCCCGGCAGGAGTTCGAACGCCGCGCCGCCGCCGAGCCCCAGATCGTCTCCTATCAGGTCGGCAGCGTGGACACCACCACCCTGACCGTGCCGGTGGACGTCACCTTCGCCGGGGGTGGCCAGGAGCGCCAGCAGGTCATCCTGGCCCAGGACCAGCAGACCGGAGGCATGGAGGTCTGCGGAGTCAACTGACCCGGCGCAGGTAATGTGCTGAGTTCGGGACAGCGGCGGTCGTACCGTTGTCCTGAACTGTGCCCTTCATCCCATCGGTCCCCGCCGACCGCCAGTCGGCGTAGGAGGAAACATGCCAGCCGACCGTATCGACGCCATCGTCAGCCTCGCCAAGCGCCGAGGCTTCGTCTTCCCCTCCAGCGAGATCTACGGAGGCACCCGATCGGCGTGGGACTACGGTCCGCTCGGCGTGGAACTCAAGGAGAACGTCCGCCGCCAGTGGTGGAAGACCATGGTCCAGCAGCGTGACGACGTCGTCGGGCTGGACTCCGCGGTCATCCTGGCCCGGGACGTGTGGGCGGCCTCCGGCCACCTCGACGCCTTCGTCGACCCGCTGACCGAGTGCCAGTCCTGCCACAAGCGGTTCCGGGCCGATCACCTGGAAGAGGCGTACCAGGAGAAGCACGGCAAGCCGCTGGCCTCCCTCACCGAGCTGAACTGCCCGAACTGCGGCAACAAGGGCACCTTCACCGAGCCCAAGATGTTCAACGGGCTGATGAAGACCTACCTGGGCCCGGTGGAGAGCGACGAAGGGCTGCACTACCTGCGCCCGGAGACCGCCCAGGGCATCTTCGTCAACTACAACAACGTGGCGAACGCGGCCCGGAAGAAGCCGCCCTTCGGCATCGCCCAGACCGGCAAGTCGTTCCGCAACGAGATCACCCCGGGCAACTTCATCTTCCGGACCCGCGAGTTCGAGCAGATGGAGATGGAGTTCTTCGTCGAGCCCGGCACCGACGAGCAGTGGCACGAGTACTGGCTTCAGGAGCGCTGGAACTGGTACATCGACCTGGGGCTCTCCGAGGAGAACCTGCGCTTCTACGAGCACCCCAAGGAGAAGCTCTCCCACTACTCGAAGCGCACGGTCGACATCGAGTACCGGTTCCAGTTCGGCGGCAGCGAGTTCGCCGAGCTGGAAGGGGTCGCCAACCGCACCGACTTCGACCTCACCACGCACAGCAAGCACTCCGGGGTCGACCTGTCGTACTTCGACCAGACCAAGAGCGAGCGCTGGGTGCCGTACGTGATCGAGCCGGCCGCCGGCCTGACCCGGGCGGTGCTGGCCTTCCTGCTGGAGGCGTACGACGTCGACCAGGCGCCGAACGCCAAGGGCAAGATGGAGGAGCGCACCGTGATGCGCTTCGACCCGCGGCTGGCCCCGATCAAGGTGGCCGTGCTGCCGCTGTCGCGCAACGAGGCCCTGTCGCCGAAGGCCAAGGACCTCGCCGCGCAGCTGCGCAAGCGTTGGGTGGTCGAGTTCGACGACTCGCAGGCCATCGGCCGCCGCTACCGCCGGCAGGACGAGATCGGCACCCCCTTCTGCGTCACTGTCGACTTCGACACCCTGGACGACAACGCGGTGACCATCCGCAACCGGGACACCATGGCCCAGGAGCGCATCGCCCTGGACCAGGTCGAGCGCTACCTGATCGACCACCTCCCCGGCTGCTGAGCGATGTGAAGCTGTAAGGAAGGGCCCCTTCTTAACGCCTGGCGTAGAGGAGGGGCCCCTTCTTAACAAGACGCGGGCCGAGTGGGCTGGTCGAGGCGTACCCGGACGGTGGCACCGAAACCACGTCGGGAGTCGTACGCGTCCTCCACCGTGCGGCGCACCCGGCGCGGCTCGCGGCGGATCTGCGCCGGCGTGAAGTGCAGCACCAGGACCCCGAGCCGACTCAACTCGTTGTGCCGGTCGAGTGTGCGCGTCCAGTCAGCAGGTCGGAAGTGGTACTCCTGCGAGTCGACCTCCAGCGCCACCGCCGCGTCGGCCAGATAGCCGTCCGGTGTCGGCAGCGAGGCGCCGTTCAGGTCGAGCAGCCGGGGATTCCAGTGGATCTCGCTCAGCACGCTGCTGTCGGCCAGACACTGGAGCAACTCCGCCTCGGGCGCGGATCGGATACCCGCCGTCACTTCCGCGAACGCCTTTCTGACCAGCGCCGTCCGGCTGCGCCGCGCCCGGGTGATCTCCTCGTCCAGGGTCGTGAGGTCGGCGTACCCTCGCTGCACGGCCTCGGCCACGATGGCCCGCACCGGACGGAGTTGCCGCAGGTCACGCGCCGCGTCGACCACCGCGCGGGCTGGTGAGCACACCGCGTACAGCGGGGTGGTCCGGGCCCGACTGTCCAGGGCGAGAGCCCGCGAGATCACCGCGTATCCTGCCGAGGCGCGTCGGGCGTGATGCGGCACGATCAGGTGTACGTCGTCGCTGCGCGGGCTCTGCCGGAAGCCGTACCAGGTCAGTGCGGCCAGGCCGGTCAGCTGGGCCTGGGCGCCGGCGTACAGCGCCGCCGAGATGCGCCGCTGCTCGTCCGTCAGGGTGCCGGTGACCAGGGCGTACGTCGCGGGCAGCACCCGTTGCCAGAGGGCCCGCCGGGTCTGCCGGTACAGGTACATGTCGTCGAAGCCGAAGGCTAGCAACTGGGTACGAGTGACGATCTGCTGTTGCCGCTCGGTCAGCTCGGAGAACTCGGGTGGAGGGTACGCATGCCCGGAGCATCACCAGCCCGACCGGGCTTTGTCTCAGCCGAGCCGGGTAGCTGTGGACAACCCCGCACCCTGTGGACGACGCCCCACCTGCGACCGGAGTGTGGTATGCGTCGCGTTAACAGGGGGCCCTTCCTATGCACGAGGCGTTAAGAAGGGGCCCTTCCTTACACTTGGGCGGTGACCATGCCTAGGGGTGCTGTGCTGGGGCCGTTGACCATCGGACGGCACCAGGTGTGGCCGCCGGTGGTGCTGGCCCCGATGGCGGGCATCACCAACGTCGGGTTCCGGCAGCTCTGCCGGGAGCAGGGCGGCGGCATCTACGTCTGCGAGATGATCACCACGGTCGCCCTGGTCGAGCGGAACCCGAAGACCCTGCGCATGATCGCCTTCGGGACGGACGAGAGCCCTCGCAGCCTGCAGCTCTACGGCACCAGCCCGGAGACCACCGCCGCCGCCGTGCGGATCGTGGTCGAGAAGAACCTCGCCGATCACATCGACCTCAACTTCGGCTGCCCGGTCCCGAAGGTCACCCGGCGCGGTGGGGGTGCGGCCCTGCCCTGGCGGCGCCGACTCTTCGCCCGCCTGGTCAAGGCCGCGGTGGACGCCGCCGCCCCCGCCGGGGTGCCGGTCACGGTCAAGATGCGCAAGGGCATAGACGACGACCACCTGACGTACGTCGAGGCGGGGCTGGCCGCCCAGGACGCCGGAGTCGCCGCGGTCGCCCTGCATGGGCGTACGGCCGCACAGCGCTACTCGGGCACCGCCGACTGGGATGCCATCGCCAACCTCAAGCAGGCCCTCGACGTGCCGGTGCTCGGCAACGGCGACATCTGGGAGGCCGACGACGCGCTGCGGATGGTGGCCCACACCGGGGTCGACGGGGTGGTGATCGGCCGTGGCTGCCTGGGCCGGCCGTGGCTCTTCGCCGACCTGGAGGCGGCCTTCGACGGACGCACCGAGCGGCGGCTGCCCACCCTGGGCGAGGTGGCGCTGACCATGCGCCGGCACGCCGAGCTGCTGGTCGACCAGTTCACCGCCGGGGCCCGTAACCCGGCCCGGGGCGAGCGGGACGGCTGCACCGACTTCCGCAAACATGTCGCCTGGTACCTCAAGGGTTTCCCGATCGGCAGCGAGCTGCGCCGCGCCCTGGCCATGATCGACAGCCTGGCCCAGCTCGACGACCTGCTCGGCAAACTGGACCCGACCGCGCCCTTCCCGACGGAGACCCTGGGCCAGCCGCGCGGGCGGACCAACTCACCCGGCAAGGTCTTCCTGCCCGACGGCTGGCTGGCCAGCCGCGACGACGACACCGTCCCCGAGGGCGCAGAACTCGCCGACTCCGGCGGCTGAGGCATTACCTGGCAGGTAATCGACTCCGCGCGGGTGACACGGCACGCTGGCGTCGACGCCCGAACCGACGCCCGAGGACGAGGAACCCGATGAACTCTGCACCACCACCGTGTCGATCGACCCTCCGGGCCTCCGGAATTGACCTGGTATCGCCGGAGCTGCCGTGACCGCCGTCGAGACGGCGCTTCCGGTTGTTGCGAAGCAGCGCTCGGCGCCTTCGGTCGGCGTGGAGTTGCGTCGGTGGCGGGAGGTGCGGCGGCTGAGTCAGCTGGAGTTGGCCGCGCGGGCCGACATCTCCACCCGCCATCTGAGCTTCGTCGAAACAGGCCGGTCGCGGCCGAGCGGGGAGATGGTGCTTCGCCTCGCCGAACACCTCGACCTGCCGCTACGCGAACGCAACCGGCTGCTGTTGGCGGCGGGCTACGCCCCGGCGTACCCGCAGACCGCGCTGACCGCCCCCCGGATGGCCCCGGCCCGCGCCGCCGTCCGGCAGGTGTTGGGCGGTCACGAGCCCTACCCGGCCGTGGTGGTGGACCGCAGTTGGCACATGGTGGACGCCAACCAGAGCCTGACCATCTTCACCGATCTGGTGGCGCCCGACCTGCTGGCGCCTCCGGTGAACGTGCTGCGGGTGAGCCTGCACCCGGACGGTCTCGCCCCGCACATAGCGAACCTTCGCCAGTGGCGGGGGCATCTGCTGGCTCGGCTGGCTCGGCAGGTCGAACTGACCGGCGACGCCGAGTTGGTAGCACTCGACGGCGAGTTGCGTGGCTATCCGGGGGGAGGCCCGGAACCGGACGTCGAACTGCCCGGGCCGGGCGACATCGTGGTGCCGCTGCGGCTGCGGTACGACGGTGGAGAACTGGCCTTCCTCAGCACCATTGCGACGTTCGGCACGCCACTGGACGTGACTCTGGCCGAACTGTCCATCGAGTCGTTCTATCCCGCAGACGAGCGTACGGCGTCGGTGCTGCGCGAACGCACCCGCCGCTGACCCTGCCCTTGGAGGTCTTGAAGTGTCCGCTACCCGGCAGACCGTAGACACGCTGCTGTCCCGCATCGTCGCCGGTGAGGTACCCGATCGGATCGCCGAGCTGTACGCCGACCGAGTCGACTGGCAGGTCAACTGGCCGACCACCGAGCACCCCGACGTGCCGTGGATCCGTCCGCGATCAACCCGTGCGGACGTCGCCGACCATCACCGCACGCTGGCCGAGGCCACCGTGCCCGGCCAGGCCGAGGCGACCGTCACCGGCATCCTCGTCGACGGGCCGGATGCCGTGGTGTTCGGCCAGGTCACCCAGACGGTACGCCGTACCGGCAGACGGTTCACCGCTCGTTTCGCCCTGCACCTCACGGTGGCCGATGGCCGGATCGTCCGGCACCACGTTTACGAAGACAGCCTCGCCATCGAAACTGCCTGCCGGAGTTGACGCCCGCAGCTGAACGCCGGCAAGGGCCGACCCCGTGTGGGGTCGGCCCTTGCCATGTGCTTGCCGTTCGTGATGGTGGATCGTCAGCTGGTGGCGCTGTAGCCGCGGGTGGCGATCCAGTCGGCGAGGTTGTCGGTGGTGAGCCAGTATTCGGCCTTGTTGGGGTCGGCGGAGTCGGCGATCTTGACCTGCTCGCCGTTGTCGCGGTAGCCGGTGACGCTGATGTAGTGGCCGCCTTCGTAGCTGTGGGTGGTGCCGGTGGTGTCGGTGGCGGTGCCGGCGATGTTGGCGACTACGGCGCGGCCGTCGTCGACGGTGCGCTTGATGTCGTCGCGCAGCTTGTCGGCGTGCTTGTCGGCGGCCTTGGCGTCCGGGATCTCGACGGACTTGTAGACGTTCTTGCCGGTTTCCTTGTTCAGCACGGGGGTGATGTCGTTGATGGAGTTGGTGCCGTCTTCGGTGGTGCCCATGCGTTCGGCCATGTCGTGCTGGTCGATGTCCTTGCCCTGGACGGACAGGGCGTTGCGGGTGGCGGCGGGGCCGCAGTAGTAGAAGGTGTCCTGGGCCTCGTAGCGCACGTCGAGCTGTCGTTCGGTCTGGTGGTCGTGCGCGGCGATGACGCCGGGGGTGGCCTGGGCGGCGATGGCGGGGGCGGCGATGCCACCGGCGGTGGCGGCGGCAGCGGCGATGGTCAGAGCGGTCTTCCGCAGGATGGTGGTAGCCATGATGGGTTCCGCCTTTCGTTCGGGGGTGTACGCGGCGAGCGAAGGGGTCGCGGTGGCCGCGCAGTAAGGGGGAAGATCGTGGTGCAGGGCTCTGGCCCTGCTCGGGCATCCGGGGCCCGTTGGGCCGCTCACGATGTCCGGGAGATGTGTAACGCCGGGTGGGCCTCGGTCATTCCGGCCCGGCATCCCGGGGGCGCTGACGCGGAGGCGTCGCGGTTACTCTCCGGTACAACGACGGGGCTGGGGGCATCATTCCGCCGCTGCGGTGACCCGGGTCACCCGAAAGAGTTCATTGTTGGACAAGTCGCCCAATACCGCTCGATTGTGGCGATCCGGGGCTGGCTATCGGGTGCTTTATCCAGGCCGGGGCTGCGAACGCTTCCGGGTGCGCCCTGTCGAGCTGATCCGTCTGTGCGCTCATGCGACGTTGCCGCGATGCGAGGTGGCGGCTCGTGCGGGTTGGCGGCGCGTGCGGGGTGCAGGCATCACCGTCGATGCGGTGATCGCGGCGCCGTGGATCTTGTGACGTGGGTGACCGGGATGGCTGGTCTGGCCCGGCGATGATCGACTCCATTGCGCCGGAATGGCGGTCTCTCGCCCGGGTCGGACCCCGCCGTTTCGGCGTAATGGTGGCGGTACGCAGGTCACGGCGGCTGCCGACGCCTGGGGCGGGCCTTCGCGCAGGATGTCGCACTGCTCGGCTCGCTGCGGTGGTCCACGGCGAGGTGTACTCCACGGAGGACCTCGTCGTCTGGGGATGGGTGCGCCGCCGATCCGCCTGCACTGTCAGCTCGACAGGGCCACAGGGGCCCAGATGCCGCACGGCTCCGTTGAACGGCATCGCGTCGAAGGGCGATCTAGCAGGTGATCATGGTGTGTGCCATGCCACCTGCTTGCGGTCGTCCGCCGCCGATGTCCGTGTTGACCGATGACCGTTCAGCCCTGAGCGGAGCGCATCGCGCCTTGTTCCGACGGCGCGGACCGGGGCGTGGGGACGGGTGGCTGGGTCGGCCAGGGCACCTCGGGTGAGGGGTGGTACGCGATCCCGGCTGCCGTCCAGCGTGGACCTTGCCCGGCCAGGCGCTGCCGGAAGTCGGCCCAGTCGTGCGCGGATCGGGGCGACCAGGCCAGTTCGGCGATCGCGGGTAGCCGGGGGAAGAGCATGAACTCCACCTCGATACGGGTGGTCACCGACTCGGTCCACAGGGGAGCTTCCACCCCCAGCACGGCCTCGGGCGGTACCCCGGTCAGGTGGGTGGCCGGGTCCCAGTCGTGCGCCCGGTGGGCGTCGATCAGGGCGGCCCAGTCGTGTCCGATCGGGGTGTCCGGGGCGTACTTCATGTCCAGGTAGGTGCGGTCGGCGGGGGAGAGGATCACCCGGGCCCCCTGGCGTACCGCCTCGGCGGTGACCGGGTCGTCGGGGCGGGTGCCCCACCATTGCAGGATCCGCCCGTCGAGGTGGGCGGCCTGGGCGATCTGGTGCCAGCCGATCACCGTCCGGCCCAGCCCGGCCACGGTCCGCTGGACCCGCTCGACGAAGCGGGCGTACACCTCGGCCGGCACCTTGAAGGCCTCGTCGCCGCCGATGTGCAGCCACTGGCCGGGGGTCAGGGCGGCGACTTCGCCGAGGACCTCGGCGACGAAGGCGTACGTCCGCTCGCTGGTCGGGTCGAGGTAGCTGAACCCGACCTCCGTGCCGGTGTACGGCGGCGGTGCGATCCGGTCCGGGGCCAGTTCCGGGTAGGCGACCAGGGCGGCGTTGGTGTGGCCGGGCAGGTCGATCTCGGGGATGACGGTGATGTGCCGGGCGGCGGCGTACGCCACGATGCGCCGGTAGTCGGCCTGGGTGAAGTACCCGCCGGGGCCCCCGCCTACCTGGGTTGCCCCGCCGAGGTCGGCCAGCCGGGGCCAGGAGTCGATCGCTATCCGCCAACCCTGGTCGTCGGTGAGGTGCAGGTGCAACCGGTTGAGCTTGTACCGGGCCAGGTGGTCGATGACCCGCAGCACGTCGGGGACCCCGAAGAAGTGCCGGGCCACATCCAGCATGGCGCCCCGGTGGGGGTACCGGGGCCGGTCGAGGATCGACCCGCCGGGCAGTACCCATCGTTCGCTGACCGGGGTGGCGCTCTCCACGGCGGCGGGTAGCAGTTGCCGCAGGGTCTGCACCCCGTAATACAGCCCGGCGGGGGTGCCGGCGCGCAGGCGTACCCCCTCGGGGGTGACATCCAGCCGGTAGCCCTCGGGGCCCAAGTCGGCCTCGTCGGTGAGGTGCAGGACGATGCCGCCGGCCGGGGGTTGTCCGGTGATCTCGGTGACCGGCAGGGGGTAGCCGGTGGCCGGGCGGAGCAGGGCGGCCAGTTGCTCACCGACGGCCAGGGCGGCCGGGTCGGCGCTGACCCGGATCACCGCCTCGGCGGGCAGCAGGTAGTCGGCGCCGGGGTCGGGCTCTACCCGCTCGGGAGCGGGCACCACCTGGCCGAGCCGGATCGGCGCCGCGGGGGCCAGCAGCGCGGCCGCCGCCCGCTCCGCCGCGCCCGCCAACTCCCCGGCGGTACGCGGGCCGGCGTACCCGGTCGGGTCCAGGGGCTTCGGGGTGGTGTCGGGCAGGGGGGACACGAAGGGCTCCGAGGGGGTGTATTCGCGGCGGGTATGGCAATGGTGCGAGGTGTGGTGACGGTATGTGTTTTCAACAGTACGGCGGGGCGAGCAATTGCTTGTTCGTGTTTATGGAAGCGTTCCCAGAAACCCGGACGAACGCGGAAAGTGGTGATTGCTGTGCCCATTGTCACCGAATGGTCCCAGGCTGGGCCTTGTTCGCTTAGCCTTCGCCCACCGATCGGCACAGCACCCGGATTGCCAGTGAGGGCTTTCGGGGTACAAAAAAAACTGAACCCTCGTTAAGTGTCAGTCCGGGCGCGTGGGAGGCTCTGGTGACAGTGCAGGAAACGGTCGAGCACAAGTACGTCTACGACTTCGCCGAGGGCAACAGGGATCTCAAGGACCTGCTCGGTGGCAAGGGTGCCAACCTGGCCGAGATGACCCACCTCGGCCTGCCGGTTCCGCCCGGCTTCACGATCACCACCGAGGCGTGCAAGGCGTACCTGGCCAGCGGGAAGCAGCCCGCCGGGCTGGCCGACCAGATCGCCGCCCACCTGGCCGCCCTGGAGCAGGGCATGGGCCGACGCCTCGGTGACCCGGAGGACCCGCTGCTGGTCTCGGTGCGGTCCGGGGCGAAGTTCTCCATGCCGGGCATGATGGAGACCGTCCTCAACGTGGGACTCAACGACCGCAGTGTGGTCGGGTTGGCCGCCCAGGCCAACGGCAACCAGCGGTTTGCCTGGGACTCCTACCGGCGACTGATCCAGATGTTCGGCAAGACCGTCTGCGAGGTGCCCGGCGAGGAGTTCGAGCACGCCATCGACGAGGCCAAGCGGGCCAAGGGCAGCACGGACGACCTGGACCTGGACGCCGAGGACCTGCGGGCCCTGGTCGACACGTACAAGAAGATCTTCAGTAAGCACACCGGGCGGGAGTTCCCGCAGGACCCTCGCGAGCAGCTCGACCTGGCTATCCGGGCGGTCTTCGACTCGTGGAACGCCGAGCGGGCGGTGATCTACCGCCGGCAGGAACGGATCCCGGCCGACCTGGGCACCGCGGTCAACGTGGTGGCGATGGTCTTCGGCAACCTGGGTCCGGACTCCGGCACCGGGGTGGCCTTCACCCGTGACCCGGCCAGCGGGGCCCAGGGCATCTACGGCGACTACCTGGCCAACGCCCAGGGGGAGGACGTGGTCGCCGGCATCCGCAACACCGTGCCCCTGCAGGAGTTGGCGCGGATCAACAAGGCCGCCTACGACGAACTGCTGGACTACATGGCCCGGCTGGAGCGGCACTACCAGGACCTCTGCGACATCGAGTTCACCATCGAACGCGGCAAGCTGTGGATGCTGCAGACCCGGGTCGGCAAGCGTACGGCCGCCGCCGCCTTCGTCATCGCCGGTCAACTGGTCGACGAGGGCCTGATCGACCTGGACGAGGCGCTGCACCGGGTCAACGGGGCCCAACTGGCCCAGCTGATGTTCCCGCGTTTCCAGCTCGACCACGGCTTCGAGCCGGTAGCCACCGGCATCGGGGCCTCACCGGGGGCGGCGGTCGGCAAGGTGGTCTTCACCTCGGCCCGCGCGGTCGAGCTGACCGGTCAGGGTGAGGACGTCATCCTGGTCCGCCGGGAGACCAACCCGGACGACCTGAACGGCATGATCGCCGCCAAGGGCATCCTCACCTCCCGGGGCGGCAAGACCAGCCACGCCGCCGTGGTGGCCCGGGGGATGGGCAAGACCTGCGTCTCCGGCGCCGACGCACTCGATATCGACGTGCCGAAGCGGCGGATCACGGTGGCCGGGCGGACGGTCACCGAGGGGGAGGTGGTCTCCATCGACGGCACCACCGGCAAGGTGTACCTGGGTCAGGTGCCCGCCACCCCCTCGGAGGTGGTGCAGTACTTCGAGGGTGAACTCGACCCGGAGGCCACGGACGACGCGCTGGTCCAGGCCGTACACCGGATCATGTCGCACGCGGACGCCCGGCGGCGGCTGGCGGTACGCACCAACGCCGACACCGGTGCCGACGCGGCGCGGGCGCGGCGGTTCGGGGCCGAGGGCATCGGGCTGTGCCGCACCGAGCACATGTTCCTCGGTGACCGACGGGAACTGGTCGAGCGGTTGATCCTGGCCCGGGAGGCCCCGGAGCGGGAAGCCGCCCTCGCTGCCCTGCTGCCCCTGCAGCGGGCCGACTTCGTGGAGATCTTCCGGGCGATGGACGGGCAGCCGGTGACCGTCCGGCTGATCGACCCCCCGCTGCACGAGTTCCTTCCGCCCCTGGAGCAGCTCGCGGTCGACGTGGCGGTGGCCCAGGAACGCGGCGAGGACGTGGCCAAGGAGGAGGCCCTGCTGGCCGCGGTGCGCCGGATGCACGAGGAGAACCCCATGCTGGGGCTGCGCGGGGTCCGCCTGGGCCTGGTCATCCCCGGCCTGTTCGCGATGCAGGTCCGGGCGATCACCGAGGCCGCCGTGGAGTGCACCCGCCAGGGGGTACGCGCCTGCCCGGAGATCATGGTCCCGCTGGTCGGCGCGGTCCAGGAACTGGAGACCGTACGCGCCGAGGCCGAGAAGATCATCGCCGAGGTGGCCGGTGGCAGCGACGTCGAGGTGCTGATCGGCACGATGATCGAGGTGCCCCGGGCGGCCCTGACCGCCGGGCAGATCGCCGAGGCGGCCGAGTTCTTCTCCTTCGGCACCAACGACCTGACCCAGATGGGCTGGGGCTTCTCCCGCGACGACGTGGAGGGTGCCTTCTTCTGGCGTTACCTGGAACTGGGCATCTTCGGCATCTCGCCGTTCGAGTCGATCGACGCCGACGGCATCGGTCGACTGGTGCGGATCGCGGCCGAGGAGGGCCGGGCGGCTCGCCCCGGACTCAAGCTGGGGGTGTGCGGCGAGCACGGGGGCGACCCGGACTCGGTGCACTTCTTCCACGCCGTCGGACTGGACTATGTCTCCTGCTCGCCGTTCCGGGTGCCGGTGGCCCGGCTGGAGGCGGGCCGGGCGGCCGTGGTCACGGCGGGCTCGGACAGTCGCTGAACGACCCGGGTCGGCGGGCGCTGGTCCGCCGACCCAGCTCGGCGGCCGACCCGGTCGGGCTCAGATCGGCGGGCGGCGCCAGGTGATGTGGGGGTCCCGGCGGGGACGCTGGCTTGGCAGGGTGGACATCGGGGTACGCACGGCCAGTGGGGTGTGTGGATCGGTCTGCAGCGGCGTCAGGGGGGTCGATCGGCGGCAGGCGGCCAGGGTCGGCCCGGCCCGATCAACCATCGCCAGCGCCTCCTCGCGCAGCGCGACCAGGTCGGCGCCGGGGGCGGCCACCAGGGTCAACAGGGCGTCCCCACCGGCCGGATAGGTGATCACACAACCCGCCCCGGTGTGCACCACGGACTCGTGGAAGGGGCCCTGCCGGACGGTCGCCGCCATCCGGTTGCCGACGCCGTAACTCGCCGCCGCCAGGGCGGCCAGGTAGGTGGCCTCCTGCAGCGGCAGGTCGCTGGAGATCAACAGGCCGTCCGTGCCGGCGAGCACCGTGCCGGTCACTTCGGGCCTACGTCGGCGCAGCCCCTGCAACTCGGTGCCCATCATCGTTTCCGCGTTCACGAGCGTTTCTCTCCCACCGGTTGTGTCGCCGCTCAACAGGTGACGTTCCGCGATGGCGACGCTACCCGTGGATGTCGATTAACGCGATCCCGTGACCGTCGGCAATCGGACGAGAACTCTAGTCTGATCGGAGGATGTGAACCCTTCGGCCGCAGTTCGTCGTCGCGCCGTCCGGCGCGGCCGGGCGTAACCTGAGGCTCGCCGGAGGACCGTCGTCGCAAAGGGGTGCCGGATGAGTGTGCGTACCGGGCTGTCGGGGCTTGCCGGTCACCGGTCGGAGGTGTCGGCATGACCAGTGTCTGGACCAGTCTGACCGTCGATGCCCGTGATCCGGCCCGGTTGGCCCGCTGGTGGGCCGAGGTGCTCGGCTACCAGGTGGTCACCGAGCGGCCCGACGAGGTGGAGATCCGGCAGGCCGCCGACCGGTTGCCCGGCATCGTCTTCGTGCCGGTGACCGATGCCAAGGAGAACAAGAACCGGCTGCACCTGGACCTGCGACCGGCCGACCGGGAGGCCGAGGTGGAACGACTCGTCGACATGGGTGCCCGGCATGTCGACGTGGGCCAGAACGGCAGCGACTGGACGGTGCTCGCCGACCCGGAGGGCAACGAGTTCTGCGTACTCGCACCACGTGGGGACTGACGCGCAGCGGCGGGTGTCCGAGCCGGTCAAGGACGCCGGGGGAGACCGGTCACCGTACGAGCGGGACCGGGCCCGGGTGCTGCACTCGGCGGCCTTCCGCCGGCTCGCCGCGAAGACCCAGGTGCACACGGCCGGCACGGACGACTTCCTGCGTACCCGACTGACCCATTCGCTGGAGGTGGCCCAGATCGCCCGGGAGATGGGGGCGCGACTGGGCTGCGATCCGGACATCGTCGACACCGCCGGGCTGGCCCACGACCTGGGGCACCCGCCGTTCGGACACAACGGCGAAACCGCCCTGGACGCGGTCGCCGCCGCCTGCGGCGGCTTCGAGGGCAACGCGCAGACCCTGCGGGTGCTGACCCGCCTGGAAGCCAAGGTGTATGCCCCCGACGGCACCTCCGTCGGGCTCAACCTCACCCGCGCCTGCCTGGACGCGGTCAGCAAGTACCCTTGGCCGCGTCGGCCGGGCCAGCGCAAATTCGGGGTGTACGCCGACGACCGGCCGGTCTTCGACTGGCTGCGGCAGGGGGCGCCGACCGGGGAGCGGCGCTGCCTGGAGGCGCAGGTGATGGACTGGGCCGACGATGTCGCGTACTCGGTGCACGACGTGGAGGACGGCATCCACGGTGGATACCTCACCCTGGATCTGCTGCTGGCCGACCCCGAGGAGCGGGCCGCCCTCTGCGCCGACGTGGCCGCCACCTACTCCGCCGAGCCGCCGGACTACCTGGGCCAGGTGCTGACGGAGTTGCTAGCCGATCCGCTGCTGGCCCCGCTGGCCGGCTACGACGGCAGCCACCGGGCCCAGGCCGCCCTCAAGGCCACGACAAGCATGCTGACCGGCCGATTCGTGGCCACCGCCGTCGCAGCCACCACGGCCCGGTTCGGCCCCGGGCCGCACCGCCGCTACGCGGCCGACCTGGTGGTGCCCCGGTCGCTGCGGGCCCAGTGCGCCCTGCTCAAGGGCATGGCCCTGCGCTACGTGATGCGTCGTCCCGGGGCGCAGGGGCGCTACCAGCGACAACGGGAGATCCTCACCGACCTGGTCCGGATGCTGACCGACCGGGCACCCGAGGCCCTGGACCCGGTCTTCGCCCCCCTGTGGCGCGCCGCCCCGGACGATGTAGCCCGGCTGCGGGTGGTGGTCGACCAGGTGGCCTCCCTGACCGACCCCGCCGCCCTGGCCTGGCACACCCGCCTGGTCGCCTGACCCTGCTGCTTGCGGTCCTGGCGCCGGCCTGGCTAGCTGACGTCGGCCTGGCACGCCCGCCTGCTGGGCTGACGCCGGCCGGTCGGGCTCTGGCGGGTGAGGCTAGCCTAACCAGATGACCGAGCGCCCGAAGACAGTCACCGCCGCCCGCGTGGTATGCACCGAACGACCCACCGCGCATGTGGTCCGAGTGGTGTTCGGGGGACCTGAGCTGATCGGCCTGCCGGTGGGCGAGTTCACCGACCACTACATCAAGATCGTCTTCCCGGTGCCGGGGGTCGACTATCCGCGCCCTATGGAACTCGCCGCGATCAAGCGTGAACTGCCGCGTGAGCACTGGCCCCGGCTGCGGGCGTACACCGTGCGGGCCTGGGATGCCGAAACCGGGCAGATGACGGTCGACGTGGTGCACCACGGCGAGACCGGTCTGGCCGGGCCCTGGGCCGCCGCCCTGCGACCCGGCGACGAGGTGCTGTTCACCGGCCCCGGTGGGGCGTACGCCCCCAGCCCGGAGGCCGACTGGCACCTGATGGTCGGCGACGAGAGCGCCCTGCCGGCGATCGCCGCCTCCCTGACCCGGCTGCCGGTTGGCGCCCCCGCGCACGTCTTCGTCGAGGTGGACAACCCGTCCGACGAGCAGCCCCTGCCCAGCCCCGGCAACGTCCACCTGACCTGGCTGCACCGCAACGGAGGCAAGGTCGGCGCGGCCCTGGTCTCCGCCGTCCGGGAACTGGAGTTCCCGCCCGGCACGGTGCACGCCTTCGTCCACGGCGAGGCAGGCTTCGTCCGCGACCTCCGCCGCTACCTGCGGGTCGACCGAGCCATCCCCCGCGAGGCCCTCTCCATCTCCGGTTACTGGCGCCAAGGCTTCGACGACGAAGGCTGGCGCGCCACCAAACCCGACTGGAACCGCCAAGTAGAACTAGACGAACACCCCACCCCCACCCCCACCCACCCCCTCCCAACCCGTTGATCATGAGGTTGGCGGCACTTTTGTAGATCAAGTCCGCCGTCAACCTCATGATCGACGGGGCGAGAGTGGGTGAGGGCGAGAGTGGGTGGGGGTGGTGGGTGGGGGTGGGGTGGGCGGGGGAGGATGGGGGGAGATAGGCAGAAGGGGGTGGGGGTGTGGCGGGGCGGATTCGGGATGAGGACATCGCGCTGGTTCGGGAGCGGGCCTCCATCGCTGAGGTGATCTCCGACACGGTGACCCTGAAGTCGGCGGGGGCGGGCAACCTGAAGGGGTTGTGCCCCTTCCACGACGAGAAGAGTCCGTCGTTCAACGTCTCGCCCGCACGCAACGTCTGGTACTGCTTCGGCTGCGGTGCCGGTGGCGACGCCATCAAGTTCCTGATGGACGCCGAGCATCTGAGCTTCGTGGAGGCGGTGGAGCGGCTCGCCGCCCGGGTCGGGCTGCAACTGCGGTACGTGGAGGACGACCGGTCCGCCCCCCGCCGGGAGCGACCCCAGCAGGGACAGCGGCAGCGGCTGGTCGCCGCGCACGCCGCCGCGGTGGAGTTCTACACCACCCAGCTGACCACTGCCGGTGCGCGTACCGCCCGGGAGTTCCTCGCCCAGCGGGGCTTCGACCGGGCCGCCGCCGAACGGTACGGCTGCGGATTCGCCCCCGAGGGCTGGGACCCCCTCACCCGACACCTGCGCCAGCGGGGGTTCAGCCACGACGAACTGGTAGCCGCCGGGCTGTCCCGACCGGCCCGCTCGGGCAGCCTGATCGACCGGTTCCGGCGTCGGCTGCTCTGGCCGATCCGCGACCTGACCGGCGATGTGATCGGCTTCGGTGCCCGCAAGCTGTTCGACGATGACGACGGACCGAAGTACCTCAACACCCCCGAGACCCCGATCTACAAGAAGTCCCAGGTGCTCTACGGCATCGACCAGGCCAAGCGGGAGATCGCCAAGCAGGGTCGGGTGGTGGTGGTCGAGGGGTACACCGACGTGATGGCCTGCCACCTGGCCGGGGTACCGACCGCGGTGGCGACCTGCGGCACCGCCTTCGGCGGCGACCACATCGGCGTACTGCGTCGGCTGCTGCTGGACACCGACGCCGTGGCCGGGGAGATCATCTTCACCTTCGACGGGGACGCCGCCGGGCAGAAGGCCGCCCTGCGCGCCTTCGAGGACGACCAGCGCTTCGTCGGGCGTACCTTCATCGCGGTCAGCCCCGACAACATGGACCCCTGCGACCTACGCCTGGCAAAGGGCGACCTGGCCGTACGCGACTTGGTCGCGCGCCGCGAGCCGCTGGTCGACTTCGCGCTGCGCCACGTGATCAGCCGGTACGACCTGGACACCGTCGACGGTCGGGTCGAAGCCATGCGCCGGGCCGCGCCGCTGGTAGCCAAGCTCAAAGACCAGGAAAAACGCCCGGAGTACGTCCGCAAGCTCGCCGGTGACCTCGGCATGGAGATCGAGCCGGTGCAGCGGGCCGTCATGGCCGCGGCTGCCGGTCGACCGGTGGACGGCCCGACGCGTCCGGCGCGCAGCGAGCCGAGCGTGGACAGTCCGCAGTCGATGGTGGAGCGGGAGGCGCTCAAACTGGCCCTCCAGGAGCCGGTGCTGGCCGGGCCGATGTTCGACGCGATCGAGGCGACCGACTACCGGCACCCGGTGCACGTGGCGGTGCGTACGGCCATCGCCCAGGCCGGTGGTGCCGCCTCCGGGACCGGCGGCGCGGTGTGGGTGGAGGCGGTCCGCGACGCCTGCGAGGACCTCGCGGCCCAGGCCCTGGTCGGTGAGCTGGCCGTGGAGCCGTTGCGGATCGACGGCGAGCCCGACCCGAGGTACGTTTCGATCACCATGGCCCGCCTGCAGTGGGGCTCGGTCACCGCCCGGATCCGGGAGTTGAAGTCCCGGATCCAGCGGATCAACCCGGTCAGCAACAAGGACGAGTACTTCGCCACCTTCGGTGAGCTGCTCTCACTGGAGCAGCACGCCCGGGCCCTGCGTGAGCAGGCGGCGGGAGGATTGTGATGATCAGACTGTTCCGGCGTCGGCCCAAGTTGCCGTCCACCGCCCGGCCACCCCTGGAGCGTGACGAGCGGGTGCTGGCCTGGGCCTCCGTCGGCAACGGCGAAGGCGACGGGGTGGTCGTGGCCAGCAACCTGGGGCTGTGGCTGCCCGGACGCGGGCACCGGATCGGCTGGCACGACATCGTCAAGGCGGCCTGGTCGGGCCGGGAACTCACCGTCACCTGCGGTGAGCAGGTCGCCGAGCGGGAGGGTTACCTGGTGATCGCCGACCGTCCGGCGGAACGCTACCTGCTGCTAGACCCGGGCGAGCTGCCGCACCAGGTACGCACCCGGGTCACCAAGTCGGTGGCGTACACCCAGCACTACGCCCTGCCCGGCGGTGCCGGCCGGATCGTCGGTCGGCGGGTGCCCGGGGTGGATGGTCTGACCTGGATGGTCCACTACGACCCCGGCACCCCCCACGACGACGAGGCGGTGATCGCGGAGACCGACCAACTGGTCGCCGCGGCCCGCGCCGCGACCACCCCTCAGGACCTCTGAGCAGGCCGCTTGTCGGGCGGCGGGGTCAGCGGGGGCGGGCCCAGGTGAGGAAGCGGTCGGCCAGGACCTGCGGCGGAAGTTGGCCGTGCAGGTCGTCGGTCGCGTCGTACATCATCGTGCCCAGGTAGATCAGCAGACCGGTGCGGTTCTCCCGGTACTCGCCGAGCAACGCCAACCGAGCGGGGGAACACGGCCACGCCGCACCGCACACCCGACATCGCCAGGACGGCCGCGCCGCGATGTGCGGCCGGTAGCGGGGCATCAGCCTTACTCTCCGTGGTCTTTCGCGGTGATGGCAGGTAGCGGCCTCCGTTGGCCCGCCACTCCTGCGCCCGGGTGAGCCACCCCGGCCGTCCGGGTCCGTTGAGGGGGAACACCTCCGTCGGCGCGGTCGCCCACGCCGGTCGCTCGACGGTTTCGGACGGCATGCCCGGTGACGGTGGCTGGCTGGCGGGGGTGTCCGGCGTGGCCAGCGGAGGCCGGTGGGGCGGTGTGGACCATGGCGCGGGCGGTAGGTGACGGCTGTTGCGGATGCGTCGGGGAAGCGTGGACGCCGTCGAGAGTCGGCATTGCCAGAACTTGAGTCGCATGGAGCCTCCGTCGAGGTGGAAAAGGGGCGCCGGGCCGATGGTCGGTGTACCGGCGCCCCGGCCTGGTTCCGCCCGCCGTCCGATCCCGTGAGCGGTCCCGCTGCGTGACAGTCTGGTGAGGATGCGACTACCGTGGGAGGCCCGGCACGGTGACGACCAGGGCGTCCAAGCCGGTTTCCAGGCGGTACGAAGGTGTACGGAGGCTGTCCGTGGAACGCTCGTCCATGTTGGAGCACTTCGCGGAGGAACTTCGGCTGGCTCGCACGGTCACCGGCATGTCGCAGAGCGCCCTTGCCGAGGCGCTGAGCTATTCGCCCGCCCTGGTCGCCAAGGTGGAGACGGGTGAGCGGCGGCCCAGCCTCGACTTCGCCCGCCGCTGCGACACGGTGTTCGGCGCGGACGGCCGGTACGAGCGCATCCAACGCCGCATCAGCCGCGAAACCGTGGTGCCCTGGTTCCGCGACTGGCCCGGCATCGAGGCCGAAGCCACCGCCCTACGCTGGTTCGAGCCGTTGTACGTGCCCGGCTTGTTGCAGACCGAGGGCTATGCCCGTGCCATCCTGGACGGCGCCGGGTTGTTCGCGTCGGATGAGATCGAGCAGCAGTTGACGACCCGGCTGGACCGTCAGACGGTGCTTACCCGAGACCGTCCGCCCCTGCTCACGGCGGTCATCGACGAGTACGTTCTGCGTCGCCGGATCGGCGAGCCGGAGGTGATGCGCGAGCAGTTGCGGCACATGGTGAAGCTCGGATCGACGATGCCTCGGCTCCGAATTCAGGTGGTGCCGCTGTCGGCCGGAGCCTACCCGGGGCTCGACGGACCCTTCGTGATCGCTACCTACCCACAAGGCGATGATGTGGTCTACCTGGAGGGGCAGCGTCATGCGCAAGTCCTCGACCGTTCCGAGTTCGTGCGGCAGATGGTCGAGATTTGGGAGGCGATCCGGGGTGAGGCACTATCGCAGCAGCAGTCCCTCGACCTGATAGCGGAAGTGGCGGAGACATGGATCTGACCGGCGCCCGGTGGCGCAAGAGCACCCGCAGCAACGGCGGCGGCGGCGCCTGCGTGGAGGTGGCTGACAACCTGCCCGGCGTGGTGGCCGTACGCGACTCCAAGGACCCGACCGGGCCGGTGCTGGCCTTCACGCCGAAGTCCTGGCAGACGTTCGTCGCACAAATCTCCGAGCCCTTGTAGCCTCGCCGCGCTGCCCGATTGAGCTAGAGCTAGTGAATCTTGGACAGTTGTCGTTACGGAATAACGGCAAGTGTCCAAGATCTGGTGGTTGGGTGAGGTGCCGGGGGCCACTGTGGGCGGATGATTGTTCCCGACGAGCGCGCTGGGGCGCTGGAGTGGCTGGCTTTCGAGCAGGCCGGGGTGCTCACCTTCGCACAGGCCCGCACGGTGCTCTCCGAGGGTGCCGTACGAGGGCTGGTGCGCTCCGGGCGGTGGCGTTCTCTCAGCCGAGGGCTGCTGTTGGCCGGTAACGGGCGGTTGACCAGGGACCAGCAACTGTGGGTGGCCGTCCTCGCGGCCGGGCGGGGTGCGGTCCTCGCGGGAGCCGCGGCGGCCATCGAAGCCGGGGTACGTGGGCTGCGGCTGGAACCCGTGCATGTGCTGGTGCCGGCGGCCCGTCGGGCGGCGCGTACGACCCTGCGCCGGATGCCGATCGACATGGCCGCCGTGGTGGTACATCGGACGGCGGTGTTGCCCGCCGAGCACCTTCAGGTCGGTCGTCCGCCCCGGACCACCACGGCCCGGGCGTTGGTCGATGCGGCTGGCTGGGCGTCCTCCACCCGGCAGGCGCAGGAGATCATCGCGGCCGGCTGTCAGCAGCGGCGGGTGCTGCCCGAGGAGTTGGCGGCCGTACTCGATGTGTTGCCCCGGGCGCCCCGACGGCTGTTGATCCGGCAGACCATCGACGATGTCGCCGGTGGCGCCCAGGCTCTCAGTGAGATCGATTTTATTCGACTATGCCGCCGGGCCGGGTTGCCTGAGCCCGAACTACAGCAGCGGCGTACCGACGCGGCCGGTCGGATCCGCTGGTTGGATGCGTACTGGCGGCAGTGGCGGGTGCATGTGGAAATCGACGGTGCACATCATCTGGACGTCCGCCATTGGGCTGCGGACATGCAGCGCCAGAACGATATCTGGACCACCGGGGACCGCATCCTTCGCTTTCCCGCCTGGCAGGTCCGGGCCCACCCGGACCAGGTCGCCGACACCGTACGCCGTGCCCTGCTGGCCGCCGAATGGCGACCCGACGACTGAATCTTGGACAGTTTTCGATAGCGCCGAGCGCCAACTGTCCAAGATTCACGGAGATCGCTAGAGATTGTCGCTGGTCGATGTGGATTGTGGGTGGGGGGTTGGGGGTTTCGATGGGAGGTTAGGCGGGGGCGGTGGCCGGGCATGTCGTCGTCGGCGACCGAGTCGAGGGAGGGGCGATGGCCTCCGAGAATTCATCCAGCCGGGACGGGCGCGGCTCCGCGCAGCCGGCCAACCCCGAGCCTGCCCGGCCCGACGACGACCAGGACGCCCGGTCCGACGGCAACACCGAGACCCGGCCGCGCGACCAGGCCGCCCGGTCCGACGGCAACGGCGGGAGTCGGGCGTACGGCGGGGATGCTGGGGTGGGGCGGGAGGAGCCGCGCAAGCCGACGCACCTGTCGTGGCGGGAGTGGGTGGCGGCGCTGCGCCGGACGGTGCGGGAGTTCAGCGACGACCGGCTGGGCGACTGGGCGGCGGCCCTCACCTACTACGGGGTGTTGTCGATCTTCCCCGGCCTGTTGGTGCTGGTCTCGTTGCTCGGCCTGCTCGGCCTGCTCGGCCCCTCGGCCACCGAGGGGGTGCGGGACACCGTGGACGAGGCGGTGCCGGAGCAGAACATCCGCCAGATCATCGACGCGGCCATCGACCAGGCGCAGGGCAGCGGCGGACTGGCTGGGCTGGCGGCGATCGTCGGTCTGCTGGCGGCCTTCTGGTCGGCCTCCGGCTACGTCGCCGCCTTCATGCGGGCCGCCAACGCGATCTACGACGTGCCGGAGGGGCGGCCGATCTGGAAGACCCTGCCGATCCGGGTGGCGGTGACCGCGGTGATCGGTGCGCTGTTGCTGACCAGCGCGGTGATCGTGGTCTTCACCGGCCGGATCGCCGAGCATGTCGGGTCGGCGCTCGGGGTGGGGCGTACCGCCGTGACGGTCTGGGATCTGGTCAAGTGGCCGGTGCTGTTGGTGCTGGTCAGCCTGATGTTCGCCATTCTGTACTGGGCTACGCCGAACGCCCGGCAGGGCGGGTTCCGGTGGGTCAGCCCGGGTGGCGTGCTGGCGGTGCTGCTCTGGCTGCTGGTCTCCGGGGCCTTCGCGGTCTATGTGGCGAACTTCGGCTCGTACAACAAGACCTACGGCGCCCTGGCCGGAGTGATCATCTTCCTGGTCTGGTTGTGGTTGAGCAACGTGGCGATTCTGCTCGGTGCGGAGTTCGACGCCGAGTTGGCCCGGAGTCGGGCGATCGCCGGGGGTCTGCGGCCGGTCGATCGGGAGCCGTACATCGAGCTGCGTGATGATCGCAAACTGCGCTCGAAGGATCACCCTCCGAAGTTGTTCTGACCTGCGGAAAGGGGATGGGCGGGCGGCGGCGCCAGCTTTTGCTAGATCCAACAAAAGTTGGTCCAGATTCGCTCTAAGGTCTGGACACCGCGCATCGACGGCTCCTACTGTGTCGGGCACCACGCATCGATATTTCATCGACGTGAACTAGTCCGGTGGAGAGGTGAGCCGTGCATACCGCCGACCCCCTGCACGTACGGCTGCTGCGGCTGCTCCGTAACGAGGGAGCGCTGTCGCGCGCCGAGCTCGCCGACCGGCTGCAGATGCCCCGCCCCCGGCTCCTCGCCGAGCTGGAACGACTGGTCGCCCTGGGGTTCGTCGCGGAGGCCGGCAAGGCCGCCTCCCGAGGCGGACGACGCTCCACCCTGGTCGAACTCAGTCCCCACCTGCGTTTCGCCGCGGTGGACCTGGGGGCCAGCTCCATCGACGTCGAGGTCGTCAACGGCCGCCTCGAACCGGTGGCCGCGTACGCGGAGGCGGCCGACATCCGGACCGGGCCCAAGGTCACCCTCCAGCGGGTCAACGAACTGCTGCACAAGGCCCGGGTGGACGGCGCCTATGACCGGCTCGACGCGGTCGGCATCGGGGTACCCGGCCCGGTCAGCTTCCGCGACGGGGTGCCGGTGTCCCCGCCGATCATGCCCGGCTGGGACCGCTTCCCCGTCCGTGAGCTGCTCACCCGCGAGCACGGCTGCCCCGCCGTGGTCGACAACGACGTCAACATCATGGCGATCGGGGAGCGGCACGGCGGGGTCGCCCACTCCGTCGACGACTTCCTGTTCGTCAAGATCGGCACCGGCATCGGCTGCGGGATCTACCTCAGCGGCGAGGTCTACCGGGGCACGGACGGTTGCGCCGGGGACATCGGCCACATCCAGGTGGACCCGCACGGGCCGATCTGCTCGTGCGGCAACGCCGGCTGCCTGGAGGCGCTGTTCAGCGGGGCGGCGTTGGCCAAGGACGCCACCGCCGCGGCGCGTACCGGTGCCTCGCCCGCCCTGGCCGAACGGCTCAGCGCCAACGGCACGGTCACCGCCCTGGACGTCGCCGCCGGTGCGGTCGAGGGGGACGTCACCTGCATCCAGCTCATCCGCGAGGGCGGCCGGCGGGTGGGTGGGGTGCTGGCCGGGCTGGTCAGCTTCACCAACCCCTCGATGATCGTGATCGGTGGCGGTCTGGCCCACCTCGGGCATGTGCTGCTCGCCGAGATCCGCAGCGTGGTCTACCGCCGCTCGCTGCCGCTGGCCACCGGCAACCTCCCGGTGGTGCTCTCCGAACTGGGTCCGCGGGCCGGGGTCGCCGGTGCCGCCGTACTCGCCAGCGACCTGGCCTTCGGGGAGGCGACGTGAACCGCCGACAGTCAACGTGGAGTGGAGCACCGGCATGAGTGAAACCGGACATCCCCTGGTCGAGGCGCCCGCCGACACCGTCGCCGGTGAGGTGGTGCTGCGACTGTCCGACGTGGTGAAGACCTTCCCCGGGGTACGCGCCCTGGACGGGGTGCAGTTGGAGGTCCGCGCGGGCGAGGTGCACTGCCTGCTGGGGCAGAACGGTGCCGGCAAGTCCACCCTGATCAAGGTGCTGGCCGGGGTGCACCGGCCCGACTCGGGGCTGGTCGAATGGCGTGGCCGGCCGGTCGGCTTCGCCAACCCCCAGGCCGCCATGCGCGCCGGCATCGCGACCATCTACCAGGAACTCGACCTGGTCGAGGACCTCTCGGTCGCCGAGAACGCCTTCCTCGGCCACGAGCCGCGCAGCTTCGGCTTCATCCGCCGGGGTCACATGGCCCGCCGTACCCGACAGATCCTCGGTCGGCTCGGGCACGCCGAGATCCCGCCCGGGCGGATGGTCCGGGCGCTGCCGGCGGCCGGTAAGCAGGTGGTCAGCATGGCCCGCGCCCTCTCCCACGAGGCCCGACTGATCATCATGGACGAGCCGAGCGCGGTGCTCGCCCACGACGAGGTGGACAACCTGTTCCGGATCATCCGCGAGTTGACCGCCCAGGGCATCGCGGTCATCTACATCTCCCACCGGCTGGAGGAGATCCGCGAGATCGGGGACCGGGTCACCGTCCTCAAGGACGGCCGGACCACCGCGGCGAACCTGCCCGCCCGCGACACCCCCACCCGTGACCTGGTCTCCCGGATGACCGGCCGCACCATCGAGTACGTCTTCCCGGAGCGCGCCGCCGGCACCAGGGTCGGCCAGACCCTGCTGGAGGTGCAGGGGCTGACCCGCTCCGGCGAGTTCGCCGACGTCTCCCTGACGGTCGCGGCCGGCGAGATCGTCGGCATCGCCGGGCTGGTCGGTTCCGGTCGCTCCGAGGTGCTGGAGACCATCTACGGGGCCCGTCGCGCCGAGTCGGGCACCGTCCGGATGTCCGGCAAGACCCTGCGGCCCGGCAGTGTCGGTGCCGCCGTACGGGCCGGTCTGGGCATGGCCCCGGAGGAGCGCAAGAGCCAGGCCCTGCTGCTCGGCGAACCGATCTACCGCAACGTCACCCTGGCCACCTTCGCCCGCTACGCCCGGCTCGGCTTCACCGACGTCGGCAAGGAGCGGGCTGAGGCCGACCGGATCGCCGAGAGCCTGGAGATGCGGCCGCGGGACGTGGGTAGGCCGGTACGGACCCTGTCCGGTGGCAACCAGCAGAAGGTGGTGGTCGGGCGCTGGCTGCTCGGCGGCACCCGGCTGTTGCTGCTGGACGAACCCACCCGGGGCGTGGACGTGGGCGCCCGAGCCGAGCTGTACCAGGTGATCCGGGAACTCGCCGCGCAGGGCGTCGGGGTGCTGCTGGTCTCCAGCGAGGTACCCGAGGTGCTCGGCCTGGCCGACCGGGTGCTGGTGATGCGGGAGGGGCGGGTCGTGCGTACCGCTCCCGCCGCCGAACTCGACGAATCCACCGTCCTCGACCTCGTGATGTCGGGGTCCCTGATGGAAGGCGCAGCGGCATGAGCGAGCGTCAGCGAGCGAATCATCGATACAGCGTGCACATGCCTCATGGCGGCGCGGAGCGAAGCGGAGCGCTGGCATGAGTGACAGTCCGCCCACGACCAAGTTGCCGGCGCAGTCGCCGCCGGTGGACCGGGCCGAGACGGAGGCGGCCGGCCATCGGGCATCGACCGGCCGGATCTCCTGGTGGCACGGCGACGGCGGGGACGGGGCACGGCGCAACCTGGCCCTGATCGGGGTGCTGCTGATCCTGTTCGTGATCGGTGCGGCTACCCGCTCCGACCTGTACTCCAACCCGGACTGGGTCTGGGCGAACATGCTCAGCATCCTCAAGCTGGCCTCGGTGGTCGGGGTGGTCACCGTCGGGATGACCTTCGTCATCATCGGCGGCGGCATCGACCTCTCCGTCGGCGCGATCGTCGCGCTGGCCGGGGTCTGGTGCACCACGGTCGCCACCCAGAACTTCGGCGCCGGCGGCATGATCTTCACTGCGGTCGTCGTGGGGATGGGGGTCGGCCTGGTCAACGGGGTCCTCATCGCGTACGGGCGACTGGTGCCCTTCATCGCCACCCTGGCCATGCTGGTGGCGGCCCGGGGACTGGCCGCCGAGATCTCCGACAAGCAGACCCAGATCTCGCAGAACAGCACCATCAACGGCATCGCCAGCAACAGCCTGCTCGGCATTCCGCTGCTGGTCTACATCCTGGCCGGGGTGGTCATCGCGGGCTGGGTGCTGCTCAACCGCACCACCTTCGGTCGGCGTACGGTCGCCGTGGGCGGCAACCCGGAGGCCGCCCGACTGGCCGGCATCGACGTCAAGCGGCACACCCTGCTGCTGTACGTGCTGTCCGGACTGTGCTGCGGCATCGCCGCCATCATGCTCACCGCCCAGGCCACCTCGGCCCAGGCGGCGATGGCCAACCTCTACGAGCTGGACGCGATCGCCGCCGTGATCATCGGTGGCACGCTGCTCAGCGGCGGGCGGGGCACCATCGTCGGTTCCCTGCTCGGTGTGATCATCTTCGCCACCATCACCAACCTGTTCGCCATCAACGGGCTTTCCACCGAGGCCCAGAACATGGTCAAGGGCGGCATCATCGTGGCCGCCGTCCTGATCCAGCAGATCCAGTTCGGCAGCCTGTCCCAGTTCTTCCGTCGCAACAACCGGCTGACCACCGGCTGATCACCACATACCCCCCAGGCCGCCGGCGCATCGACGGTGGCCGGGCCCCGCACACCCCAAATCCCTCTCCACCACAGATAACCAGGAGGTCGTGATGACCCAGCACAGTCGCCGCCGGCTGCTATTCGGCGGGGCGGCCGTCGGAGCCGGCGTACTGCTGGCCGGCTGCACCAGCAACGAGCAGGCCACCCCGACCGAGGCCCAGACCAAGGCGGCCGAGGGCGGCGGCAACGCCGAGCCCGGCAAGAAGGTGACCATCGGCTTCTCCGCCCCGGCCGCCGACCACGGCTGGATCGCGGCGATCACCAACAACGCCAAGTCGCAGGCGGCGGCGTACTCCGATGTGGAGTTCAAGACGGTCGAGGCGGGCGCGGACGCAGCGGCCCAGCGGGCGGCGCTGGACACGTTGATCTCGCAGAAGCCGGACGTGATCGTGTTGCTGCCGCACGACGGCAAGGAGCTGAACTCCTTCGGCCTGGCCGCCATGCAGGCCGGTATCCCGGTGGTCAACCTGGACCGGGCCTTCCCGGACGCCAAGGCGTACCGGTTGCAGATCAAGGGCGACAACTACGGCATGGGCGTCTCCGCCGCCAACTTCATCGTCGAGCAGCTCAAGGCCAAGGGCATCAGCAACCCGGTGATCGCCGAGATCGCCGGCATCGACTCGCTGGAGCTGACCCAGGAGCGCACCCAGGGCTTCAACGACACCCTGGCCCAGCACGGTTTCAAGGTGGCCAACCGCCGGGCGGCCGAGTTCACGGTGGACTCCGGGCAGCGTGAGGCGAGCCAGCTGCTCCAGGCCCTGCCGAAGATCGACGCGATCTGGAACCACGACGACGACCAGGGCATCGGTGTCCTGGCGGCGATCAGCCAGGCCAACCGCACCGAGTTCTTCATGGTCGGCGGCGCCGGCTCGAAGAAGGCGATGGAGGACATCCAGGCCGACAACACCGTGCTCAAGGCCACGGTGACCTACAGCCCGTCGATGGCCTCCTCGGCCATCTCGCTGGCTCGCCTGATCGGCCAGGACCGGGGCATGTCCGACCTGGTGGAGCTCCAGGTGCCCAAGGAGATCATCCTCGCCTCCGAAACGATCACCAAGGAGAACGCGAGCAACTACCTCAAGCTCGGGTTCTGACACGACCGGGGGGAGACCCAACCTTGTCCACGAACGACAAAGAACTGCGGGTCGGCATGGTCGGCTACGCGTTCATGGGCGCCGCCCACTCACAGGCGTGGCGCACCGTGAACCGGGTGTTCGACCTGCCGGCGCGGGCCCGGATGGCGCTCATCTGCGGCCGGGACGCCGGGAAGGTGGCCGAGGCCGCCGACCGGCTCGGCTGGGAGGAGCACACCACGGACTGGCGGGAGCTGGTGGCCCGACCGGACATCGACGTGGTGGACATCTGCACACCGGGTGACAGCCACGCCGAGATCGCCCTGGCCGCGCTGGCCGCCGGCAAGCACGTACTGTGCGAGAAGCCGCTGGCCAACACGGTCGCCGAGGCCCAGGAGATGGCCGCTGCGGCGGCCACCGCCCGGGCCGGCGGGGCACGCTCGATGTGCGGGTTCAACTACCGGCGGGTGCCCGCGGTGGCGCTGATGCGTCAGCTGGTCGCCGAGGGGCGGCTCGGCGAGATCCGGCACGTGCGGGCCAGCTACCTGCAGGACTGGATCGTGGACCCGCAGTTCCCGCTGGTCTGGCGGCTGCGTAAGGAGGTGTCCGGCTCCGGCGCGCTGGGTGACATCGGGGCACACATCATCGACCTCACCCAGTACGTCACCGGCCAGCAGATCGCCGGGGTCAGCGCGGTGACGGAGACCTTCGTCAAGGAACGGCCGCTGCCGAGCGAGTCCAGCGGGTTGGCGGCCCAGACCGACGGCGGCAGCGCCGCCACCGGACCGGTCACCGTCGACGACGCGGCGATCTTCGTAGCCCGCCTGGACGGCGGGGCGCTGGCCACCTACGAGGCGACCCGGTTCGCCACCGGACGCAAGAACGCGCTCCGGGTGGAGATCAACGGGTCGCTCGGCACGGTCGCCTTCGACCTGGAACGACTCAACGAGCTGGAGTACTACGACGCGACGCGACCCGCCGCCGAGCAGGGCTTCAGCCGGATCCTGGTGACCGAGGGCGAGCACCCGTACCTGTCGGCCTGGTGGCCGCCGGGGCACATCATCGGGTACGAGCACTCCTTCACCCACCAGATGCGCGACTTCATCGAGGCGGTGGCGACCGGGGCCGACCCCAGTCCGTCCTTCGTCGAGGCGTTGCAGGTGCAACTGGTGCTGGACGCGGTGGTCCGGTCGGCCGAGGCAGGCTCGGCGTGGACCACCGTGGAGCCGACGTTGGCGACGGCCACCGTCTAGAGCCACCTTCGGTACCCGACCGGCGAGGGCCGTCCGCGGTTGCGCCCCGCGGCCGGAACGGGTCGGGTACCGGAGATCGTGCCGACGGGCCACCCGGCTCGGTGGCACGAGCAATGCGGTTCCTCCGGAGCGGCCGGACCGGGATTCCCCGGCCGCACCGGAGGGCCGCCGCCCGACCATCCATCCCCGACGAGCCCCAGGAACCCCCGGGGCTCCCACCCAGGATTTCTCACCTCGTCGTCCGGCTGGTCGCCTTTGCCATGGGTACCGGCCGGATGCAGGTAGGCAGCGGCGAGACGCCGACCGCCGCCGCCTGCCAGCCCCGTCCGTCCGTACCGCTCCGCGTCGCCGGACCGGTGGTGACGCCGCCGACGTCGGCGCCGGCCGGTGATACGCACCGGAGCGGACGGCGGACGGGGCGCAACACACGGTGCAACGACCGGGAAGGAGCACCATGCGTACGGGTGTCTGGCTGGTGGGTGCGCGCGGCTCGGTCGCGACCACCAGCATCGTGGGGGCGCTCGCGCTGCGGGCCGGGCTGACCGCCCCGACCGGGTGCGTCACCGAACTGCCCGCGGTGGGCGGCCCCGCCCTGCCGGCCTTCTCCGACCTGGTCTTCGGCGGACACGACGTGGTCGCCACCCCGCTGGCCAAGCGGGCCGAGACCCTGGCCGCGGCCGGGGTGCTGCCCGCCCGCCTGGTCGCCGCCCTGCCGGAGGAACTAGCCGCGGTCGAGCAGGAGTTGCGGCCCGCCCCCACCGAGGGCAGCCAGGCCGACCGGGCCGCCGCGATGGTCCGCGACCTCACCGAGTTCCGCGACCGGCACCGGCTGGCCCGGGTAGTGGTGATCAACGTGGCCGCCACCGAACCGGCCCCCGAGTCGCACCCCGCCCACGCCGACCCGGCCGCCCTCGGGGTCGCCCTGACCGGCCCCGAGGAGGTGCTGCCGCCCAGCTCGCTGTACGGGTACGCGGCCGTGAGGGCCGGCTGCCCGTATGTCGACTTCA
Organism: Micromonospora sp. NPDC047134; assembly: GCF_040643455.1. Classification (NCBI taxonomy): domain Bacteria; kingdom Bacillati; phylum Actinomycetota; class Actinomycetes; order Micromonosporales; family Micromonosporaceae; genus Micromonospora; species Micromonospora sp. NPDC047134. The sequence continues at coordinate 106,749 of NZ_JBEYUI010000019.1, forward strand.
CCCCGTCGACCGGGTTGCGGCTGCCCGGGCTGGGCGCGTTGGCCGAACAGCACCGGGTGCCGTACGCCGGGCATGACGGCAAGACCGGGGAGACCCTGCTCAAGTCCGTACTGGCCCCGATGTTCGCGATGCGCAACCTGCAGGTGCGCTCCTGGTCCGGGGTCAACCTGCTGGGCGGGGGAGACGGGGCCACCCTGGCCGACCCGGCCGCCAACGCCGCCAAGGTACGCAGCAAGCAGCGGGTGCTCGGCGAGACCCTGGGCTACCTGCCGCAGGGGGAGACCCGCATCGACTACGTCGAGGAGTTGGGCGACTTCAAGACCGCCTGGGATCTGATCACCTTCGCCGGGTTCCTGGGCACCGGTATGCGGCTGGAGTTCACCTGGCACGGCTGTGACTCGGCGTTGGCCGCCCCCCTCGTGCTCGACCTGGCCCGGCTCACCGCCGCCGCGCACGCCGCCGGGCGTACCGGGCCCCTGACCGAGTTGGCCTTCTTCTTCAAGGACCCCCTCGGCGAGGGCACCCACTCCCTGGCCGACCAGTGGACCCGGCTGTGTGAGTTCGCCCGAGGACTGCACTCCGGAGGCACCCGATGACCCGCGTGGCTGACCTGCTGGAACTGGTCCGGGCCCCGGCCGCCCTCTCGGTGCCCGGGGACGTGGTCGCCGGTGCCGCCGCGGCCGGTGCACTGGGGCCGCGTACGCCCGCTCTGGCGACCGCCTCGGTGCTGCTCTACTGGGCCGGCATGGCCGCCAACGACTGGGCCGACCGGGGGTTGGACGCGACCGAACGCCCGGAGCGCCCCATCCCCAGCGGACGGGTCAGTCCCGGCCTGGCGGTCGGCCTGGCCGCCGGTCTGACCGCCGCGGGCGTCGGGCTCGCCGCCGCCGCCGGGGGACGTCGCGCCGCCGCGGTCGCCGTACCCCTGGCCGCCACCATCTGGGGGTACGACCTGCTCGCCAAGAACACCGCCGCCGGTCCCGCCGTGATGGCCGCCTGCCGAGGGCTGGACGTGTTGCTGGGTGCCGCCGGTGGCCGTCCGGTCCGGGCCCTGCCGGCGGCGGTGACCGTGGCCGCACACACCTGGACGGTCACCGCCCTGTCCCGCCGCGAGGTCGACGGTGCTGACCGGGCGCTGCCGCTGCGTACCCTGGCCGGCACCGCCCTGGTCGCGGCGAGCGCTGCGGTACCGCCCGGCCCGCGTTCCGCAGACCCCGCTGCGCGGGCGCACGGCCACTGCGGCGAGCGCTTCGGTGCCGGCCGCCGTGCGGTCGGGGCCGTCGCTGCGGCGCTGCCGGCCGTCCTCGCCGGGTGGTACGCCGCCCGCTACGGCGCCGCGCAGGCCCGGGTGGTCGCCGAACCCACCGCCGGTCGGGTGCGCCGGGCCGTCGGTGCCGGCATCACCAGCCTGCCCGCCCTGCAGGGCGCCCTGACCGCCCGGGCCGGAGCCGGTCTGCTCGGGGTGGCCGTGGCGGCGGCGGCGCCGCTGGGCCGACGGCTGGCCCGGAAGGTCTCCCCGACATGACCGCACCCGCCTCCGGCGCTTCCGACGGCCTGCGCTTCGGGTACGGCACGAACGGCTTCGCCAACCACCGGCTCGACGACGCCCTGGCGGTCATCGCCGACCTGGGTTACGTAGGGGTGGCGCTGACCCTGGACCACGACCACCTCGACCCCTTCGCCCCGGAACTGGCCCGGCGGGTGGATGCCGTCCGACGTCGACTGTCCGAACTCGGCCTCGCCGTGGTGATCGAGACCGGGGCGCGCTACCTGCTGGACCGGTGGCACAAGCACGCCCCGACCCTGCTGCACGACGACGCCGCGCTGCGGGTGGAGTTCCTGCGCCGCGCGGTGACCATCGGCGCCGACCTGGGAGCCGAGGCGGTCTCCTTCTGGGCCGGGGTACGCCCCGAAGCAGTCCCGCCGACCCTGGCCTGGGACCGGCTGCTGGCCGGCTGCACCAGGGTGGTCGAGGCGGCCGACCGGGCCGGGGTGACGCTGGGGTTCGAGCCCGAGCCGGGCATGCTGGTCGAGGACATCGCCGACTGGCGTCGGCTGTACGCGGATCTGGGCGCACCGGCCTGCCTGGGCATCACCCTGGACATCGGACACTGTCGCTGCCTGGAGTCGCTGCCCGTGCCCGACTGCGTCCGCGAGGTCGGCGCGCACCTGGTCAACGTGCAGATCGACGACATGCGCCGGGGGGTGCACGAGCACCTGGAGTTCGGCCAGGGTGAGATCGACTTCCCGCCGGTGCTGGCCGCCCTGCGCGAGGTCGACTACCGGGGCCTGGTCGCGGTCGAGCTGCCCCGCCACTCCCACGCCGCACCGGCGGTAGCCGCCCGATCCCTGGACCACCTCCGCCGTGCCACGGCCGCATCGACGGCTGGCGCAGCGGAGCGGGCCGACCCGCCGGAGGACCTTCCTACGCGGCGCGCGGGGATGACACGGACCTGCGGTGACGAGGGTGCAGCGACAGGCGACAACCACAGCCGGAACACGAGCCAGGCCTGACGACGGATGGCACGGAGAAAGGGGTGAGGACGGCGATGAGATCGGACGACCTGCGGGCGGCCCTGCGGGGCCTACCTGATCCGGACTGGCTGACGGCGGCCCTGCACGGCGTCGCGGCGCAGCCCTCGGCGATCACGAGGTTCTTCCCGGCGGTCGGTCGGCGGTGCGGCCGGGCCGAGCTGCCCGACCTGCCCGGCTGGACCGCCGACGAGGCCGCCCGGGCCCTGCTGCTGGCCCACCTGCCGGCCGAGCACGCCACCCACGCCGAGGCGCTCTACCGCACCGGGGACGCCGCCGAGAAGCGGGCCGTGCTCAAGGCACTGCCACTGTTGCCGATCGGCACGGCCGGGATCCCCCTGCTGCACGACGCCCTGCGTACCAACGACACCCGGCTGATCGCCGCCGCCCTGGGCCCGTACGCGACCCATCTGGACCCGCCGACCTGGCGGCAGGCGGTGCTCAAGTGCGTCTTCACCGGGGTACCCCTGGCCGTGGTGGCCGACCTCGACACCCGCGCCGACGGGGAACTGGCGGTGATGCTGGCCGGGCTCGCCGCCGAACGGCAGGCCGCCGGGCGCAGCATGCCCGAGGACGCCACGGCGCTGCTGGACCGGCTGACCGCCGCCAGTCGACCGCACCACAGGGAGGCGTGATGCGCATCTTCGACCCGCACATCCACATGACGTCCCGCACCACGGACGACTACGAGCGGATGGCTGCCGCCGGGGTACGGGCACTGGTGGAGCCGGCCTTCTGGCTGGGCCAGCCCCGCACCAATGTCGGGTCCTTCACGGACTACTTCGACTCCCTGGTCGGCTGGGAACCCTTCCGGGCCGGACAGTTCGGGATACGTCACCACGCCACGGTCGCGCTCAACCCCAAGGAGGCCAACGACCCGCGCTGCCGGCCGGTGCTGGACGTGCTGCCCCGCTACCTGGAGAAGGACGGGGTGGTAGCGGTCGGTGAGATCGGGTACGACTCGATGACCCCGGAGGAGGACGCGGCCTTCGCCGCCCAACTGGCCCTGGCCGTGGCGCATGACCTGCCGGCCCTGGTGCACACCCCGCACCGGGACAAGGCCCGGGGGGTGGATCGCACCCTGGCCGTGGTCGCCGAGTCCGGCATCGACCCGGGTCGGGTGGTGGTCGACCACCTCAACGAGGTGACCGTGAAGCAGGTCCGGGACACCGGCTGCTGGCTGGGTTTCTCCATCTATCCGGACACCAAGATGTCCCCGCCCCGGATGGTGGAACTGCTCAAGGCGTACGGCACCGAGCGGATGCTGGTCAACTCCGCTGCCGACTGGGGCCGCTCGGATCCCCTGCTGACCCGGGCCACCGGGGACGCGATGCTGGCCGCCGGGTTCACCGACGACGACGTGGACCGGGTGCTCTGGCGTAACCCGGTCGAGTTCTACGGGCAGTCGGGTCGGCTGGACCTGCGCGACGAGGATGACGCGGAGCAGACCTTCGCCGGCAACTCGATCATGCGCGGCGGCAGCTGATGCGACTACGACATGCCGGCGGGCGCACCGTCCACCTGGGCTACTGCACCAATGTGCATCCCGCCGAGGAGTTCGCCGGCATCCTCGCCCAACTGGACCGCTACGCGGTGCCGGTCCGCACGGCACTCGGCACCGACCTGCTCGGCCTGGGCCTGTGGCTGGCCGCCCCGGTCGCCGCCGAACTGGCCGCCGACCCGCAGGCCCGTCGGCGGTTGCGCACCGAGTTGGCCGTACGCGGGCTGGAAGTGGTCACCCTCAACGGTTTCCCGTACGCGGCCTTCCAGGCGCCCGTGGTCAAGGGGGCGGTCTACCAGCCGGACTGGACCACCCGGCAGCGGCTGGAGTACACCCTTAACCTGGCCCGGGTGCTGGCCGACCTGCTGCCCGAGGACGCCGACCGAGGCTCGATCTCCACCCTGCCGTTGGCCTGGCGTACCCCCTGGGACGGTGACCGGGCCGAGCAGGCCCGGCGGCGCCTGGACCAGCTCGCCGCCGGGCTGGCCGCCGTCGAACGGGACACCGGCCGGACCATCCGGGTGGGGTTCGAGCCGGAGCCCGGCTGCGTGATCGAGAGCAGCGCCCAGGCGGTGACGGCGTTGTCCGGGACGGACCCCGAGCGACTGGGGGTCTGCCTGGACCTGGCCCATCTAGCCTGTGCCTGGGAGGAGCCGACCGCCGCCCTGGACCGGCTGGCCACCGCCGGGGTGCCGGTGGTGAAGGTGCAGGTGTCGGCCGCCCTGGAGGCGATCGACCCGGCCGCCGACCCGGAGGCGCTGCGCCGCTGGGTAGAGCCGCGGTTCCTGCACCAGACCCGTACCGCCGGCTGCGCAGCAGCCCTCGACCCGGCGGACCCCCGGTGGGCCGCCGACGACCTGGACCTGGCCCTCGACGCCGGGCTGCCCGGCCCGTGGCGGGTGCACTACCACGTACCGTTGCACGCCCCACCCGAACCACCGCTGAACGCGACCCTGCCGGTGCTGCGCGCCGCGCTGGCCGCACTCTTCACCGCAGCCGAGGCCGGCTGCGACCACCTGGACGTCGAGACGTACACCTGGGGGGTGCTGCCGGCCGCGCGGCGCCCGGACACCGACGCGGAGTTGGCCGCCGGGATCGCCGCCGAGCTGGCCTTCGCCCGCGACGAACTGGTCGCCCTCGGGCTGACCCCGACCGAAACGGTATCGGCATGAGTCGCAAACTTCTGGTGCTGGACGTGGTGGGGCTGACCCCGCGTCTGCTGGCCCACATGCCCCGGCTGCGCGCGGTGGCCGACACCGGGTTCCGCGCCGAGCTGGGTACGGTGCTGCCGGCGGTGACCTGCTCGGTGCAGTCGACCTTCCTCACCGGTGCCCTGCCCACCGAACACGGCATCGTCGGCAACGGCTGGTACTTCCGCGACCTCGGTGAGGTGCTGCTCTGGCGGCAGCACAACGCCCTGGTCGGCGGGGACAAGATCTGGCAGGCCGCCCGGCGGGTACGCGGCGACTACACCGTGGCCAACGTCTGCTGGTGGTACGCGATGGGCGCGGACGTCGACTGGACGGTCACCCCGCGACCGATCTACTACGCGGACGGTCGCAAGGAGCCGGACTGCTACACCGACCCGCCGCAGCTGCACGACGAGCTGACCGCCCGGCTGGGCACCTTCCCGCTGTTCACCTACTGGGGGCCCGGGGCGGGTCTGCCCTCGTCCAGTTGGATCTGCCGGGCCGCCGAGCAGATCCTCACCGAAAAGTCGCCCGACCTGACCCTGGTCTACGTGCCGCACCTGGACTACGACCTGCAACGCTTCGGCCCGTCGGCGCCCCAGGCCGCCGCCGCGGCGACCGAACTGGACGGGGTGCTGGCCCCCCTGCTGGACGCCGCCCAGGCCCGGGACACCACCGTGGTGGTGCTCTCCGAGTACGGCATCACCGAGGTCTCCCGCCCGGTGGACGTCAACCGGCTGCTGCGCGCCGAAGGGCTGCTGCGGGTGCACACCCAGGCCGGCATGGAGTACCTGGACCCCTGGACCTCCCGGGCCTTCGCGGTAGCCGACCATCAGGTGGCCCACGTCTACGTACGCGACCCGGCGGACCTGGCGGCGGTGGCGAAGCTCTGCGCCGGGCTGCCCGGGGTGGCCGAGGTGCTCGACGCCGAGGGCAAGGCGGCGCACGGGCTGGACCATCCCCGCGCCGGTGAGCTGGTGCTGGTGGCCGAGCCGGACGCCTGGTTCACCTACTACTACTGGCTGGAGGACAAGCTTGCCCCGGACTTCGCCCGGCTGGTCGAGATCCACCGCAAACCCGGGTACGACCCGGCGGAACTGTTCTTCGACCCGGCCGCTCCCGCAGCGGCCAAGCGGCGGGCGGCCGCCGCGTTGGCCCGCAAGAAGCTGGGCCTGCGGTACCTGATGAGTGTGGTCGGGCTGGACGCCGGGGCCCGGGCGGTACGCGGCTCGCACGGGCGGTTGCCGGCCGACCCGGCCGACGGCCCGGTGCTGCTCTGCTCCGACCCTGCCCTGGCCCGGGAGCGCATCGCCGCCACCGAGGTGAAGGGGCTGCTGCTGGAGCTCGCCGGGTTGGGGTAAGTGCCCTCCCGTAGCGATGTAAGGAAGGGCCCCTTGTTAACGCCTGGCGTGGTACAGGGGCCCCCTCTTAACACGGGCGAACGACAGGGCCTTTTGTGGCGCGGGTGACGGGCCTAGAGTGAAGGACGGCGACCGCGAGGTGGCCGGTGAGTCGACGGGAGGCGCAACCCGTCGGCCCCAGGCTGACCACGCCCACCGGCACCCCCTCCAGGCCGCCGTCTCCGGCATCCCTCGCCCCGGTCACGCAGGTACGGAATCCCCCTCACCACGACAGGGGAAAAGGACTGATGGCGCGACCGATCACGCTGTTCACCGGCCAGTGGGCCGACCTTCCATTCGACGAGGTGTGCCGGCTCGCCGCCGAGTGGGGCTACGACGGTCTGGAGCTGGCCTGCTGGGGCGACCACTTCGAGGTCGACAAGGCCCTCGCGGACGACTCGTACATCGAGCGCAAGCGGGAGACCCTGGCCAAGCACAACCTCCAGGTCTTCACGATCTCCAACCACCTGGTCGGCCAGGCGGTCTGCGATCATCCGATCGACGAGCGGCACCAGGGCATCCTGCCCGCCCGGATCTGGGGCGACGGTGAGCCCGAAGGGGTACGCCAGCGGGCCGCCGAGGAGATCAAGGACACCGCCCGGGCGGCGGCCAAGCTCGGCGTCAACACGGTCGTCGGCTTCACCGGCTCGTCGATCTGGCACACCCTGGCGATGTTCCCCCCGGTGCCGCCCGCGATGATCGAACGCGGCTACCAGGACTTCGCCGACCGGTGGAACCCGATCCTCGACGTCTTCGACGAGGTGGGGGTGCGGTTCGCCCACGAGGTGCACCCCAGCGAGATCGCCTACGACTACTACACCACCAAGCGGACCCTGGAGGCGATCGACCACCGGCCCGCCTTCGGCCTGAACTGGGACCCCTCGCACTTCGTCTGGCAGGAGCTGGACCCGGTCAACTTCATCTTCGACTTCGCCGACCGGATCTACCACGTCGACTGCAAGGACGCCAAGGTGCGTACCGGCGACGGGCGGCGGGGCCGGCTGGCCTCCCACCTGCCCTGGGCGGACCTGCGGCGCGGCTGGGACTTCGTCTCCACCGGCCACGGTGACGTGCCGTGGGAGGACTGCTTCCGGGCCCTCAACGCGATCGGCTACGACGGCCCGATCTCGGTCGAGTGGGAGGACGCCGGCATGGACCGCCTGGTCGGTGCCCCCGAGGCCCTTCAGTTCGTCCGCCGGCTGGCTTTCGACGCCCCCGCCGCCGCCTTCGACGCGGCGTTCAGCAGCAAGGACTGAGCAGATCCCTGAGGGGCCCGGCGACCACCCGGGCCCCTCAGGGGGTACGCCGACCACGCCGGACGGTGAAGGGCCGCACCGGCGGCTGTGCCGACGCCCTCAGCCCGAGGTGAAGACGTGATCGCTGGCCAGCCGGGCCGCACCCACCAGGGCGGCCCGGTCGGCCAGGTCGGAGAGGACCACCGGCATCGTCCCGGTGGCCAGCGGCGCGGATCGGCGGTAGACCACCCCGCGGATCTCGGAGAGCAGGATGTGCCCGAGCCCGTCCGGTGCCCCGCCGATCACCACGATGCCCGGGTTGAAGAAGCTGACCAGGCCGACTAGCACCCGCCCCACCCGGCGGGCCGCGTCACGGACCAGCGCCTGGGCGGCGGGATCACCGGCGGTCGCCGCCGAGGCGATGTCCGGCACGGTCAGGGTGCCCGTCTCGGCCAGCCGGGCCGCCAGCAACTCCGACCGGCCACCGCGGGCAGCCGCCGACGCCGCCCGGATCAGCCCCGCGTCACCGCAGTACGCCTCCAGGCAGCCGAACTCACCGCAGGCGCAGACCGGCCCGTCCTCACCGAGCGGCAGGTGGGCGATGTCGCCGGCGCTGCTCGTCGCCCCCCGGTAGAGGGAGCCGTTGAGCACCAGGCCGCAGCCGATCGCGGTGCCGAGCTTCAGGTACAGGAAGTCGTCGAAGGTCCGGCCGATGCCGGCGTGCTGTTCACCGAGGGCGAGCACGTTCGCGTCGTTGTCGACCAGCGCCGGACAGCCCAACTCGGTGGCGAAGGCGTCCCGGACCGGGAACCGCTGCCAGCCGGGCAGCACGGCCGGCGCGACCGAGCTGCCGTCGTCGACCGGCCCGGGCAGCGCGATGCCGACCCCGGTGAGTTCGGCGACGCCGAGTTCGGCGCGAAGCTTCTCGACCAGTTCGACGGCGCGGGCGATCACCGGTTCCGGCCCGCCCCGAACCTCCGCCGGTTCACCGGTCTCGGCCAGCACGTTGAGCTCACCGTCGGTCAGCGCCACGCTGATCCGGTCGGCCGCCACGACGACGCTGGCGAATCGCACCCGGGCCGCCAGACGCAGCAGCGAGGACCGGCGTCCGCCCCGGGAGGCGGCCTGCCCGGCGGTCTCTACCAGCCCGCGGGCGACGAGCCGATCCAACTCGGTGGTGAGGGTCGAGCGGGACAACCCCAGGAGGTCGCCCAACTCCACCCGGGAGCGGGGGCCGTCGTCGCGTAACAGTCGGACCAGTCTCGCCTGCTGCGGATTCTCTGGTCGGACGAGCGTCATCACCAACACCTCCCGTCCGAAGTCTCCCATGTGGGTGTTTCCAGCCTGTAGCGCCCGGGGCCGCATCCGGTGACGGATGCGGCCCCGGGGGTGTCACCGCGGGCGGTGCCGGCACAGCGGGCACGCCCGCCGGCACCATGTCCACGGTCTCCCGCATGTCCGGTCCGTCAGCCCCGCAGACCCGACATGTGCTGGTAGCTCACCTCGGCGTAGCGCAGCGAACGGCCCGGGTCGGCGGCCCCGCCCGGCGCGTTGTCCTGCTCCCACATCGGGTTGTGGTAGCCCTTGGCGCCCATGTTGGCGAAGAAGTTGCCGTAGTCGATGTCGCCCTGGCCGAGCGGCACCATCTCGTACCCGGCCGCGACGTTCGGGTTGAACGCGCCGTCCTTCGCGTGGAACAGCGGGAACCGCATGGTCCGGGTCGCCACCGTGGCCAGCGGGTCGAAGACGTCGGTCTGCAGGTTGCCGTCCGGGTCGGTGTAGGCGCGGAAGCGGTGCTGGGCCACGTGCGCCCAGTAGATGTCCATCTCGAAGAAGACCTTGTCGGCCTCGGTCCTGTCGAAGAAGTACTCCAGCTTGCGGATGCCGGAGGACCGGGTGGGCCGGCCCAGCCCGTCCAGCGGCCCGCTGTCGAGCAGGAAGTTGTACGCCGCGTCGTGGTTGTGCGTGTACAGCTTCAGCCCACGGGCGCGGGCCATCTCACCGAACAGGTTCCACCGATCGGCGGCGGCGTCCCAGTCGGCCTTGTAGTTGCTGTTCGTCGGGTCGCTGCCGGTGCCGATGTGCTGCATGCCGAGGATCTCGGCGGTGTCGAGGGTCCGCTCGAACGCGGCGATGGTGTCCGGCGTGACCGTGCCGGGGATCGAGGCGTGTGAGCCGTTGGCGCGCAGCCCGTTGTCGTCCAGGATCTTCCGGATCTCCGTCGGGGTGATCTGCCTGCCCAGGATGCTCGTGTGCTGGTTGTAGCCGGCGAACTCGACCTCCTTGTAGCCGATCTCGGCGAGCCGGCCGAGCACCCGCTCGAAGCCGTACGGCACGCCGCTGGTGTCCGGGGCGGCGCTGATCCGGTCCCGGACGCTGTACAGGATGATGCCCCGCTTGCCCGGCGGGACGAGCACCCCGTTGCCGTTGCCCTTGCCGTTGGCCACGGCGGCGGAGCCGAAGCCGGCGGCGCCGACGGCCGCCGCGCCGGCGACCCCGGCGAAGGCGCCGAGGATCCGACGCCGGCTCAATCCGTGCTGACTGTCGCTCATGTCGTACTGCCTTTCTCGGTGGTGTTACCGGTGAGATGGCTGGGGTCGCCGGGTGACGACCCCAGCCGCATGGTGCCTACGGGGTGAGGCCGATGCCCGGACCGTTGAACTGCACCCAGTTGAGGTTGCCGAAGCCGCCGGCCGGGCCGCCCGGAACCGGGGTGAACACCAGGTAGAGCCGGAAGGTGTCACCGGGGTCGGTGATCGGCACGCTGGTGCTGGTGAAGGCGTTGTTGCCGGTGGTCGCGTTGACCGTGGCGGTGGTCAGCAGCGGACCGGTCGGCGAGTCCCGGCGGAACTCGACGTTGAACCGTGGCTGCCCGGCCGTGGCCGCGCTACCACCGGAGGTACGCAGGGTCACCGAGTCGATGTTCCGCAGGTTGACCGTGCCGTTGACGGCGATCCAGTCACCGTTGTCGAGGCTGCCGCGTTGCTGCCCGCCGCCGGCGTCCGCGGTGTTGCCGACCGTGGTGCCGGACTGGTTGCGGGCGAACTCCACCTGCTGCAACTTGTCCTGGATGACCTGCTGACCGATGGTGGTCAGCGGCGGCTGACCGTTGGCGCCGTTGTCGGTGTAGGTCGCGCTGATCACGCCGTAGATGTAGCCGCCGTGCGAGGCGTCGTCGGCGAGCGTGGGCAGCACCCCGGAACAACCGAGCTGGTTGGCCTCCCCATGACCGTGGTCGTCGTGGCCGAGGACGAAGGTCACCTCCACCTTCGAGCAGTCGATCGGGCCGTCCTCCGGGTCGGTGACCGTCACCGACCAGGGGATGTCGTCACCCCAGCTGAAGAACCCACCCTCGATCGGTACGTCCACCCGGACCGTCGGGGCGGTGTTGCCGACCGTGATGGTGGTGTTCGCCGTAGCGGTCTTGCCGCTGGAGTCGGTCACCGTCAGCCGCGCCGTGTAGACGCCGTTGCTGGTGTACGTGAACGAGGGGTTCGGGTCGACGGAGTCGGTCGTGCCGTTGCCGTCGAAGTCCCAGGCGTACGAGATGGAGTCCGCCGGGTCCGGGTCGCGTGACCCGTCACTGGAGAAGGCCACCGTCAACGGGGCCTGCCCGTTGGTCGGGGTCGCGTTCAGCACGGCCGTCGGCGCCCGCAGGCCCTTGACGTAGCTGAACTTCACCATCGCCGCGTCCGGGTTGATGTTGAAGAACCCGTCCCCGTACGTCAGCAGGTAGAAGTTGCCGTCGGGGCCCCACATCATGTCCATCGGGTTGTCGCAGAGGAACGGCTTGGCCGGTGTGACCGGGCCTCCGCCGCAGCTCAACAGATCGTTGATCTTCAGGACGCCGCCCTGCGAGTCGAGCCGGACCTCCCGCAGGTAGTCCCGGGTGAACTCGCCGAAGAAGATCGCGCCGTCGTAGTACGCGGGGAACTTCGTCTCCGACCTCAGCTCCGGGTCGTAGTCGTACTTCGCCGCGCCGTGCGGACCCACACCGCCGGTGCCGAGCTCCGGGAAGAGCGCCGGGCAGGTCTGGGTGGGAGTGGACAGGTAGGACTCCGGGCAGGGCGTCGGGGCCTGGAAGGAGTACCAGAGCTCCGACTTCTCCACCGGCGGCAGGTCCACCAGGCCGGTGTTGTGCCGAGAGGTGTTCTTCGGCGCCGCGCAGTCGAACGGTGCGATCGGCGAGATCGGGCTCGTGGTCCAGTTCATCTCGAAGTACGGCAGGTCCGGCTGTACGCACATCGGCCAGCCGTAGTTCGCGGGCTTGTCGACGACCATCATCCGGCCGGTGCCCGCCGGCCCCCGCCCGACCGTGGCGGTCGAGGAGTCGGGGGAGTAGTCGGTGATGTAGGCGACGTCATTCTTGTCCAGGGTGATCCGGAACGGGTTGCGCAGCCCCATCGCGTAGATCTCCGGTCGGGTCTTGTCACCCGGGTCCTGCGCCTCGGGGAAGAGGTTCCCCTCGGGGATGGTGTAGCTGCCGTCCGCCTGGACCTTGATCCGCAGGATCTTGCCCCGCAGGTCGTTGGTGTTGGCGGAGCTGCGCCGGGCGTCCACGAACGGCGCCTGGTAGATCCCGCTCGCGCTCACCGAGTCGTTGTGCGGGGAGAAGCCGCCCGAACCACCGCCGCCGGCCGGGGTGTCGTCCCCGGTGACCAGCCACAGATTGTTCTCCGAGTCGAAGGCGATGTCCCCTCCGACGTGACAGCAGGCACCCCGGTCCACCGGCACCTGCATGATCTTCTGCTCGGTGCTCAGGTCGAGCGAGGGGTTCTCGCCGTCGACGAACTTGAACCGCGACAGCTGGAAGTAGCCCTTCCAGTTGTCCCAGGCGTTGGGGTTGGTGCTGGTCGTCGGCGCCGCGCCGGTGGGAGTGTCGCCCGGTGGGGCGTAGAACAGGTAGACCCACCTGTTGGTGGCGAAGTCCTTGTCGATCGCCGGGCCGTACATCCCGTCCTCGCTGTGGGTGTAGACCGGGATCTGGGCCAGCAGGGTGGTGCGGTTACCGTCCGGCTCGTGCAGCCGTACGCCGCCACGTCGGTCGGTCTGGATGACCCGCCCGTCGGGCAGCACGTCGAAGCCGATCGGCTCGTTGACGTTGGGCTGCGCGCCGATCACCGTCATCTGGTAGTTGGCCAGCACGGTCGCGCCACAGTCGCCGTCGGTGACGCCGGCCGCCCACTGGATCGCGCCGCCCAGATGAGCGCGCAGGTCAGTGCCGCTGAAGCTTTCCGGGGTTGCGCCGAGTCCGGTGTAGAACGAGCGGCCGCCCTGGTAGTCCTTGCACCAGGTGATGGGGTGGTCGAAACCCATGCTGCCGCCGGCGTACGTCTTCTCGTCCACCGTCGCCAGGACGTGCGAGAAGCCTCGGACGTTGGCCGCGAAGTTGTACCACCGGTCGGTCGTGGTCCACCGCTCGGGCAGCGCGGCCGAGGCCGGGTGCACCCGGTCGGCCACGGTCACCGTGGCGGCGCTGGCCGGCGTCGCCGCGCCGACGGCGCGGGTGCCGAGGACCTCGTCGAGGAAGCTCCAGCCCGGCTCCGCCTCGATCGCCGAGTGCACGCCGACGAAGCCGCCACCGGCGCGGTAGTACTTCTCGAACGCGGCTCGTTGAGCGTCGTCGAGCACATCGCCGGAGGTGTTCAGGAACACCACGGCGCGGAACTGCTTCAGGTGCGGCTCGCGGAACCTGCGGGCGTCATCGGTGACGTCCACGGTGAACCGTCGTTGCTTGCCGAGCTGCCGGATGGCGTCGACACCGGCCGCCGTGGCCGGGTGGGTGCCGTCGGCCGATCGGGTGAAGACGAGCACCTTGTACTGGATGCCGTTGTTGGTCGTTGTTGCTCCGTCCGCCACCGGTGCGGCCTGCGCCGCTGCCGTGTGCCGGGTCCCGGTCGCGACGAGTGTCGCGCCGACGAGGGTGAGGAGACTCAGATAGGTGAGGGCTCTGCGGCCCAACGGTCTGCGCATCGAACCTCGCTCTGATCGGTCAGCTCCGCCCCGGCACCAGCGGTGCCGAGGCGGTTGGGGGGTTACCAAACGAGCCTGGCCAGGTCTAACGAGGACGATATTTGCGGCAGACGATAAAGAGAAGAGGTTGGAGGCAGAAGTTCCCGCGAAATCGCCGGGACTTTTGTTCAATACGGGCGAAAGTTACCCCGCGAGGGCTGGACGCTTTGCCTGAGGTGCACACACAGCAGCCGGGCCCCACCGCCGCAGTGGCGATCGGGCCCGGCTGAAAGGGTTGCTACAGGTTCGTGCCGTTGGTGCCGGACGGCTTGCTACGGGCCGTGGTCGAGGTCGTCGACCCGGTGGTCGACGAGCTGGTGGTCGACCCCGACGAGCTGGAACTGGACTTGGCGCCCGCCGTGGCCGGCGTACCGGCGAAGGCATCGTCGGCGGAGCTGGACTCGTGCTTGCCGTTCGGGCTCAGCTTCTCGCCCAGCTTCGAGTGGCCGAGCTTGTCCTTGCCCTCGTTGTAGAGCCGGCTGGCCTGGGCCTGGGCAACCCCGGCCGCCTCCTGGACGGTCGGGTGGTCGAGCACCTTGCGACCCTGGACCATCAACTCCTCGTACTTCTCACGGCCGGCACGGGCGCCCAGGACGAACCCTGCAGCCAGCCCGCCAAGGAACATGATCTTTCCGCGCATGGCGGCTCCTCTCGTACCTGACGCGCCGTCGACCCACCCCCGAACCCGGGGGCGGGGCCGACCAGTTCGCGCCTGCGTCCTGTCGTCGGCAGCTAACTACCCATCCTGCTCTCTGCTCATACCTCCTTGTGCCCCGATGGCGATTTGTCCCACACAATCCGATCGGTGCGCCCCGCTGATCGTGAGGGTAACCCCCTGGACCAAGACCCCCCGGAGTCCTGTACTCTTGTGCCCGGCGCACGGCGCGGAGAGATCCGCACCGGGCGGCGGTGCAGTCCCCCGTAGCTCAATTGGCAGAGCAGCCGGCTGTTAACCGGCAGGTTTTTGGTTCGAGTCCAAACGGGGGAGCTTGCTCTCCAGCACGACATGCCCACCGGCAACCCGGTGGGCATTCGCCGTTTCGGGACGCCGGTAGACGGGCCCCTGCCAGGGCATCCTCCCCGTCGATCGGGCCGAGGGCGGTTTGTGGCGGGGTGGCAGCCGGAATACGCGCTGCTCGCTGTATTCTCGCGTTGCCCATCGTGCTGCTGAGGCGTGGGCGACGCCGGTGAGAAGCGGCCGCCGATGTTGGCCGGTGATCGACGGGGCAGGATAAGATTCCGGCCCGGCGCCGGGGGCGGTAGCTCAGCCGGTTAGAGCAGGGGACTCATAATCCCTCGGTCGCGGGTTCGAGTCCCGCCCGCCCCACTCGAAACGGATACCCAAACGGAGGGGTGCAAGGCCGCAAAACGCAGGCCACGGCCGTCGTCGTGGCCGGGCGTCAAGCGGCGGCCGGACTTCGTACAGGGTGGTGGATTCGCGGGTCAGTTCTGGCCGGGGCTTGCTACGGGTAGTCCTGCTTCCTTGGCGCAATCGAGCAGCCGCCGGTCGTAGGTGACGAAGGCGGTGAGTGCCGTGCCGGACTCGTTGGTCAGTACCTGGGCGGTGGCCAGGTGGATGGCGTCGAGGCTGCGGAGCGTCGGCTCGGCGAACGCGGCTGCGGTTGCACGGATCGTGCTGTCGATCTCCAGTCGGAACAGCCGTCCGACAGCAGCCGGCACTCCGATCAACGCCTGCGGAGCTGATCGGCGCAGCGCTCTGGGCACTTCCACCTCGACGAGCGCGGAGGAGACCAGCGGCACGTCGTCGTGCTTGTTGAGCCAGGAGACAAGGTCGGCGCTGCATGCTTCCTGCCGCACCAGCTTGACGACGGCGGCGGAATCGAGATAGATCACCAGCGCTCCTCGTCACGCATCGCAGCGAGCGAGGCGGCCACGTCTACACTCTCGTCACCGAGCTTCGGTGGAAGTGGAACAGAGCCCCCTCCGGTGGGGGCGACGGCCCGCCCTGCCGCTACCAGCTTGGCCAGAATCGACCTGTCGTCGCCCACCGGAACAAGTCGAGCGATCGGGTGTCCACGATCGGTGATCTCGACGGTCTCCCCGCCACTCACCCGAGCCAACACCTGGCTCGTGTTCTGGTTTAGCTCCCGGACACCGATGCGTTCCATGGACACGAGTGTAGAACTAAATGTTCTACGGTTCTAGCTCCTGGCGTAATCCGGGCTGTCTGTTCGCTGACCAGGGAGATCAACGAGGCATGCCACGCTAGATCCCGACGCTGCCGACTTGCCGTCAACGTCGAGGTGGATCGATGGCGGTGTGACACCTGACCCGGTCTGGCACCCGCCGCTGACTCGTCTCCGTGCATCCGGCGAGCCGGTCAGCGCAGGAACGCTGTCAGGGTCTGTCGGAACCACGCCGGATCGTCGTGCCAGGGCTGGTGTCCGCCGGCCGGCAGCACGGCCAGCTCAGCCTGCGGAAACAGGGCAGCATACGCGGCGGCGCAGCTCGGGGGGAGTGCGACGTCGTATTCGCCGGCGACGAGCAGGACCGGTGCCCGGAGGTGGGCGAGGCCGGCTCTGGTCGCCTGCGGGTCAACGGCCCCGGCCGAGTAGTAGACGCCGGCCGCCTCCGCGTTCCGCTGACTCGCCTCTCGGTCGAGTCGAGCCCGGACGTCGGCATCCCATCGGCCGTGCATGAAGGGTTCGATCGCCTGCCAGTCAGCCTCGGTGGCGTCGCCCGACCAGATCCGCTCGAAGGCGGCGAAGGCGGCAGGGAACCAGGGTTCGCTGTGGCGCAATTCCGCGACCTGGCGACGGTCGGCGTCGGTGACCTCCAGGTCGACCACGCGCGGGCTGGGGGTGACCAGCACGAGACGGCCGATCCGGTCGGGGTGGCGGGCGGCGTATCGCACGGCGAGACCGCCGCCGGCCGAGTGCCCCAGCAGGTCGATCCGCTCCTGGCCGAGATGCGCGCGTAGCGCTTCGACGTCCCCGACGAGCCGGTCGACGCGATACGTCGCCGGGTCCGCCGGGATGGCCGAATCACCGGTCCCACGCAGGTCGAGGCGTACGAGCAGGCGATGGGCCGACAACCCGCCCAGGTCCCCGAGGTAGGCCGAGGACTGCATCGGGCCGCCGGGAAGGCAGATCAGCGGGGCACCCTCGCCAACCTGGTGGTAGGCGAGCCGGGTGCCGTCGGTGCCATCGAGGAAGACCATGCAGGGACCGTACGCGTCGGAAGCCTTTGTCAGGGGGCGGCGGACGGGGCTTGACCCTGACGCAGCGTCAACCCCCCATGCTGCCGGTCATGAGCATTCCACCACCAGCCGGTCGGGCCGAGGGGCCGGCGATCCAGGTACGAAATCTGGCGAAGTCGTTCAAGCAGTTGCCGGTGCTACGTGGAGTGGATCTCGACGTGGCGCGGGGCAGCATCCTCGCCCTGCTCGGCTCGAACGGGGCGGGCAAGACCACCCTGGTGAAGATCCTGGCCACCCTGCTCAAGGCCGACGCGGGGACCGTCCGGGTCAACGGGTTCGATGTCGGCACCCAGGCCGGCGAGGTACGCAGGTCGATCAGCCTGACCGGGCAGTACGCGGCGGTCGACGAGATCCTCACCGGGCGGGAGAACCTGGTCCTGGTGGCCCGGCTCCGGCACCTGGCCGCCCCGGGTGCGATCGCGGACGACCTGCTGCGGCGCTTCTCGCTGACGGAGGCGGCCGACCGGCGGGTGGCGACCTACTCCGGGGGCATGCGCCGCCGCCTGGACATCGCGATGAGCCTCATCGGGGATCCGCCGGTGATCTTCCTGGACGAACCGACCACCGGGCTGGACCCGCAGGCGCGCATCGAGGTCTGGCAGGCCGTCCGGGAACTCGCCGGAGGCGGTACGACCGTGCTGCTCACCACCCAGCATCTCGACGAGGCGGAGCAACTCGCCGACCGGATCGCGATCCTCCACCAAGGTCGGATCATCGTCGACGGCACCCTGGGTGAACTCAAGCGGCTGCTCCCCGCACCCGAGGTCGAGTACGTCGAGAAGCAGCCGAGTCTCGAGGAGGTCTTCCTGGCCCTCGTCGGCCCCGGAACGGAGAGGGCGGACCGATGACCAGACATTCGCTCGGGGACACCGGGGTCCTGCTGGGGCGTTCACTGCGCCACATCGCCCGCAGCCCGGACACCATCATCACCACCGCGATCATGCCGATCGCCTTCCTGCTGCTGTTCGTCTACGTCTTCGGCGGCGCGATCGAGACCGGGTCCGAGTCGTACGTGAACTATCTGCTGCCCGGCATCCTGGTCATCACGATCGCCTCCGGCATCTCCTACACCGCCTTTCGGCTCTTCCTGGACACGCAGAGCGGGATCGTCGAACGGTTCCAGTCCATGCCGATCACCCGGTCCTCCGTGCTGTGGGCGCACGTCCTGACCTCGCTGGTCGCCAACCTGATCTCGCTGGCGGTGGTCATCGGCGTGGCCCTGGTGGTGGGCTTCCGCACCGGGGCGAATGTGCTGGGGTGGCTAGCGGTCGCCGGCATCCTGGTCCTGCTCACCCTGGCCCTGACCTGGCTGGCCGTGTTGCCCGGCCTGACCGCGAAGTCCGTGGACGGCGCGAGCGGGTTCGCGTACCCACTGGTGTTTCTGCCGTTTGCCAGTTCGGCCTTCGTGCCCACCGAGTCGATGCCCGGGCCGGTCCGCGCGTTCGCCGAGCATCAGCCGGTGACCACGATCGTCGACGCCATCCGGGACCTGTTCGCCGGGCAGCCGGTGGGTGTCGACATCTGGACCGCCCTGGCCTGGTGCGTCGGTCTCCTCGTCGTCGCCTACCTCCTCGCGGTGCTGACCTACCGGCGTCGGGTCGCCTGAGTCGGCGGTGGAGAGGGGCAGGATCGGAGCATGCTGACGATCGGGCAACTGGCGGCGTACGCCGGGGTCACCGTGCGCGCGGTGCGGCACTATCACCAGGTAGGGCTGTTGCCCGAGCCGGAACGGGACCCTTCCGGCTACCGACGGTACGGCGCCAGGGCGGTCGTGTCCCTCGTGAAGATCCGTACCCTGGCCAATGCCGGTGTGCCGCTGGCCCGCATCGGTGAGTTGCTCGACGCCGACCCTGCGGCCTTCGCCGACGCGATCCGGACCATCGACGAGCGGTTGCGCGACCAGATCGAGCGGTTGGAGACCAGCCGCAGGCAGATCGCGCAACTGGTCGGCGGGGACCGGCTGACCCTCCCACCGGAGGTCGCCGCCTACCTCGACCGGCTCCGCGAGCTGGGGGTGTCGGAACGGGTGGTGGAGGGGGAACGGGACGGATGGATCCTGATCGCGGCTCGCTGGCCCGAACGGATAGCCGAATTCATGCCCGGCAAGCTGGCCCAACTCGATGACCCGCAGGTCGTCCGGCTGTACCGGGTGCTGTCGGAGATCTTCGACGACGAGCCGGGGGAGACCGACGACCCCCGGCTGGCGGAAGCCGCCGACATCATGGTGGGCCTGGCCGAGCAGGCGTACCGCTCCGGCGAGATCCTCAGCGACGAGACGTACGACGAGTTGCCGAATGACCTCGTTGACGCCCTGGCCGTGGAGTCCGACCCCAGGGTGCAGCGGCTATGGAACCTGCTGCGCGAGCGCGGCTGGGCCGGATGGAACCGGATGGAGCCGCTGCAACGGCGCTGACTCCAGCCCGTCAGCGGCGGGTCTTCGGCAGGTCGAACTGGTCGGCGCGGCGGCAGTCCCGCTGGTTGCCGATCGCCTCCGGCCCCAGCCGGTCCAGCACCGCCCGGGCCCGGTCCCGACCCCGGTTCCAGGCGTACCAGGGGTCCGGTTCGGCCAGGTCGTCGGCGATCCAGCTCAGCGTGCAGCGGCGTACCGGATCGGGCAGGGCGGCCAGGGCGGGAGTGGCGTCGGCGGAGAGGGCGCGCAGGTACCAGGCGTCGATGCGGCCGGTCTCCTGATACCGGGCGACATTGCGCTGGGCCGCGTACTCCTCCGGGTTGAGCACCGCCAGACCCAGCAGCAGCACCACCGCGAGCGCCGTGGCCAGCCGGGGGATCCAACTGCCGCGCCAACGTACGCCGGCCACCAGGATCATCAGGAAGACCGCCCCGAGCAGCAGCTCGAAGGCCATCACGAAGATCCGCTCGCCGGTGAAGCTGTAGACCTTCTGGTATGTGTACATCCGCGACAAGGCGGACACCACGATGACCACGGTCAGGGCGCTGAGCAGGCCGAGCAGCACCCGCAGCAGCACCTGGTCGAGGTGCCGCTCCCGCCGGGCGAAGCGGGTCACCCCGCCGAGCACCGCCAGGGTCAGCACGGTCACCACGACCAACTGCCAGAAGCCGCTGCGGGCGTACTCGGCGTAGCTCAGGCCGGTGGTCCGCAGCACATGCCGCTGCCCGCCGAAGAGGACGGTGAACTGCACCGCCACGAAGCCGCCGAACAGGGCGGTCAGCGCGGCGATCGGCGGTGCCCACTCCAGCAGGCCGACCCGACGGTCGGTGGGCCGGTCCACCCCGGACAGGTCCGGCGGTGCGGCGAGCGTGTAGACGGCGGCCACCGCGATCAGGCCGCCCACGGCCGCCAGGAACAGCCACCGGAACACACCACTGACGCTGATCTCGGGCAGCAGCGCACCGAGGACCTGCGAGAAGGCGGCGTCGGCCGAGGAGAGCAGGGGACCGAAGACCACCAGGACGATCACGGTGGCGACCACCGAACCGACCACCCGGCGTACGCTGCCGGGACTGCCGGGGGCCCGCAGGTGTCGGCGTACCCAGGGCAGCCCGCGCAGCCCGGCTATCGGTGCGGCCACCACACTGAACAGGATCGACCGCACCCGTCGCCCACCCACGATGGCCAGGGCGGCGCAGCCCAGTGCGCCCAGCACGCAGAAGGTCACCAGCCACCAGGCGTTGCGGAAGGCCAGCACGGCGAGCAGGGCCACGGCGGCACCGGCCCAACCGGCCCGGACCCACCGTTCGGTAGGGGCAAGCTC
Source organism: Micromonospora sp. NPDC047134 (assembly GCF_040643455.1). Lineage (NCBI taxonomy): Bacteria > Bacillati > Actinomycetota > Actinomycetes > Micromonosporales > Micromonosporaceae > Micromonospora > Micromonospora sp. NPDC047134. The sequence goes on from NZ_JBEYUI010000019.1 coordinate 127,573, forward strand.
GGCGGTGTGCTGCCGGACCGCCAGAACGACCGCGACCGTGAGCACCAGCCCACCGAGGAACCAGCCGATGCCGGTACGACCCAACGGCACGAAGGCCGCCACCCCCAGCGCCCCGACCAGCACGGCCAGCGGGGTGGCCAGGTGACCGGTCGTCTGCGGGCCGGGCCACACCCGGTCGAAGAAGGTCGGCGGCGGGGGCGTCGGCTTGAAGGCGTACGCCGGACCGGGCGGCGGATACGAACCCGGGAACCCACCCGGCTTCGCCGCCCCCGGCCGCCCAGCGGGCGCAAGCTGACCGGGGGATGAGGGCTGCCCGGCGGGGGTTGTCGTGGTCGGCGCAGTGGTCGGCGGTGCGTCGGCAGCCGGTGTGGTCGTGGAGGGTGTGGTGGTGGCCGGTGCCGCGCTGCTCGGCGTGGGCGCGGGCGACCCGGTGGGCGCCGATCCCGTGGCGGCCGGCGTGGTCGTGCTCGGCGTCGTGGGCACCGGGGCGCTGGTGGCCGGTGTCCGCTGCGCGGGCGGCGCGGCTACGGTGGCGGGCTCGCCTTCCTGCACCAGCGGTAGGAAGATCGCGTAGCCCCGGGTGCCGGGTGGCACCTGCACCGGGATCGCCCAGGCGGGCTGGTCGGTCGGACCGGGCCACACGATGGACGGCAGCCCTTCGACCGACGGTACGACAAGCAGCCGGGGTGCCGTCCCGGCGGGATCCGCCGGGACGGCGACCTCGTGTTTTGACCATCGGGGGGGATTCGTGGTGGTCGAGGTCTAGCGGAATGGGGAGGACCCTGTCCATGATCTGAGTTCTCACACAAAGATCA
>NZ_JBEYUI010000020.1:0-106439 GCF_040643455.1 Micromonospora sp. NPDC047134
ATCTTTGTGTGAGAACTCAGATCATGGACAGGGTCCTCCCCATTCCGCTAGACCTCGACCACCACGAATCCCCCCCGATGGTCAAAACACGAGACGCGCCCGGCATCCGTACGGATGCCGGGCGCGAGGTTCGGGGCGGCTCAGACGGCGGCGATGAGCAACTCCGGCCGCTCGACACAGTCGGCGACGTGCCGCAGGAACCCACCGGCCACCCCACCGTCACAGACCCGGTGGTCGAAGGTGAGGCTGAGCTGGGTGACCTTGCGTACCGCCAGCTGACCGTCGACCACCCACGGCTTGTCGATGATCCGGCCCACCCCCAGCAAGGCCGCCTCCGGGTGGTTGATGATCGGCGTGGAGCCGTCGACACCGAACACCCCGTAGTTGTTCAGGGTGAAGGTGCCGCCGGTCAGTCGGGCCGGTGGCAGTTCACCGGCCCGGGCCGCCTTCGTGGTGGCGGCCAGTTCGGCGGCCAACTCGGCGGTGGTGAGCCGGTCGGCATCGCGGAGCACCGGGACCAGCAGCCCACGGTCGGTCTGGGCGGCGATGCCCAGATGCACCCCGGCGGACTGCACGATCCGCTGGCCCTCGGTGTCCACCCGGGCGTTGAGCTGCGGGTACCGACGCAGCCCGGAGAGGCAGATGCGGGCCAGCAGGGCCAGGATGCTCACCGGCTGCTCGGGCCGGGCGGCGTTGATCGCGGCCCGGGTCGCCAGCAGGGCGGTAGCGTCGGCGTCCACCCAGATGGTCACCTCGGGGATCTCCCGGCGGCTGCGGGAGAGCTTGTCGGCGATCGCCTTGCGGATGCCGGTCAGCGGGATGACCACGTCCCCGGCGCCGGTCGGGGACAGCCCGAGGTGCGCCGCCGGCTGCTCGCCGGTGCCGGTAGCCGAGGCCGTGCCGACGGGCGAGGCCGCAGCGATGGGCGAGGCCGCAGCGTCGGCGGCCGCCTCCACGTCCGCCCGCCGGATCACCCCGCCGGGCCCGCTGCCGCGTACCGTGGCCAGGTCCACCCCGCGCTCGCGGGCCAGCCGACGCACGATCGGCGAGATGACCAGGGCCGCGACCGACTGCGACGGCACGGGCGCGGCCACCGCAGCCGGGGCCGGAGCAACCGGTGCCGGGGCCACCGGGGCCGAAGCAGCCGGAGCCGGGGCGGCCGGAGTCGAAGCAGCCGGGGCGGAAGCCGGCGAGGCCAGCGACGCGACAGGGCGGGCCCGCCGACGGCGGCGTGCCCCGCCGTGGCCGGTGCCGTACCCGATGAGGACGTTGCCGGAACCGGCCCGCTCCTCCTCCCGGTAGACGGCGTGCCCGACGGGTTCGGCTGCGCCGTCCGCCGCCACGGTGATCAGCGGCTGGCCGACCGGGCGTACCTCGCCCTCCGCGCCGTGCAGGGCCACCACCCGGCCGGCGTACGGGCAGGGCACGTCCACGACGGCCTTGGCGGTCTCCACCTCGACCACGGTCTGGTCGACCGTGACCACGTCACCGACCGCTACCCGCCACTGCACGATCTCCGCCTCGGAGAGCCCCTCCCCCAGGTCGGGCAGAAGAAAGACCTGGTCGCTCATGCCGGCACCCCGTCGGTCAGCCACCGGGAGTCCGGCTGGTCGTCCCACTGGAGGCGGGCCACGGCGTCGAGCACCCGGTCGACCGAGGGCAGGTGGGTGTGCTCCAGCATCGGCGCGGGGTACGGGATGTCCAGCCCGGACACCCGCAGCACGGGCGCGTGCAGGGCGTGGAAGCAGCGCTCCTGCACCCGGGCGGCGATCTCCGCGCCCACCCCGGCGAAGCCCTGCGCCTCCTGCACCACCACACACCGGCCGGTCCGGCGCACCGAGGCGGCGATGGTGGCGTCGTCGAAGGGCACGATGGTGCGTACGTCGACCACCTCCAGGTCCCAGCCCTCCTCCTTGGCGGCCTCGGCGGCCTCCAGGGCGACCGGCACCGCCGGGCCGTAGGCGACCAGGGTGGCGTCGCGGCCGGGCCGGCGGACGACCGCCCGACCGAAGGGCTCGGTACGCGCCGAGAGGTCCGCCTCGCCGCTGGCGAAGTAGAGCTTCTTCGGCTCCATGAAGACCACCGGGTCCGGGTCGTCGATCGCCTCCCGCAGCAGGGAGTACGCGTCGGCGACCGTCGCCGGGGTGACCACCTTCAGACCCGGGGTGTGGGCGTAGTACGCCTCGGAGGAGTCACAGTGGTGCTCCACCCCACCGATGCCCCCGGCGTACGGCACCCGGATGACCATCGGCACGCTGAGCGCCCCCCGGGTGCGGTTGCGCATCTTCGCCACATGGGAGGCGATCTGCTCGAAGGCCGGGTAGGCGAAGGCGTCGAACTGCATCTCGACCACCGGGCGCAGCCCGGACATGGCCAGCCCGACGGCGAACCCGACGATGCCGGCCTCGGCCAGCGGGGTGTCGAAGCAGCGCTTGTCGCCGAAGCGGGCCTGGAGGCCGTCGGTGATCCGGAAGACCCCGCCCAACTGGCCGACGTCCTCGCCGAAGACGACTACCCGCTCGTCGTCGAGCATCGCGTCGGCCAGGGCGGCGTTGAGGGCCTTCGCCATCGTCATGGTGGCCATCAGGCGTCCTCCTCCTGGCTCGCGGCCAACTCGGCGCGGACCTGTTCCCGCTGCTCCACCAACTGTGGGGTGGGCTCGGCGTAGACGTGCTCGAAGAGGCTCAGCGGGTCGACCGTGGGCTGGGCGTTCATCCGCTCGCGCAGCCGTGCGGCGTACGCCTCGGCCTCCTCGGCGATCTCGGCGACGGCGGCGTCGTCGAGCGCCTTCCGGGCGCGCAGGTAGCTCTCCAGCCGGGCGATCGGGTCCCGGTCGCGCCAGGCCTCGACCTCCTCGGCGTCGCGGTAGCGGGTCTGGTCGTCGGCGTTGGTGTGCGGCTCCATCCGGTAGGTGTGCGCCTCCACCAGGTACGGGCCCTTGCCGGCCCGGGCGTGGGCGACCGCCCGGTTCAGCACGGCCAGCACCGCCACCGGGTCGTTGCCGTCGACCTGCTCGCTCGGCACCCCGTAGCCGACGCCCTTGTAGGCCAGGGTCGGGGCGGCGGTCTGCCGGGACAGCGGGACACTGATCGCGTACCGGTTGTTCTGCACGAAGTAGACGACCGGCGCCTTGAACACCGCGGCGAAGTTGACCCCCTCGTGGAAGTCGCCCTCGCTGGTGGCGCCGTCACCGATGTAGACGAACGCTACCGTGTCGCGACCCTGGTACGACTCGCCGTAGGCCAGGCCGGCGGCGTGCACGCACTGGGTGGCCAGGGGGGTGCACTGCGGGGCGGTACGCACCACGGTGGGGTCGTACCCGCAGTGCCAGTCGCCGCGCAGCAGGGTGAGCACCTCGACCGGGTCGATGCCCCGGGCGGTCAGCGCCATCGACTCGCGGTAGGTGGGGAACACCCAGTCGTCCTCGCGCAGGGCGAGGACCCCGCCGACCTGGCAGGCCTCCTGACCTCGGGAGGAGGGGTAGACGGCCAGCCGGCCCTGCTTGGTCAGCGCGGTGGCCTGCGCGTCGAAGCGTCGGCCGATCACCATCCGCCGGTACATCTCGCGCAGCGCCTCGACGGGCGGCTCGGGATAGTCGGGGTGGGCCGGCAGCGGGGTGCCGTCGGAGTTCAGCAGCCGGACCGGTTCGGCCTGCGGCATCAGGCCGGCGGACGGGTCCGGTGCGGCCGGGGTGGCCGGCCGGCGCTTTCGCGGGGATGCCCTGCGCGCCGTCTGGGGGGTCGTCGTCACGGCGGAACCTCCTGGACATGTGGTGGCCCTATGCTCCTGTGGTCGGATGATTGACTCAAGATCCCCGGAGAACGCGGGATGATTGGCACCTCAGGGAGGCTGGTGTGGGCCAGGAGACCGTCAAGGGCCCGGCCGTGACGAGCGCCACGGGACGTTCGGCACAACTGGACGAGGTGGACCGTCGGCTGCTGGACGAACTGACCCGCGACGGGCGGATCTCCATCCGTACCCTGGCCGAGCGGGTGCACGTGTCCCGGACCAACGCGTACGCCCGGGTGGAGCGGCTGGTCCGGGACGGGGTGATCACCGGGTTCACCGCTCGGGTAGCCCCCGAACCGGCCGGGTTGGGCACCTCGGCGTACATCGCCCTGACCATCCGGCAGAACACCTGGCGGGAGGTCTCCGCGGAGCTGGCCCGGGTGCGCTACGTCGAGCATGTGGCGCTGCTCAGCGGCGAGCACGACGTGCTGGCCCTGGTCCGTGCGCCGGACAACGCCACCCTGCGGGACGTGGTGCTGGACCGGGTGCAGCGCATCTCCGGGGTGCTGTCCACCCGCAGCTGGCTGGTCTTCGAGGAGTACGCCGGGGTCAACAGCCCCTGGTCGTAGCTCACCGCTGCGGTGGCGCCGCCAGCCCTTCCCGGTCGGCCAGTTCCAGCAGGGGTTCCAGACCGAATCGCCGGCCGTCCAACCCGGCGTGCGGGTCGCCGCGTTCGGCGAACCGGCCCGGCATGCTCAGCACGTCGAAGTCCTCCGGCCGGACCTGGTCCAACTCGGCCCAGTCCAGCGGCGCGGACACCAGGGCCTGCGGGGTCGGCCGGATCGAGTACGCCGAGGTCATGGTGTGATCCCGGGCCATCTGGTTGTAGTCGATGAAGATCGGCCGGTCCCGCTGCTCCCGCCACCAGGTGGTGGTGACCAGGTCGGGGCGGCGGCGCTGCATCTCGCGGCCCAGCGCCAGCACGGCTCGGCGGCAGTCGCCGAAGCTCCACCGGGGTTCGATGGAGAGGTAGACGTGCAGGCCACGCCCGCCGGTGGTCTTGGGGTAGCCGACCAGGCCCAACTCTTCCAGGAAGGCGCGTACCTCCTGGGCCACCGGCACCACCTGGTCGAACCCGATCCCGGGCATCGGGTCCAGGTCGATGCGCAACTGGTCGGGTCGCTCGACGTCGGCGCGGGTCACCGGCCACGGATGGAACCGCAGGGTGCCCAGGTTGACCGCCCAGATCACCACGGCCAACTCCCCCGGTGCCACCTCGTCCGCGGTCCGGCCGCTGGGGAAGGTCAGATGGGCGGTGCCCACCCAGTCGGGCGCCCCGGCGGGCACCCGCTTCTGATAGAAGGCGTCCCCCCGGTTGCTCTGCCGGGTGGCGACGGTCGCCCCCTCGAACACCCCCCGGGGCCACCGTTCCAGCATGGTCGGCCGGTCCCGCAACGCCCGCAGGATGCCCTCACCCACGGCCAGGAAGTAGCGCACCACGTCCAGCTTGGTCAGTCCCCGCTCCGGGAAGTACGGCTTGTCCGGGCTGGAGACGCGCACCACCCGCTGCCCCACCTGGATCTCCTCGGCCGCGCGTGCCATGGACCCCACCCTAGGGGCGGTGTCGGCCGGATGCGGCGCAACAGCACCTGGGCTGTAACGCCACAAATCGACAGGGCGCTTGTGGTCTTGAAGGGCGGGCAAGCCATCCGCCGCCGGGCCGCCTCCCACCAGGAGCCCGCCCGGCGGGTAACACCCTGGGGAGGGGAGTGAACATGCTCCGTCGTACGGCACTCGCCGTGGCGGCCGTCGTGGCCCTCGGTGCCGGTGTCACCGGCACCGCCACCGGCACGGCCACCGCCTCGGCCACCGACGCCGAGGCCACCTACCTGGTGCTCGCACCCCAGGGCGGCACAGTCGACCGGGCGCTGGCGCGGGTGGCCGCCGCCGACGGGCGGGTGGTGGCCGACTACCGGCAGATCGGGGTGCTGATCGTCCGCTCGGCCAACCGTGACTTCGTCGTCGACGCCGCCGGGGCGGGGATCGAGTCCGTGGCCCCCACCGCCGGGCTGGGTACCGTCCTGGACGAGGGCCACACCGTGGAGCTGACCGAGGCCGAGGCGGCGGCCCCGACGGCCGACCCGGGCGCCGAGCCCCTCTTCGACCGGCAGTGGGCCATGCCGATGATCGACCTGCCGCGGGCCCACACGGTCACCACCGGCAGCGTCGAGGTGGTGGTGGGGGTGTTGGACAGCGGCATCTCCAGCAGCCACCCCGACCTGGCCACCCAGATCGCCCGGGACAAGAGCGTCTCCTGCCTCGGTGGGGTGGCCGACCCCAGCGAGGCGGCCTGGAATCCCACCACCTCCGACCACGGCACCCATGTGGCCGGGATCATCGCCGCCGCCCGCAACGGGGTAGGGGTTACCGGGGTGGCCCCCGGGGTCAAGGTGGCCGCGGTGAAGGTCGTCGACAACGAGGGCTACATCTATCCGGAGGCCGCGGTCTGCGGCTTCATGTGGGCCGCCGAGCAGGGCATGCAGCTGACCAACAACAGCTACTACCTGGACCCGTGGGAGCTGAACTGCCGCAACGATCCCCGCCAGCGCCCGGTGTGGCAGGCCGTGCAGCGGGCCCTGCGCTACTCGCAGAGCAAGGGGGTGCTGCATGTGGCCTCCGCCGGCAACGCCAACTACGACCTGGCCCACCGGTTCGTCGACTCCGGCAGCCCGAACAACGGCATACCGGAGGTACGCCAGATCACCGGCGCCTGCCTCGTGCTGCCCGCCCAGGCCCCGGGGGTGGTGACCGTCGCCGCGGTCGGGCCGACCGGAGCCAAGAGCTACTACTCCTCGTACGGCCAGGGGGTCATCGATGTGACCGCCCCCGGCGGGGACAGCCGGATCCGTACCCAGGGCCTGGTCCCGACCACCACGGACGCCATCCTGTCGACCACCTACAATACGGTGACCCGGACCGACGGCTGGGGGTGGAAGCAGGGCACCTCGATGTCCGCTCCGCATGTCACCGGGGTGGCGGCCCTGGCCCGGTCGGTGCACCCCGGCCTGAACCCCGGGCAGTTGTCGGCGCTGCTGGAGCGCACCGCCGTGCCCCAGACCTGCCCGGCGGGCCGCTACGACCCGGTGCCGCTGCTGCCGAGCCAGGCCGACTACTCGGCCACCTGCCAGGGCGGTACCCGCAACGGCTTTCACGGTGCCGGCCTGGTCAACGCCGACCGGGCGGTGCGGTGACCTCGGGTGGGCTGCCGCACCCGGGACCGGACCCCACCGAGGGCCGACATCACACCGGGTAGGATCGGCGCGGGCCGTGACTGGCGCGTGGGGATGGAGCACCATCGGGAAGCGGTCCCGTCACAACGACGCACGCCGAGCGCCTGGGCCTTCCGCACCGTCGTCAGGAGGTCGCATGTCGCCCAACGCCGAGTCCACCGCCTTCCGCAGCGCCCTGGAGGTCATCCGCTCCGTGGAGCCGCGCGTCGCCGACGCGATCGGCGCGGAGCTGGCCGACCAGCGCGAGTCGCTCAAGCTGATCGCCAGCGAGAACTACGCCTCGCCGGCCACCCTGCTGGCGATGGGCAACTGGTTCAGCGACAAGTACGCCGAGGGCACGGTGGGCCGCCGGTTCTACGCCGGCTGCCAGAACGTCGACACGGTCGAGGCGCTGGCCGCCGAGCACGCCCGGGAGCTGTTCGGCGCGGCGCACGCCTACGTGCAGCCGCATTCGGGCATCGACGCCAACCTGGTGGCGTTCTGGGCGATCCTGGCCGACCGGGTGGAGGCCCCCGCGCTGAAGCGGGCCCAGGCCCGGCACGTCAACGACCTCACCGAGGCCGACTGGTTCGCCCTGCGCCGGGAGCTGGGCGACCAGCGGATGCTCGGCATGTCCCTGGACGCCGGTGGGCACCTCACCCACGGCTTCCGCCCGAACATCTCCGGCAAGATGTTCGACCAGCGCAGCTACGGCACCGACCCGGCGACCGGCCTGGTCGACTACGACAAGGTCGCCGAGGTGGCCCGGGAGTTCCGGCCGTTGGTGCTGGTGGCCGGCTACTCGGCGTACCCCCGGAAGGTCAACTTCCGGATCATGCGGGAGATCGCCGACTCCGTCGGGGCCACCTTCATGGTCGACATGGCCCACTTCGCCGGCCTGGTGGCGGGCAAGGTCTTCACCGGTGACTTCGACCCGGTGCCACACGCGCACATCGTCACCACCACCACCCACAAGTCGCTGCGGGGTCCGCGCGGTGGCATGGTGCTCTGCGGCCCGGAACTGGCCGAGCAGGTGGACCGGGGCTGCCCGATGGTGCTCGGCGGCCCGCTGCCGCACGTGATGGCCGCCAAGGCGGTCGCGCTGGCCGAGGCCCGCCGCCCCGACTTCGCCGACTACGCCCAGCGCATCGTCGACAACGCCCAGGCCCTGGCCGAGGGCCTGCTGCGCCGGGGCGCGAAGCTGGTCACCGGGGGCACGGACAACCACCTGGTGCTCATCGACGTCACCGGGTACGGGCTGACCGGCCGGCAGGCCGAGCAGGCCCTGCTGGACTCGGGCATCGTCACCAACCGCAACGCGGTGCCCCAGGACCCCAACGGGGCCTGGTACACCTCCGGCATCCGGATCGGCACCCCGGCCCTGACCACCCGTGGGCTCGGCACCGCGGAGATGGACGGCACCGCCGAGCTGATCCACACCGTGCTCAGCCAGACCAGCGCCGGGGCCAACCCGGACGGCACGGCCTCGAAGGCGAAGTACGTCCTCGACCCGGCCCTGGCGGACAAGGTCAGCCGGCAGGCCAGCGAGCTGCTCGCCGGTTTCCCGCTGTACCCCAGCGTCGACCTGGGCTGACCGACACATCTTTCCGGCCGGTCCGGCGCCCTGCGGCGCCGGGCCGGCCGCTCTGCACTGCCGCCTGCCGCTTACCCGCCGGGTCAGGGCACGGCTCAGTTCAGCGGGCGCTTGAGGTGGTAGCGGTGGACCTCGGTACTGCCCTGCACGTTGTTCACGTCCTCGGCGGCCGTGACGAGTTCCCAGCCCTCCCGGCCTACCCGGTTGAGATGGGCGACCGCGGTGTCACCGTAGGCGGTGACATCCTTGCGTGACCCGTCGGGGCCGTACCAGACGAACGTGACGTGAAAGTTCCGGCCCTGCCCCTGATAGCGGCGGACCAACAAGGCGTACTCCCAGGCAACCATGCGATCCATTATGACTGTCCATCCAGGACCAGAACACGGGGGCCGTCACAGGTTGCAAACAGGTGAACGCGCTACGTCAACCCTCCGGTGAGAATCCCGCTGACCGCTGGGCCGATCGGTCGACGTCATCGGCACACTCCCGATCCGTCCGCTCACCCTCCGATCGGGACCGGGGTCTGGGCGTGGACGTGGAACCGCAGGGAACGGGCGTCGGTGAAGCACTCGCGCATCGGCCGGACCAGATCCCGGTGCTCCGGGCTGCGTTCCCAGGCCTCGAAGTCGGCCAGGCTGGCCCACTCGCTGGTGATCAGCCACTGCTCCGGGTCGGTGGCCGAGCGGCACACCTGGTCTACCAGGTGCCCCGGCACCCCGTCGGCGACCAGGTGCCGTACCCCCTCGTAGGCCCGCAGGAAGTCCTCGGTGCGCTCGGTGGGCACCCGGACGAGGAAGACGACCCGTCCTCGTGTCATGGTTGGTCCTCTCCGGTCGGGCCGGTGCCGCGCAGCACCAGCGCGCTGTTGAAACCGTCGAAGCCCCGCGCGCAGACCAGGCCCACCCGGGTACGGGGACGACGGGGCTCACGCAGGAAGTCCAGTTCGCAGCCCTCGGCCACCTGCTCCGGGCCGGCCGAGGGAGGCAGGGTGTCCTGGGCGAAGGCGAGCAGGAGGGTGGCCACGTCCAGGGCCGAGCCGCCCTGGTGGGCCCGCCCGGTGAGGGTCTTGTGGGTGCTGACCGGTGGTGCCGTACCGGTGAAGACCGCGCGCAGTGCGGTGGCCTCGGCCCGGTCGTAGCGGGCCACCCCCAGGGCGTCCGGCACCACCAGGTCCACCTCGTGCGGCTCGACCCCGGCCCGGCCCAGGGCCAGCCGCATGGCGCGGGCGTACTGGTGGGGGTCACCGGCACTGTCGGCGGTGGTGTGGGCCGCGTCGTGGGTGGCACCCCAGCCGGTCACCTCGGCGTAGCCGCGCACCCCCCGGGCCCGGGCGTGCTCGTACTCCTCGACGACGAAGACGGCACCTCCCTCGGCGGGCAGGTAGCCGCTGGTCGCGGAGTCGAAGGGCAGGTAGGCCCGCCGCGGGTCGTCCGCCCCGCTGAGCAGGCCGGAGCGCAGTTGGCAGGCCAGGGCGTACGGGCTGAGCGGGCATTCGGTCGCCCCGGCCAGCACCACCCGGGCCCCCCGGCGGATGGTGCGTACCGCCTGGGCCAGGCTGTCCAGGCCGCCGGCCGACTCGGTCACCAGCACCCCGCAGGGACCCTTGGCCTGGTGCGCGATGGACAGTTGTCCCACGCTGGCCGCGTAGAACCAGGCGATCGACTGGTACGCCCCGACCGTGCGGCTCGGCGAGGACCAGAGCCGCTGCAACTCCCGCTGGCCGAACAGGTTCCCGCCGGAGGAACTGGCCAGGGTGACCGCCCAGCCGTACGGGTCCAGCGGACGCTCGGGCAGGCCGGCGTCCGCCAGGGCCAGTCGGGTGGCCACGAATCCCAGGTGGGTCCAGCGGTCGGTCTGCACCAGCACCCGGTTGTCGATGTAGCGGGCCGGTTCGAAGTCCGGCACCTCACCGGCCAGTCGGGTCGGGTACCCGGCGGCGTCGAACAGGGTGATCGGGCCGGTACGCCGTTGACCGGAGAGCACCGTACGCCAGTGGGCCTGCTTGCCGATCCCGCTGGGGGCGACCACCCCGATGCCGGTCACCACCGCCCGGCGACGCTGCTCGCTCACCGGGTCCCCTGCCGGGCCAGCCGACGGAACAGCATCGCCGACTGGAACCCGCCGAAGCCGCTGCCGACCGACAGGGCCACCTCCACCGGCACCTCCCGCGCCTCGTTGGGCACGTAGTCCAGGTCGCACTCCGGGTCCCGGGTGGTCCAGTTGGCGGTGGGGGGCACCACTCCGTACTCGATGGCCAGGGCGCAGGCGGCCATCTCGATGGAGCCGATCGCACCCAGGGAGTGTCCGACCATCGACTTGATGGAGCTGATCGGCACCCGGTACGCCGCCGACCCCAGGGCCCGTTTGAAGGCGGCCGTCTCGTGCCGGTCGTTCTGCCGGGTGCCGGAGCCGTGCGCGCTGATGTAGGAGACCTCCTGGGGGGCGATCGCGGCCTGACGCAGGGTGTCACCGATGGCCAGGGCCATCTCCACCCCGTCGGGGCGCAGCCCGGTCATGTGGTACCCGTTGCTGCGGCTGGCGTAGCCGGCCACCTCGCAGTAGATGTGCGCGCCGCGGCGCCGGGCGTGCCCGGCCTCCTCCAACACCAGCACGGCGGCCCCCTCGGCCAGCACGAAGCCGTGCCGGTCGGCGTCGAAGGGCCGGGAGGCGTGCGCCGGGTCGTCGTTGTCCGGGCTGGTGGCCCCGATGGCGTCGAAGGAGGCCACGGTGACCGGGGAGATGGGCGAGTCGGCGGCGCCGGCCAGCACGATGTCCGCCTCCCCGTCGACGATCAGCTGGTGGGCGTAGCCGATCGCGTCGATGCCGGAGGTGCAGCCGGTGGAGACCACCTGGGCCGGGCCGTGCAGGCCGTGGGCGCAGGCCACGTCGGCGGCCAGGCTGCTCGGCACCAGCGCCTGGTACAGGTACGGGCCGCCGAGGGCGGCGTCGACCAGCCAGTGTCGACCGCTGTCGCTGACGGTCACGTACTCCTGTTCCAGGGCCATGGTGCCGCCGACGGCGGTGCCGAGGACCACCCCGGCCCGGTCCCGCTGCGCGTCGGTGAGGGTCAGGCCGCTGTCGGCGACCCCCTCGGCGGCGCAGGCCAGCGCGAACTGCACGTACCGGTCGGCGCGTCCCCGCTGGGCCAGGGTGAGTCCGGCGGCGTCCGGATCGAAGTCGCACTCGGCGGCGATCTGCGAGCGGAAGGGGGTCGGGTCGAAGAAGCTGATCCGGCGGGTGGCGGTGCGCCCCTCGGTGATGGTCTTCCAGAACCGGTCCCGGGTCACCCCGCCGGGGGCCACCACCCCGATCCCGGTCACCACGGTCTGCCGGCCGGTCACGACCCGTCCCGCTGCTCGACCAGCTCGGTGTCGACATGGCCGAGTTCCGGGCGGGGGGCCAAGGGGCCCAGGTGGAAGACCACCTCGGCGGGGAGGTCACCGGTGTTGCGCAGCCGGTGACGGACGTTGCGGGCCACGAACAGGGCCTCACCGGCGGTCAGGGTTACCGGTTCGTCGTCGAGGTCGACCGTGATCGCACCCCGGACGACATAGAGGAACTCCTCGCTGTACGGGTGGTAGTGCTCCGCTATCCGCTCCCCCGGCGCCATGCTCGCCACCCCCATGAAGCCGGAGGTGGCCCCGACCGTACGCGGGCCCAGCAGCACCCGCAGTTCGCCACCGCGACGGCGGTCCGCGGGCACGTCCCGCGCGGCCACCAGGGCCAGGTCACGCATCGTCGCCTCCCGTGGACCGGGCCTCGGCCAGCCGTTCGATCCGCTCCTTGATGACGGCGAGCTGCACCTGGCTGTTGGCGTTGATCCGCTCGGTCATCCCGGCGTTGTCCAGCGGCGCGGTCGGCTTCATCGCGAAGTCCTGCACCCAGGTCATCCGTACCCCCTGCGGTTCCTCGGTGTAGATCCAGTGGATGCGCATGTACTCGAAGGGGCCGGTCTCCACCCGCTGGGCCCGCACCTGCCGGGTGGCCCGGTCGGGGGTGCGTTCGCTGACCCAGCTCCAGGCCACCCCGTTCTCGTCGGGGTGCATGGTCAGCCGGAACCGCACGGTGTCGCCCTCGGTGCCGAGGATCTCGGCCCGGGCGTACTCGGTGAACAGGTCGGGCCAGCCGGCCACGTCGTTGGTGACGGACCAGACCAGCTCCAGGGGGGCGGCGATGACGATGCTGTTCTCGGTGTGCCCGGGCGGGGCGGTGCCCCGGGAGACCAGGTCGGCCACGGCCGGAATACTCAGCCGGGCGGCCTGCTCGGGGATGCGTACCCGCCACCGGTCGGCGACGACGGCGGTCAGTTCCAGCAACGCGAGGGAGTCCATCCCCAGTTCCTCCAGGGAGGCGGCCGGCTCACGGGCGGCCGCCGCCGGATCCAGCCCGCAGTTGGTCACCAGGATGTCGGTGATCTCCTCGGTCAGCGAGCCGCCATCAGTGACGGTCATGGTCCCTCCTCGGTTCGGCGTCGAAGCGGTAGAAGCAGCGGGCCATCGCGTCCCGAGGCGAACGCCAGTCCGGCAGGTACGGCGTGACGTACGGGCGCAGTCGGGTGCTGATCCGGAGGAACTCCGGATGCTCCCGGGCCGCCTCGACCGCGCCGTCGCCCGGCGTGTCGGTCTCCAACAGGTGCACGTACAGGTCGTGCAGCCGGTACAGCGACCGGTGTGAGACCCCGATGAGGTGGGGCAGTTCGGTCGTGTCGGATTCGGCGAAGATCTCGGCGACCAGTTTCTCGGCGGTCGGGACCACCTTCGCCACGATCAGCGTTCGGTCCATGTCGGCTCCTCCCCCACCGCCCGGTGTCCCGGTCGACTGGGCACACCTTGCGGATCAGGCCGTCACCCCGGCGTCAACGGCACCCCCCACCGACCCCGGCCTTCGTGACGCTGCGTTGACGCATCCGATGGCCCTGACTGTGCAGCCTCAGCCCGAAGATCTCTGCGATTTGCCAGTTCAGAGCCATTCTCAGAGACGACCCATGAGTTGCCCGACCAACACAGTCATTGACCCAGAGTAACCGCTATTGATAGCCTTCACGACGGTCCGACCCGGCTTCGCGCAGGCCCGTGGCGCGATGTTCGCAGTCGACAGTGGCGTCGCGGCGGCCACGCCGGGGCAACGGCCAGACCCGCAGACCACCCGTTGTGCAGGGGGTGCCCGTGGCCGATTCGCCCACGCCGACCACCGGGAAGCCCCGGAACGCGCAGATCCGACTGCATCTGCTCGGCGGTTTCCGGCTGACCCACGACGGGTCCCCGGTGGTGGTGCCGCGTGGCCTGCAACGGGTGATCGCGCTGATCGGGCTGCGCCCCGCCACGACCCGCACCCATCTGGCCGGTCTGCTGTGGCCGGAGAACACGGAGGAGCGGGCTCTGTCCTCGTTGCGCACCGCGCTGTGGCGACTGCGCCAGGACCCGTACTGCCCGTTGACCACCAGCGCGGACACGGTGCGTCTCGATCCGGCCGTACAGGTCGATGTCGACCGACTGGTCGACGTCGCCGCCCGGGTACGCGACGGACAGACCCCGACCGACGCGGCGGACAGTCTCGCCGCCGGCCGGCACGACCTGCTGCCCGGCTGGTACGACGACTGGGTGTCGACCGACCGGGAACGGTTGCGCCAACTCAGACTGCACATGCTGGAGCAGGTGGCCGGCCACCACCTGCGGGCCGGACGACACGGGGAGGCGCTGGACGCGGCCCTGGAGGCGATGGCCGCGGAGCCCTTGCGGGAGACCCCGCACCGGCTCATCGTGCGGATCCACCTGGCCGAGGGCAACGCCTTCGAGGCGGTGCACGCCTACTACGTCTACCGGGACCTGCTGCTGCGCGAGCTGCGGCTGGAGCCCTCCCCGGCGATGAGCGCCCTGCTCGACGAGACCCTGGAACCGATCCGGCGGGCCAGTCAGGCGGCCTCGGGGCCCTGCCGGCACCCGGCCATCCGGCCGACCCACCGGGGTGGCTGATCAGATGGCCCGACGTCACCGGATCGACCGCCGACGTTGACGGCCAGGTGACAGTCCCACCGGCAATGTGGCAGCTGTGCCCGGCCAGGCGGTCGGTGCGCGACCACCGGTGAGAGGGGACCGATGAGCAGTCGACTCGTTATCGTCAGCAGGATAATCCCGGGCGCGGAGGGGCGGGTGGCCCAGATCTTCACCGAGTCCGACGCGACCGAACTGCCCGGCCTGACCGGGATACGCCATCGGTCCCTGTACTGCCTGCACGACCTGTGCGTACACCTGATGGAGACCGACGACGTGGGGGCCGACGCCCTGGCCACGGCCCGCAACCACCCCCTCTTCCGCCAGGTCAACGAGCGGCTGTCCGCGCACACCTCGCCGTACCTGCCGACCTGGCGCTCACCCCGCGACGCCATCGCCAACTGCTTCTACCGCTGGGACAGCGTGGAGGTCCCGGCTCCCCGCCCGGCCAGCTGACCGGGCGCCGCCATGACCAACCGGACACCGCATGTCCTGATCATCGGGGCGGGCACCGGCGGACTCTGCCTGGCGCACGGGCTCCGTCGCGCCGGCATCAGCGTCGAGGTGTACGAGCGCCACCGCACCCGGGCGGACGGGCTGCTCGGCTACCGGGTGGGGATCGGCCCTACCGGCAGCCGATCGCTCCGTGACTGCCTGCCCCCGGAGCTGTTCGCCGTCTACCTGGCCACCTGCGCCCGGTCCCCGCGCTACTTCAACGTGGTGGACCAGCGGTTGCGGCCCACGGCCTCCTTCCCGCTGCGCCCGGACACCCATCCGGTCGACACGGAACGGTCCGTGGCGCGGATGACCCTGCGCCAGGTGCTGCTGACCGGACTGGAGGACGTGGTGCGTTTCGACCGCACCTTCACCCGCTACGACCAGCACGACGACGGCCACGTCACCGCCCACTTCGCCGACGGCGGCAGCGCCACCGGTGACCTGCTGGTGGCCGCGGACGGCACCCATTCCGCGGTACGCCGGCAGTACCTGCCGCACGCGGTGATCCGGGACGCCGGCACCATCAACATCGCCACCCGGATTCCGCTGACGGACGACACCCGGGCCCTGCTGTCCCCGGCGGTACAGCGGGGCATCACCCTGATCTTCGGCTCCGGCGGGGTGATGGGGGTGCTGCACGTGATGGAGTTCAAGTGGGACGCCGAGGGTCGACTCAAGCCGGAGATCGACCCGGCCGACGCGGCGTTGCTGGCCGACTGGCCCGGACTGCGGCACGACAGCACCCGCGACAACATCAACCTGGTGGTCTGGAGCACGGCCCGACGCTTCCCGGAGGACGTGCTGGATCGCCGAGGGTCGGAGTTGATCCAGGTGGCCCTGGACCTGACCACCAACTGGCATCCCCACCTGCGCGAGTTGTTCAGTCGGGCCGACCCCGACAGCGCTCTGCCGATCCGGGTGTCCACCTCGGAACCGGTGCCGCCCTGGCACAGCAGCACGGTGACCCTGCTAGGAGATGCCATCCACACCATGACCCCGGGCCGGGGGGTGGGGGCCAACACCGCGCTGCGGGACGCCAACCTGCTGCGCCGTCAACTGATGCTGGCCGCCGCCGGGGAGAAGTCCCTGACCCAGGCGGTGGCCGACTACGAGGCGGCGATGGTGCCGTACGGCTTCGCCCGGGTGGCCGACTCGCTGGCCCGCAGCGGCACCAGCGGGGACGACCGGATGTACAAGCCGGTCTTCGGTCGGGTGGCCCTGCTCGGCGCGCGGGGATACTTCCGGGTCACCAGCCGGGTGCCCCGGCTGCGACGCAAGTTCGTCGACGACTTCTACAGCTATCGCGGCGAGGAGGACTGAGCGACACATCGACACGTACCCCCGGTGCCCGAGGACGGGCACCGGGGGTCGACCGCTTCTCCACCCTCAGTTCCTCCCTCGGTACCCCCGGTAGCCCACTGTGGACCGGTATACGGACTGTTACCTGGCCTGCCTGTCGCCCGCGTCGTTGGTATGCGAAGCTTCGGCGTGTTTTTCTCGCGACGATCCGGACATGAACTTCAGGGAGGTTTGCCGTGATCGACTCCTTCGGCAGGTGGCTGATACTGCTCGTGGTGCTGCTGGTCGGCCTGGCAGCGGGTTGGGTGGTGCTGCGGAACCGGCGTGACGAACCCCCCTCGGCGAGCCCCACGACCGACCCGGCCTCCGGCCAGCCTGCCGCGGCCGAGCAGTCCAGCCCGAGCGGACAGCTCGCGTCGTCGGAGCCACCACCCAGCGTGTCCGCCGACCCGGTGGCCACCACCGCGGCCGACACCTCCCCCGCGACCAGTGACGACTCGAAGGCCACCCCGGCCGACAGCACGGCCACGATCGCCGAGCCGATCGCCACGATCGACGCCCCCGAGCCGACCGCCACGATCGACATCCCGGCCCCCCGCGCCACGACGGATGCCCCGGAGTCCGCCGCCACCGAGGACACCCCCGACCCGGTCGCAGTCACGGACACCCCGGAATCCGCCGCCACCCCGGAACCGGAACCGGCCCCGGCCACGGACACCGCCGAACCGGTCACCGTCACGGACACCCCCGAACCGGCTCTCGCCAGCACGGACGGCACGGAGCCGGCCGCCCCGGCGGTCAGCACCGCCGTGGCCGCCCCGCCGCAGCGGCGCAAGGCCGCCACCAAGGCCAGCAGCCCGAGCCCTGAGGCCGCGGCACCGGTGGCCGGGGACGACTTCCGGCGCATCCAGGGGGTCGGGCCGAAGATGGCCGCCGCCCTGCACGACGCGGGCATCCGGACCTACCGGCAGTTGGCGGAGTTGGACGAGGACACGCTGCGGAACACCATCAAGGGGGCCGGGCTGCGGGCCACCGCAAGCCTGCCCACCTGGCCCCAGCAGGCGAAGATCCTGGCCGCCCAGTCCGAGCCGACCGCCTGAGGGCACCCGCTGCCCGGCGTTCCGCCCGGGAAGAAGGACCACACCGCCGGTGCGGCGGCGCTGAATCACGGCGCCGCCGCACCGGCTTTTCGCGTACCGACGCTGGCCTCGACGTGGTGGTCGCGGCCCGCCCTCGTTAGCCGGAGAGCGCGGTTGGGTACATGGGCCGACACCCTGGCCATCACCCCCGACCGTGGAGGAAGTCATGCGCGGCACGTCGATATTCGGAGTCCTCGTGGTGATCTGGCTCGTCATCGGTGCGATCGCGGCCGGCCAGCGTGGCTACTACAGCGACGAGGAGACCAACTGCGCCGAGGTCGGCACCATCCTGGTGACCATCGCCGCCGGTCCGCTGAACTACGTAGGTGCCAACCCGAAGGTCGACTGCGAGTTGCCCGAGCCCTCGCAGTGACCGGATACGACGACGCCGCGTCCGGCCTCGTACCCTCCGATCGTCACGGATCGGGGCGGCGGGAGGCCGGGCGCAGCGTCGTCGTGGGTGGCGCTCAGCGGAAGCAGGACGCCACGAGAACCTTGCTGCCCAGGCAGTTGGTGGGGCCGTTCTCGACGATGACACTGTCATCGTCGATCTTGATCCGGGCCCGCTCGGCCAGGATTCCACCGGCCTTGACGGTGGACCGGTTGTCGACCAGCAGGCTGCGGTACACCGAGCCGGAGCCGGCCGTGATGAAGAGGCCGGCACCCTGTGACTTCTTGCCGACCGCCTCGTTGCCCCTGACCTCCGTGCCGCGTACCAGCAGGTTGGACTTGGCGGCGTAGACCCCGCCGCCGTTGCCGCGGGTGATGTTGCCGGTGATCACGCTGTCGTCGATCGGCAGCAGCCCCTGCACGGAGGAGATGCCGCCCCCGGCGACGGTGGCCAGGTTGTCCCGCACGGTCAGTTGCCCGAGCACCAGCACCGCGTCGGAGTTGGCCAGGCCGCCGCCGGTCTCGGCGCTGTTGCCGGCGACCAGGCTGTCGAAGACCTTGGTACGCGCCGAGAAGCTGGCCAGCCCGCCGCCCTGGCCGGCGTTGTTGCGGACGAAGGTGGAGGAGTAGACGTCCCCGGCGGCCCGGAAGTTGGCCAGTCCGCCGCCGTAGCTGACCGCGCTGTTGCGCCGGAACTCGGTCCGGTGCATGGTCATCACCCCACCGTTGAGCAGGCCCCCGCCCTTGCCCTGGGCGCCGGCGGCCCGGTTGCCGACCAGGGTGCTGTCGCTGATGCGCAGGTTGCCGTCGTTGAAGATGCCCCCGCCGCCACCCTCGGCCGACAGGGAGGTGCTGTTGGCGACCGTGACCCCTTCGACCACGGCGGTGGCACCGTGCACGATGTGGATGGCACCCCCCTCCGCCTTGGACCGGCCGTTGAGCAAGGTCACGTCGCGCAGGGTGAGTTCGCCGCCGTCGCGGACGGTGAAGAAGCGGAAGTCCTTCGCCTGGGCCCCCCGGGTGATGGTCGCCCCGGAGCCCTCGATGGTGATCGCGTGGTAGATCACCGGCAGTCCGGCGGTGTCGTGGGCCGGGTTGCGGGGCGGGGCCTCGGCGTCGCCGGGGTTCTCCGCGGCGTCGGCCGCCTCGCGGGCGTCCCGGATCCCCCCGTCGTACTCGTCGGGCTGCGCGAAGGCGTGGGTCAGGGTGTAGGTGCACCGCTCGGTCAGCCGCAGCAGGCCGCCCCCCTCGGCGTTGACCCGGACCAGGGCGGCGATCAGCCGGGCGGAGTCACAGGGCACCTGCACCGGCTTGTGCCGCGCGGGCCGTCCGTTGGCGGCGGGTGGCCGGGCGCTGGGATCCTCGTTCCGGCCTTCGGGGGAGGCGTTGTCCGGGCGCTGCCACCTGCCTCCCCGCTCGGCCGGTTCGGTGTCCCGGTGCGGCCCCTGGTCGGCCGGTTCGGTGTCCCGGTGCGGCCCCTGGTCGGCCGTCAGGGCGGCCGGTCGGGCCAGGTCCGGGGCCGGTAGGGGCCGGTCGGGGGGCGAGGCGGCGGCGCCGCCGAGGCCCGCCACCGCGGCCACCAGGCTGCCGGCGGCCAGCCCACCGGCCAGGGACCAGTGCGATCGCCGCCCGCGGCGGGCCGGTTGTCGGCCCCCAAGGTACGTGGACATGAGGTTCCTGCCTCTCGTGTGTGCGAAACAGAGGCCGCACCGAATCGGGCGCGGAGTGGCTGACCTCGCGACAGCCACCAGAGGCAACGTACGACCCCAAAGGGTCGAAATCCGGCATAGGTGAATAAGTACTCCTTTCGTCTTCATATCCGCCGTCATCGGCCCGGACCCGGCCGGTCACCGAGCTGGACCAGCCGGTCAACCGCCGACGTGGATGCCGGGGCGGCGCGCCGGGTCCGGCTCGGACTTGCGCAGGATCTCCCGGACCACCGGCGGGGTGTCCCCGCGCCCCAGAATCAGATACCGCAGCAGGTGGGCGATCGGATTGCCCTCGGACCACTCGAAGTGCGCGTGCGGGCGTACCCCGGTGGCGTCGCGCAGCGCCAGCAGGATCGCGGCGATGGCGTTGGGCACCGCCGGGCTGCCGGCGCGCAGCACCCGGTAGCCACCCACCTCGACCCCCCGCACCCGCAGTACGTGCCGGAAATCGGAGGGGTCCACCACGTCGATCTCCAGGAACAGCACGTCGGTGGCGCCCGGCACCGGGTTCTGCCCCCGCTGGGCCCGCTCCTTGATGGTGTACTCCTTGACCGCCCCGCTGCGCCGCTTGTGGGCGATCACGTGCAGCCGACCGTCGTTGGCCACCGAGTCGGCGATGAACCGCCGCGCCGCCTCGTCGAACTCCACCCGCTCCGCCCGCAGCTCCGTGGTCCGGCTGACCCGCGACACCAGGGACACCGCGATGATGCCGAGGATGAACAGCCCCGAGATGGCGATCCCGTCCGGCTTGGTCAGCACGTTCTCGGCCAGCGCGTACAGCAGGACCAGGGTGAGCAGGGTGAAGCCGACGGCGACGGCCCGCTGTCGGCGACCGACCGCGGCGATCGCCACCGCCACCGCGGCGGAGACCATCATGGCCAGGATCCCGGTGGCGTACGCCCCCGCCTGGGCGTCCACGTCGGCCCGGAAGACGACCGTCAGGCCGATGCAGATCAGGGTGTAGACGATGACCACCGGCCGGACCGCCCGGGCCCAGTCCGGAGCCATCCCGTACGACGGCAGATAGCGCGGCACGATGTTGATCAGGCCGGCCATCGCCGAGGCCCCGGCGAACCACAGGATCAGCACGCTGCTGAAGTCGTACACCGTGCCGAAGGCCTCCCCGACCTGCTCGTGGGCCAGGTAGGCCAGCGCCCGCCCGTTGGCGGCCCCGCCCGGCGCGAACTCCTCGGGTGGGATCAGCAGGGTGGTGACGAAGGTGGTCGACAGCAGATACACCGACATGATCAGGGCGGCGGCGGTGAGCAGGCGCCGGGTGTTGCGGATCCGGGCGGCCAGCCGGGCCGCCGGGTCCGGCCCCTCCCCGGCGACCAGGGGCATCATGCTCACCCCGGTCTCGAAGCCGGAGAGCCCCAGCACCAGCAGCGGAAACGCCAACGCCGCGGTCAACAGGACCTGGCCCGGGCCACCCCCGGCGGTCACCGCCCCGGTCCACTCGGTCAGCACCTGGGGATCTGCGGCGATCTCGCCCAGGCTGACGACCACGATCACCGCGTTCAGCGCCAGGAAGACCGCGACCAGGGGTACGGCGACCGCCACCGCCTCCCGGAAGCCGAGCAGGAACACCCCGCCCAGGATCAGCAGCAGCACCACGGTCACCACGACCGCGACCGTGCTGCCGCTGAAGGCCTCCGGCAGGTAGGGGTTCTGCAGCATGTGCACGGTGGCGTCGGCCGAGGAGAGGGTGATCGTGATGATCCACGAGGTGGCCACAAAGCCGAGCAGGACCAGTACGAAGATCTTGCCCCGCCAGAACGGCAGCAACCGTTCCAGCATGGCCACCGAGCCTTGGCCGTGCGGGCTGTCCCCGGCCACCCGGCGGTACATCGGCAGCATGCCGAACAGGGTCAGCGCCACGATCAGCAGGGTCGCCACCGGGGACAGCGCCCCGGCGGCCAGCGCCGCGATGCCGGGCAGGTACGACAGGGTGGAGAAGTAGTCGACCCCGGTCAGGCACATCACCCGCCACCAGGAGTGCGCCCGGGCCTGCCCCTCGGCGGTCTCCGGGCCGATCGGCTGCACCCGGTGCACGAGCAGCCAGCGACGCAACCGGCTCTGCGGTACGGCGGAACCGGGCTGGCGGATCGCCACCTGCTCGGGCACGGCTACCCGTCGCCCGGCCCCCTCCCCCGGTCGGGTCGGGTCGCGGGCGGCCCGCAGGGCGGGCTCAGGGGTGCCGGCGGCGGCCCTGCCCCGACGTTCCCGGCCACCCCGCCCTCTGCTCCCGTCCCCCATGGCCCCGCCCGCCCTCTCCCCACTCGCTGCCCCGACCGTAGGCGGTCGTCGACCACCACCTCGCCGGAACGGTCAAAGCGGGTCGGTACCCCCCTCGGGTACCGGGGTGAGGGCCCGGGCCAGGGCCTGCGGATCCGCGACGGTCACCGTCACCGCCGGGTGCCGCAGCCACCGGCCCGGCAGCAGGGCCGGCACCGGTCGCCCGAACCGTACGCAGACCCCCTGGGCGGTGCTGCTGCCGAAGGTGACCCCGATGTCGGAGGCCGACAGGTGCGGGCCGATGGCCCGCCACCAGCGGTACGGGCCGGTCGTCCGGACCCCCCACACGTTGTCCCGGCTGGTCCGCAGCCGCCAGGGACCGAACCGCACCGTCAGGTTCTCCGGGTCGACCTGCACCCAGGCGGTCGAGGGTCGGACCCCGAGCAGCGCCAGCAGGGGTCGCCACAGCGGATCGAAGCGGAAGCCGAAGCGCTGCCCGATCATCCGCGTCCTCCCCGGCCGACTCGGTCCCCCGGGCGGGCGGGACGGTTCGGGGCGGCCGGGCGAGGCCTGGGCCGGGTCGCGGGACGGCGCCGAGAAGCAGGGGTCATGGTCGCGGCGTACCCGTGAGGGGCCGACCGACACCCCCCCCGGGCCGGTCGACCCCGCACGCCCCCGGTGGTCCCGGTGGCGGACCGCCCCCGCGCTCCGCCCCACCGGGCGGGCGCGGGGACCCCCGCCCCCCGGCTACTGCAGAAGCGCCCCCAGGGGCGACAGCAGCAACCGGCCGAGCGCGGCGGCCGTCTCGTCGAGCCGCTTGCGTTCGCGTTCGTGTTGGCGCGGATCGTGGCGGCACCGCCAGATCCGCTGCGCGTTGCGCCAGGCGACGTCCCGGGTGTAGCCGATCAGTTCGCCCTGGTACCAGTCGTCGATCTCCCCGTTGAGCATGTCGATCAGCAGTTGCCAGCGCTCCAGGTAGCCCCGACGCAGGCTGGGGATCTTGTCCGCGAAGATCTTGTTGATCTCCAGGTAGTCGCGGTGCTGGTCGCTACCGTCGACCGGCTCGGACTCCAGGTGGTCGAAGGTGGTGACCAGGGCGAACGGCAAGTCGAAGTTGATGTGGGCGTTGACTCCGGCCGCCGCCGAGGGCAGCGGGCGGGCGTCCGGGCCCTGCATCCGCTCGAACAGGCAGGACCAGGCCTTGGGCGTACCCGGACTGGACTCGGTCCACAGCCGCAGCGCGTCGAAGTACCGGGCGGCGAACTCCACGTCCAGCCGGGCCAGGAAGGCCGGGTCGACGAACCGGTCGGCGTACAGGCCGTCCAGCACGCTGGTGGTGATGGTCAGGTACAGCTTGTTGAAGTCGGCCAGCGGGCAACTGTCCAGCAGCGGAGGCATCCGGACCAGCAGATCCTGCAACTTGGTCAGGTGGTCGACCACCGCCGGCACGTCCGCCGGGTGGTCGGCGAGCAGGTCCACGATGTCCCCGTGCACCGGCCCCCAGACCCGCTCACTCATGTCCCCTCCGCCCTGCTCGCCGCCCTGGTGCCGTGCGGCGCCAGGCTCAGCCTTTCAGGCGGATCACCCCGGTCACATCAGTAGAACTACGTATCCGAGACCTGCCCGCGACTACGTAGGTAGCTGGTGCTCGCCTGCACCCGGGTCCGGACCTGGAGCTTGTCGAAGATGTGCGAGACGTGCACCCCGATGGTGCGTTCGCTGATGAACAGCCGCTGGCCGATCTCCCGGTTGGTCAGCCCCTCGGCCATCGCGGCCAGCACCTCCAGCTCGCGGGGGGTCAGGGCGGCCAGAGCCGCGTCGCCCGGCCCGGCCGGGGACGGGTCGGGATCCTCAAGGGTCACCCGGGCCCGACCGGCCAGGGTACGGATCTCCTCGGTCAACGGCACCGCGCCGAGCCCCTGGGCCATCTCGTACGCCTGCCGCAGCAGCTTGCCCGCGGTCGCGGTACGCCGCCGACGGGTCAGCAACGCATCCGCCTGACGCAGTCGGGCGTACGCCGCCGGATAGGGATGGTTGCGCTGGTCCCACTCCGCAGCGGCCCGGGCCCACAGGTCCGGATCGGCCACCTCCAGCCGGCTGATCTCGGCGGCGCAGAGCACCAGATAACCGGAGATCACGTCGCGTACCTGCTGGGCCGCGCGCTCGCTCCGCTCGGCCACCCGGTCGGCGATCTGCCGCAACCGGCGCACCGCCTCATCGTCGACCGGCACCCGGTCGACCTTCGCCTCCGCCTCGGCACGCAGGCCGTGCCAGACCAGCACGACGAGGATGACCAGGTCGTCGGAGCGGGTCTCGGTCAACCCCCGCTGCACCGCGTGCCGGGCGACATCATGGCGGCGCTGCCACATGGCCAGCCCGGCCCGCAGGGTGAGCAGCGGAAAGACGTGTCGGGCACCCCCACCGGCCAGCATGGTGGCCACCGCGTCCAGGTCCCGGTCGGCCGCCTCGATGTCGCCGCAGCCGACCGAGAGACGGCAGCGGGCCAGCAGCAACTCCACCGCGTCGGTCCCGCTGGGGCGGTGCCGCAGGGCCGCGGCGACCACCTCCGCCGCCTCGGCCCACTGCCCCACCCGGAACAGCCCGTTGGTGGCGATGGCCAGCAGCCGGGTCGCGTAGCTGCGCCCCAACCCCAGCTCGGCCACCCGCTCGGCGCCCCGGCGGGCCACCACCACCCCCTCCTCCAGGCGGTTCAGCGGCCCGGTGAGCAACTCCGCCAGATGCAGGTAGGCCAGGGCGACGTCCTCCGGACGGCCGGCGGTCTCGGCGGTCGCCAGGGCCCGGCGCAGCACCGCCAACCCGGCGTCCGGATCCTGGCGGTACGCCTCGGAGAAACCCAGCGCCATGCTGGCCAGCACCAGCTCGGTGGTGGCCTGACCGGCGTGCTCGGCCAGGCTCAACGCCTCCTTGGCCCACTGGCCGGCGTCGGCGTACCGGCCCAGTTGCAGCAGCAGCTCGGCCAGGCGCGCGGCGGCCGTGGCCCGCTGCCGAGGGCTGCAGTCGGCGGCGTCCAGGGCACGCTGGTACTCCGCCTCGGCCAACGCCGAGCGACCCGCTGCGGCCAGGTAACGGGCCCGACGGATGTGCAGCTCACACTCGGGACGGTCGGTGTCGATCTCGGCCAGTCGTTCGAGCAGGGTCAGCGCGCGGGCGTACTCACCGCAGTGGTGGGCCGCTTCCGCCGCGTGCCCCAACAGCACCGCCCGCTCGGCATCGGGCAGGTCCTGGGACAGTTCCACCGCTACCGACCAGTGCCGGTGCGCCTCCGCGTAGCCGTACAGCCGCTCCGCCTCCTGGGCCGCGGCCATGGCCGCCGGCAGGGCCCGCTGTGGCTCGCCGGCCAACCGCCAGTGGTGGGCCAGCCGGGCCTGGTGCAACTCCCCCGGCGCCCCGGTCAGGGCCTCCGCGTAGCGGCGGTGCAGCACGGCCCGCTCGGCGGGCAGCAACTCGTCCTCCAGCACCTCGGCCACGAGGCGGTGCCGCAGGCGGTAGCCGTCCTGGGAGCCGACCACCAACCGGTGGGCCACGGTGGCCCGGACCGCCTCCAACAGCTCCTCTTCGGGCAGTCCCAGCACCTGGGCCAGCAGCCAGTGCTCGACCGGCTCCACCCCGACGGACACCGCGTGCACGACCCGGTGCGCCGGCTGAGGCAGCGCGTCCACCCGGGCCAGGAAGACCTCCCGCAGGGTGTCGGAGAGCCCGTCGCGGCCGTCGCGCAGATCGCGGGCCAGTTCCTCGACGACGAAGGGGTTGCCGCCGCTGCGCCGACACAACCGCTCCACCGCCTCGGGGGGCAGCGGCCGGCCCACCACCGCGGCGGCCAGTTGCTCGGCGGCGGCCCGGTCCAGCGGGGCCAGGTCCAGCACCTGCACCGACCGCAGCCGACGCAGCTCGGTGAGCACCCGACGCAGCGGATGCGCACCCTGCAGGGACTCCGAACGCACCGCCGCCAGCACCGACAGCTGAAGGTCACCGAGACCGGCCAGCAGGTACAGCAGCAACTGCCGGGTGGTCCGGTCCACCCATTGCAGGTCGTCGAGGACCAGCACCACCGGTCGGCCGTCGGCGATCACGCTGAGCCCTCGGGCGACCCGCTCCAGCAGGGCCCCCGCGCCGTCCGGGCCCGCGGCCTCGTCGGCGAACATCGCCAGCAGCGCCCGGACCGAGGCGGCGGCGGCCGGGGACAGGTCGGCGTCGAGGCGGCGCAACGCCTGCCGGAGCGGGTGCAGGGGCGAGGCGTCGCCGATGTCCAGACAGGAGCCGGTGAGCACCAGGGCACCCGCCTCGCCCAGCCGTCGGCCGAGTTCGCGCAGCAGCCGGGTCTTGCCAACCCCACTCTCACCGGTGAGGAAGACGGCGGCCGTGCCGGCCGGCGGCACGTCGTCGAGCAGCGCGGCCCGGGTCGCCGCCACCAGGTCGGCCCGACCGACGAGCGGTGTGCTGTCCACGTCGCTGGCCATGGCTCGCAGCCTAGTCACAGCCGCCGGTCGCCCTCTACCACCGCGGGAGCCTGCTCACCGCCCGCCTCCACATTGCGACCGACCGGTTTACGCAGGTCGGACATACGTCGTTCTGCCGATCCGCCGGTCAGACCCGCGATGGCAGTCTCCCCGGCAACGTCGACCCACATCTGCAGGAGAGGCGGGTGCGTCTCGATGCCCATGTCCACCATCGTCCGCGTATGCGGGTCGACCAGCCGAAGGCCCTGGTCGACGACCGAGGAGCGGCGGATCGTCACCGTGCTCTTCGTCGACATCGTCGGCTCCACCGAGCTGGTCGGCCGACTTGATCCGGAGGAGATCCGCACCCTGCAACGGGTCTACTTCGGCACGGTCGCCCGGATACTGCGCCGCTGGGACGGCGCGGTCGAGAAGTACGTCGGCGACGCCGTGATGGCCCTGTTCGGGGCACGGCACGGGGACGGGTGGCAGGCGTACCGGGCGGTGCGGGCCGGCCTGGAGATCCAGCAGGCCCTGGACCGCCGTAGCTCCACCCTGGCCTCCGGCCTGCGGGTGCGGGTAGGGGTGGCCACCGGCGAGGCGGTGGTGGACCTGGGGATCCGGCACGACGGTGGGCACGGGGTGGCCAGTGGCGCGGTGACCACCCTGGCCGCGCGGTTGCAGGGGTACGCGCCTCCCGGTGGGGTGGCGCTCTGCCCGGCCACCCACCGGGCGGTGCACGGCCTGATCGCCCAGCAGCCGGCCCCGGCGGTGACCGTGGCCGGCCGGGCCGCCCCGATCGAGATCTGGCACGCCACCGGCACCCTGCGTCCCACCCCACCCCCGGCCGAGGTGCCCCTGTTGGGCCGGGTCCGGGAGCTGGCCACCGCCCAGGACCACCTGACCCGGGCGGTACGCGGACACGGCCCCCGGGGCCTGCTGCTGACCGGTGCGCGCGGGTCCGGCCGCAGCCGGTTGCTGGGTGAGCTGGTCCGCCGGGTCACCACGGTGGACGGCAGGCCGATCCGCTGGTGCGTGACGGCCTGTCCCCCGTACCCGGACGGTCCCCTGACCCCGGTGGTGGACCTGCTGCGCGGGCTGGCCGGGGTCCGGGACACCGACGACCCCGCGACCGTACGCCACCGCCTGTCCACCGCCCTGCACGGTCAGGTGTCGCCGCAGCGCCTGGCGGCTACGGCGGAGGCGGTGACCGGGGCAGCCGGCAGCACCGGGGCCCGGGCGGCGGCCTGCTGGCGGGAGGTGCTGCTGGACCTGGCC
This sequence comes from Micromonospora sp. NPDC047134, assembly GCF_040643455.1. Lineage (NCBI taxonomy): Bacteria > Bacillati > Actinomycetota > Actinomycetes > Micromonosporales > Micromonosporaceae > Micromonospora > Micromonospora sp. NPDC047134. Next base: position 27,588 of record NZ_JBEYUI010000020.1, read on the forward strand.
CGACGACAACCCGTGGTGGTGGCCGTCGACGATCTCGACCGGGCCGCACCGGCCCTGCGACACCAACTGGATCTGCTGCTGGACCAGGCCTCGGCCGGGGGTCTGCCGTTGGCGCTGGTGGCGACCGGCACCGAGCAGGTGACCGGGCGGGCCCGGGTGCGGTTGCGTGCCCTGGACCCGGTGACCACCGGCCGGCTGCTGCGTCGACTGCTGCGCCGGGCGGGACGGCCGATCGCCCTGGTCCCGCACCTGATCCCCCTGGTCGGCGGCAACCCCGGACACGCGGTCGCGTACGTGGAGGCCCTGGACTCCGACACCTCGGCCCCGGCCGTACCGGAGAGCGTGCGGAGGGTGGTCGACGCCCGGCTGGACCGGCTCGACGATCCCCTGCGGGTGGCCCTGCTGGCCGCCACCGTCTCGACCCACCGCTCGGCGGCCCGGCTGGCGCACACGGTGGGTTGGTCGGTGCGGCGGGCCCAGGGGGCGCTGTGTGCCCTGGCCGTGGCGGGGCTGCTCGTGGCCCTGCCGACCGGCGGGTACCGGTTGGCCGATCCCGTGCTGGGTGAGGTCGCCGCCGCCCGGCTGACCCGCAGGCTGCGGGCCACCTTCGCCCGCCGGGCCGCCACGGCCACCGTGGACCAGCCGGAGGAGGGGTACCGGCCGACACCCTCCTCGGTCGCCACCCCCGCCCGGCGGTGGCGGTCCGGCAGTGGTCCGCGGGCAGCCGGTGCCGCACCGGCCCGGCCGGGTGGATCAGCCTGGCTGGCCGGCGACCGCCCCGGCGCTGTCCTGCCTCGGCACCGACGCGTCGTCGCCGACCGCAGTCGGGCCCAGGGCTCGGCTGTGGCCCCGGAACTCGGCCACCACCTGCCCGTTCGCGCGGGTCACCGTGACGTCGTAGATCCCGCTGCGCCCGTACCGGGTGCGCTCGGTGGCACGGGCCAGCAGCAGGTCACCCTCGAAGGCCGGGCGGACGAAGGTGATCTCGCCACCGGCGGCCACGGTCACCGGTCCGTGACTGTTGCAGGCCAGGGCGAAGGCGGTGTCGGCGAGCAGGAACACGAAGCCGCCGTGGGCGATGCGGTGTCCATTGACCATCTCGGGGGTGATCCGCATCCGGGCCACCGCGGCACCCTGCGCCGCCGTGATCAACTCAATGCCGAGCCGGTTCGAGGCGACATCGGCTTCGAACATCTCATGCGCGGCGGTGCGCTGCGGTTCCACCTGACTCCTGAGGCCGTGCGGTCGGGCGGACCCCGCCCGGGGACGACCATGTTATCGCCGGTGGCAGGGGCCGCCGGCACCCGCCGACGGCCCCAGGATCAGCGCCCTGCCACCTGGCCGCCCTCTCCGCCGCCGACTTCACCGAGGTCGGCATCCTCTGGCGGGCCGGCCCCGACGCCGCCGTGGTCGCCGTCCGCTGACCCACCGATCCTGGTACGAAAGCGCCCCGGCAGCGGCGGTTTCGTACCAGGATCTCGACTCAGCGGGGCGGGCGGGCGGCGGGGACCAGGGCCAGGGTGGGCAGCAGGAGGATCGGCACGACCAGCAGGGCGTGCAGGGTGCCCACCCGGTCGCCGAGCAGGCCCAGCAGGGGTGGCCCGGCCAGGAAGGCGGTGTAGCCGATCACCGCCACCACACTGACCCGGACGTGGGCGTGTTCCTCCTCGTCGGCGGCGGCGCTCATGCCGACCGGGAAGCCCAGCGAGGCCCCCAGGCCCCACAGCAGCACCCCGAACACCGCGACCGGGCCGGAGCCGGCCAGCACCGCCAGGGCGGCCCCGACGATGGCGAGCCCGATGGTGGCGGTCAGCACCGGCCCTCGCCCCCACCGGTCCAGGGCCACCGTGCCGAGGGTGCGACCCACCGTCATGCCGACCACGAAGAGGCCGAAGACCGCCGCTCCGGCCGCCTCGCTGAAGCCGTACCCGTCGATGAAGGCCACCGCCAGCCAGTCGTTGGCGCTGCCCTCGGCGAAGGCCACCGCCAGCACCAGCAGACCGATGAGCAGGGTGCGGGGCTCCCGCCAGGCGGCGAACAGGCGGCGGCGACGGTCCGCCGGAGTGCTGGGCTGCGCCTCCGGCTCGACCGCCAGGAAGGCCCGCGCCCCGAACAGGGTGCCGACGAGCACCAGGGCGGCCAGGACGCTGAGGTGTGCCCCGATCGGCACCCCCAGCCGGGCCGCCAGCGCCCCGATCCCGGCACCGGCCACCCCACCCAGGCTCCAGGCGGCGTGGAAGCGGGGCAGCACCGTACGCCCCAGCCGCCGTTCGACGGCCGCGCCCTCGATGTTCATCGCCACATCGCAGCTGCCGGAGCCGTACCCGAGGCCGAACAGGCCCACGGCCACTCCGGCCAACGAACCGAGCACGCTTGCCGACACCCCGGCGATGGCCAACCCGACCGTCAGGATCAGGGTGGACAGCATCACCGCGCGGGCCGTGCCGAGGCGCTGGGTGACCAGGCCGGCGGTAGGCATGGCCACGATGGAGCCGGCGGACATGGCCAGCAGGAGCAACCCCAGGCGCCCGGGGGTCAGGTCCAGACCGTCGCGGACCGCCGGCACCCGGGCGAACCAGGTGGCCACGGCCAGCCCGTTGAGGGCGAACACCACGGCGACACCGTTGCGGGCGGCCAGCACGGCGCGGGACGGGCCGGAACCGACCGGCGGGGCCGTGGGGATGGCGCTGGGATCCACGTGTTCGCGTTCCTCTCCTGGTGCTGACCTTCGCCACGATCCCACACCTGGGAGCGCTACCAGAACAATCCTCCCCGGTCCTTACCGACCAGCCCTGCGGCGAGGCATGATGCGCTCGAGACACCAGCACGACACCAGCACGACGGCACCGGACAGGCAACGGGGAGCACATCATGACGACAACACGACGGCAGGCCACCCTGGAGGATGTCGCCCGTGCGGCCGGGGTGTCCCGGTCGACGGCCTCGCGGGTCCTCGCCGAGAGCGGCTTCGCCTCACCGATCGCCCGACAGCGGGTGCGCGACGCCGCCGACCGGCTCGGCTATGTGCCCAACCCGGCGGCCAGGGCGCTGGTCCGGGGTGCCGGCGTACGCCTGCTGGTGGCGGTGGCCGGCGCCTCGCCGACTGTGCTCGACGACAGCTACCTGGACCAGGTGGTCAGCAGCACCGCGCAGGTCTGCGCCCCGTACGGGCTGGGGGTGACGGTGGCGTGGGTGCCGCTGGACCAACCGGGACAGCTCGCCCGGCTGGCCGACGATCGTGCGGTGGCCGGTCTGCTGCTGGTCAACACCACGGAAGCGTTGCTCGATGTGGTGCCGCGCCGTCTGCACGGGCGGACCGCCTCGATCGGCATCGGTTCGACGGCCGTACCCTCGGTGGACATCGACAACGGCGGCGGCACCAGCGCGATCGTCCGCCACCTGTACGCCGCCGGCCGTCGGCGGATCGCGATGGTGACCGGCCCGGCCTGGCTGGCCTGTTCCCACCGCTCTGTAGAGGCTTACCGGGACGTGCTGCGGGCGGCCGGCCTGCCGATCCGGGAGGTGGCCGGGGACTTCAGCGTGGCGCGCGGCCGGCAGGCCGCCCGGGAGGTGCTGCACCGCTGGCCGGACACCGACGCGATCGTCGGGGTCAGCGACGCGACCGCGCTGGGGGTGATCGACCAGTTACGGGTCGACGGGGTACGGGTGCCCGCCGACATCGCGGTGACCGGGTTCGACGACATCCCGCTGGCCTCGGTGACCGCCCTGACCACGGCGAGCCATCCGGTGCGGCGGATCGCCAAGGCGGCCGCGAGCATGGTGCTGGAGCAGCGTCCGGCACCGCCGGTGACCCTGTTCCCGTCGTCGCTGGTGCTACGCGAAACCGCCTGAGCCTCGGCACACCGCTCAGCTGGTGAGGGCCCGCAGCAGGTCACGGACGGCGGCGCCGAGCTCGGCGCGGCTGGCCTCGGTACCCGGCGGGGGCGCGTCGAGCGCGCCGGCACCGACCAACCGGTCGAAGAGCAGCCCGTCGACGAACGCGACGAACTGACGGCCCTGCCGGCGTGGATCCGGGGCGCCGGCCCGGGTCAGCAGGTCCTCCGCCTGAGCCCGCAGCACCGTGCCGTGTCCCAGGATCGTCCGCAGCTTCGGCCGGTACCCGACCGGACGGCCCTGCGCAGCATGGCACGTCATGCCGACTGGCGACCTCCGGCGATCACCTGAGCCCCGAACCCTTCAGAATATCGATTCATGCGCCTTGCGCCCTCGGCTGAATGTGACTGACCATCGGTAAGATCGGCGACTTGCTTATGACTGATCGCTGACTGATGGCTCGGCCGGAAAGCGCACACACTGTGCCCATGAGAAGTAGGAGAGGGCGCAGCAGGACACTCCAGGGTGTCGCGTGCCTGGTCCTGCTGGCGGCCCTTTCCGGCTGCATGCAACTCAATATCGGGCTGACCGTCAAGGCGGACGACACGGTCAGCGGGCAACTCCTGCTGACCGCCGAGCGCAAGGTCCTGACCTGGAACAACCAGACCGTCGAGCAGGGGTTCGCCGACCTTCGGCAGAACATCCCCGCGCTGCCGCCCGGCCCCGAAACGCCGTATGCGACCGACACCCACTTCGGTTTTCAGATCAACTACCGGAATGTGCCGCTCGATCAATTCGACAGCGAAAGCCTGCGCATCGTCCGGGCGAACGACCGATACGTCTTCACCCTGCCGCTTGATCCGAAAAAGTACGGCGGGAAAGTGGCCGAGCAGGACCCGGAGAATCAAGCCAGATTCATGTCGTTGATGTCTTTCGAGATCGCCGTGACCTTCCCCGGCCGCGTTCTCGACGTCAACGCCGGCGGCCAGGTCAACGACCGGACGGTGACCTGGCGGGTCAACCCCAACGAGCCCAAGCCGGCCGAACTACGTGCCGTGGCCGAGGCGCCACCCCGACCCTCCGCCGCCGCGGACACCGACGCCACCGGCGGGCTGCCGTGGCTGCTCATCGCCGCCGGCGCGGTGGTGCTGCTGCTCGGCGCCCTGCTGGTCGTCCTGCTGCTGCGCCGCCGCGCAACCGGCGACTCGACCACGGCCACCGAAGCCACCCGCAGTGGGGCCGGCGAAGTGACCACGGCCACCGACGGCGGTGGGGCCGGTGACGCCACCACGGCCGTCGAACCCACTGACGGTGCGCCCGCAGCCACTCCGGCCGCGCCGCGCACCACGATTCCCGGTCCGCCGGGTGCCGGCTGACCTGGCCGGCTGCCGCCCGCCCGGACGGACGGACGGACACTCTCCTCCCCACCCCGCACCACCCGATCGAAGGGAGATCGGCGATGAACGATCTCTTCACCTGGGCCGCGCTGGGCAGCCTAACCGGCGCGAGCGCCGCTACCCTGCTCACCACGAACGTCATCGGGGGCCTGATCGGCCCCAGCGCCGACACAGCGCGCAAGTGGATAGCGCTGGGCATCGCGCTCGCGCTGTCGTACCTCACCGCGGCCTTCGCCACCGACGCAGGCTCGGAGAAGTGGATCATCGCGTTCTTCAACGGGCTGGTCATCTTCTCCGCCGCCCTCGGCATCAACCAGTTGCCCCCCGGCAACCGGCAGGCGACCCCGATCCAACTGGCGCAGGGCAACGAGCCCCGCTTCATCCGCTCCTGGGCCTGAACGGAGCAGGGTCATGGTCTTCGGCATCATCAGCGCCGCCGTGCACGTCGCCGCCGGGGCGGTGTTCGGTCACCTCGTCGGCGGCATCGTCGGGCTGCTCGTCGGCGCCACCCTGGGCCTGCTGGTCGGTGGGGTCTTCGGCTGGGCGATCGCGTCGGCCCAGGTCTACGGACCGGACCCGCGAGGGGTGTTCCTGTTCGTGGTCGACCACACCTGGAGCCTGCCGAACACCGGCGTCGGCGCGCTCTACCTCGCCGTACACCTGCTGTTCGGTCATTCCCTGGACCGCACCACCTCCGCGCACAGTTGCCGGGTGAACGTCCTGGAGGGGGTCTCCCCCCGGTACGCCACCACCCTCGGCACGGTCTGCGCCGGGTCCGGGCCGGGCATCCAGCGGCACGAGGACGTGCACATCTTCCAGGCCCGGCTGCTCGGGCCGCTCTACATCCCGCTGGTCGTGGCCAACTACGTGCTGTTCACCATCGCCCCGGTGTGGCTGCTCTACCACGACCACGCGGGCGCGCCGATCAACCGGTTCACCCGGTACTTCGAGATCGGGGTCTACCCGCACGTGTGGAACGAGGCCATCGCGTACCGCATTCAGGGGACCCCACCGCGATGAGCGGGCCCGGTCCGATCGAAGGCGCCACAGCCGACCTGGCGGGGTGGCTGACCGGGGCGGCGGGCGACGCCGTCGCGGTCGGCCCACCCGGGCCGGACAGCGACCCGACCGGGCTGACCCTCTGGCCGCTGGAGCTGCGACCGGCCCGGCAGACCCGGGGCACCGGTGCATCGGAGCCCTACCGGTTCACCGTCCGCTACCTGCTCGCTGCGGGTGGGCCGCAGGCCCTGGCGGCGCTGGACCGGGTGCTGGTGGCGACCACCACGAGCGGCCACACCCTGACACTGGAGGCCGGCGACCCGGCACTGTGGACGACCTTCGGTACCCCGCCCCGACCGGCGCTGCTGATCGACGTGCCGGTCCAGGTCACCCCGGAGCGCCGGCCGGCCGCGCCGGTCCTGCACCCCCTGCGGCTGCGCCAACTGGACATGCTGACCTTCGACGGCCGGGTGGTCGGCCCGGCCGCGCAGCCACTTGCGGCCATGCGGGTAGAGGTCGTCGGTCAGGCGTACGCGACCCGCACCGACTCCGCCGGCCGGTTCCGGATCGTCGGGGTACCCCACGACCCCGAGAGCCCCGGCCCGGTACGGCTGCGACTCACCGGCCGGGGTCAGGTGCTCACCGCCGAGGTCGACCCGACCGAACCCGACATCGTCATCGTCTGCGCCCCACCGGCCCACTGATCCACCGACACCCGATTCCGGGAGGACCGATGCCCACCTACTTCTCACCCGGCATCTACGTCGAGGAGGTGCCTGGTGCCGCGCGACCGATCGGACCGGTCGGTACCAGCACCGCCGCCTTCGTCGGTGTCGCGCCGCGCCGCACCGCACACCTCGGCGAGGCCCTCGCCGTGAACAACTGGACGGACTTCCTGCGCCTGTACGCCGACGGCGACGAGTTGGAGAGCACCCCGCTGGCCCGGGCCGTCTTCGGTTTCCTGGACAACGGCGGTACCCGCTGCTGGGTGGTCAACGTCGGGGAGGGTGGCGCGGTCACCGGCACCGGCCGCAAACGGGCCGGCCTGGACCTGCTGGAGGCCGTCGACGAGGTCTCCATCGTGGCCACACCCGGCTTCCACGACCCGGTGGCGTACGAGGCCCTGCTCAGCCTGGCCGAACGTACTCGCACCATGGTGGCCATCTGCGACCCCCCGCCGGACGTCGAGGACATCTCCACCCTGACCCGGGTCGCCACCCCCGGCTCCACCCGCCCGACCAAACCGAGCGACACCACCGACCCGGACACCCCGGCCGCCGGTGGGGACCCGGTGTCGCATCGTCCCCGGCAGTCGGACTACGCCGCCCTCTACTACCCCTGGCTGCGGGTACGCGATCCGCTCTCCGGTGAGCTGGTGCTCACCCCGCCGAGCGGGCACGTGGCCGGCATCTGGGCCCGCACGGACGCCCTGCGCGGGGTGCACAAGGCACCGGCCAACGAGCCGGTACGCGGCGCGGTCGACCTGGGTCACCTGGTCACCCGGGCCGAGCACGACGTGCTCAACCCCAAGGGGGTCAACGTGATCCGCTACTTCCCGGGCGAGGGCATCCGGGTCTGGGGCGCGCGTACCCTCGCCGCCGAGGCCAGCGAGTGGCGTTACCTGAACGTACGCCGACTCTCCATCGCCATCGAACAGGCCATCGCCAACGGCACCCGCTGGATGGTGTTCGAGCCGAACGACTTCACCCTGTGGCGCTCGATCCGTCGGGACATCGGCGCCTTCCTGACCCGGGTCTGGCGCGACGGGGCCCTGCTGGGCCGTACGCCGGAGGAGGCGTTCTTCGTCAAGTGCGACGAGGAGACCAACCCGGCCGACGTCCGCGACGCCGGGATGGTGGTAGCCCACATCGGCATCGCCGTGGTGAAGCCGGCCGAATTCGTGGTGTTCAAGCTCAGCCAGTGGGCCGGTGGCACCGAGACCGAGACGATTGGAGGCTGACATGCCGACCACGGCCACACCCCAGCCGGGCGCCCCGGTCGACCCGTACCGCGCCTACAACTTCAAGCTGCTGGTCAACGGGGTCACCAACGGCCACTTCACCGAGGTCAGCGGCCTGGAGGTGAACATCGCGGCGGTACCGTACCGGGAGCAGGGCAACGACCGGATCCGGATGATCCCCGGCCAGGTCGAGTACGGCCCGGTCACTCTGCACTTCGGCCTCACCTCCTCCCGGGAGTTGTGGGACTGGGTGCACGCGGTGGCCCGTGGCACCGTCAATCGCCGCAACGTCTCCGTGGTGCTGCTGGACTCCGCCGGCACCGCCGAGGTGCTGCGCTGGAACCTGATCAACGCCTGGCCGACGAACTGGCGCGGCGCCCACCTGAACACCCTCAGCCAGGAGATCGCCATCGCGGCACTGACCCTGCGCTACGAGAGCCTGGAACTGGAGGCCGGCGGTGCCGCGCCGACGACCGCTTAGCCGGCTGGCCGACCTGCTGCGGTCCGCCGCACAGGCCGTGGACCGCTTCGCCGCCCCAGCCTCCCCCGCGAGGGCCCGGCCGGCAGCCGATGCCACGGACCGCCGTCCGGGCCAGCCACCGGAGCACTGGCTGCGGGTGGTCGAAGCACACGCCCCGGGCCTGCTGCGCGACCTGGCCCTCGACGGCCCGCCGCCGGCCACGCCGGTGTCGGCCAACGGCAGGTCGAACGCCGGCGACACCATCGTCTCGCCCCACGATCCGACCACTCTGAACCATGCCCCACCCCCACCCCTGGCCTCGGTTCCGGCCCCGGTCTCGGCCCCGGATCAGGCGTCGGGCCCGCGTCCGGGTCAGGCCTCGGCCCCACCCGCGGTTCCCGGGCTTACCTCCACCGCCCCCTTTGCTCTGCTTCAACCGACGCAACGGCCACCGGGCATTGCGTGGAGTGAAGCAGAGCAAAGGGGGGTGGGAGGAGTAGGCCGGGCCGCTCAGGGCGCCGCGGGAGGACGCAAGCCGGCGAGGGCTGTCGTGAGTCCGGTCGAGTTCGGTCGGGTCGGGCCGGAGGGCATCGACATGACCATGGCCCGGGATGGTGAAGCGATGCCGAGGTACGGCACAGACAGCATCGCAGGGGGCAGCATCTCCGAGGGCGGCACCGCAGTGGGCGGCGGATCGGGGGGCAGGAGCGCGGAGGGCGCCGGGGCGGGCCGCAGCGACGAGGACCGGGGAGAGTCACCTCGGGCGCTCGGCGGGCTGGATGGCAGCGGGGCAGCTCCGATCCCACGGCTGCCGGTAACGGGGCGACGGGTGGATACGTCAGATCGGCCGTCGTCGGCGCGGGCTCCGTTGGGTGCCGCGATCAGCCCTCGGCCGGGGACTGTCGCGTCGACCGGGCGCGGCGGACCTGGCGGGTGGGGTGAGGGCACCTACCCGGCCCGGGTCGGCCGCTGGCTTCGGGCGGTCGATGATCTGAGCACCGCGCAGGACAGGCAGCAGGTCGCCGACCCGCCCGTGACCGGGGGCCGACCAGGCGGTCGTGTCGTGGTCGGGGACGGGCTGTGGCCGGGCGCTGGGACACCAGGTGGCCTCGCAGGGACAACCGACGTCACCCGGCAGGCGGACGTCACCGGGCGGAGGGATGTCACCGGGCCGGCGGATGTCGCAGGGCGGGCCGATGCCACCCGGCAGGCCGATGCCCCCGGACGGACCGATGGCATGCGGTGGGCCGACGTCACGGCGCGGGCTGACGTCACGCGCTTGACCAGGGAAAAGCGCGGCAACAGCGACGGGGAGGGGCGCAGAGCCGGTGCCGAGCGGTTGACCGGGGACGGAGGGCCGTGGCCGGACCTCGATCGGACGGATCAGGCGGATCGGCCAGGTCGGGCGGGTCAGCGGCGGGTGGTGGCCGGGCCGTGGCCGAGGTTGCCCGATGACGCTCCGCTGTGGTCGGTGCCGGAGCCGGCCGGGGACGAGGTCGCGCACCGGGGTCGGCTCGACCGGGAACAGGCGGGTGAGTGATGGAACGGGTGGCCTTCCTCATCGACGCCACCGGCGAGCGGATCGACTGCCTGCTCAACCCGGAGAGTGTCGAGGTGACCCGGCTCGCCGGGGTACGCCGTCGGGGCACCGGCGGCACCCAGCTCACCGGGGCCGGTCGGGCCGACGATTCGTTGGTCTTCACCGGCGGTGGGCGTACCGAACTGGTCCTCGATCTGCTGTTCGACACCGATTTCGCCGAGGGTCAGGTGCGCCCCGCCGACGTGCGGGAACTGACCCGGCCGTTGTGGCTGCTGGCGGAGAACTCGGCGGTGGAGCACGGCTGGGTGCGGCCCCCGCTGGTCCGGCTGGTCTGGGGCAAGACCTGGAACGTGCCCGGGGTGATCGTCGCCGTGGCGGAACGGTTCGACGCCTTCACCGCCACCGGATCACCGCGTCGGTCCTGGCTGCGACTCAAGCTGGTCCGGGTCACCGAGGACGCCGACCGAGCCCGGGAGGGCTTCGCGGAGGAGTTGGCCGCCGCACAGACCCCGGCCGTCGCGCCGGGCACCACCGTGGTCGCTGCCGGTGACGGCAGCGGCTCGGCCGACTCCTCCGGCGTACGTTTCGATCTGCTCGCCCACGACGCGCTGGGGTCTCCGCTGCGGTGGCGGCTGCTGGCCGAACACAACCGGATCACCGACCCCCTGACCCTGCCCCCTGGCACCCCCCTGGCCGTGCCGCCGCTGCCCGAGACCACGGTCGCCGGAGGTGGGCGATGACCGATGTGGCGTCCCGGGCGCTGATCATGCTGATCGACGGGGTCGCGTTGTCCGAGGCGTTGCCCGGTCAACTGCGTACCGTCCGGGTGGCCGCCCGACTGAACCGCCCCACCCAGTGCGAGGCGGTGTTGACGACCGCCCCCGGTCCGGCGGCCCTGACCGGCCCGGTACGCCTCGGGGCCAGCCTGCAGGTCCGGCTCGACGGGCACCCGGAGACCCTGTTCAGCGGCGAGGTCACCGCCGTCGAGGTGGAGTACCACCCCGACGGCGGCGCCACCCTGCGGGTCCGGGGGTACGACCTGCTGCACCGGCTGCGCAAGCGGCAACGGTTGCGGGTCTTCGAGTCGGTCACCGCCGCCGACCTGGCCGGTGAACTCTGCGCCGATCTGGGGCTGCGGGTCGAGGCGGAGTCCGAGGGGCCCCGGCTGGAACGGCTGACCCACCACCACGCCAACGACCTGGACCTGCTGCTGGCGGTGGCCGGCCGGGCCGGGCTGCACCTGACCGTCCACGAGGGTGTGCTGCACCTGATGACCCTGCGGGGTCAGGGCGAGCCGGTCCCCCTGGCCCTCGGCCACCGGGTGCACGACCTGCGGCTGTCCGTCAACGCCGACACCGCCGCCGGGGAGAGCACCGCTCTGGGCTGGCACCCCCAGCGGGCCGAACCGATCGCGCAGAGCACCGCCACCGCGCGCTGCGGACGCCGTACCCCGGTCGAACCGGATCCGGCCGTGGTCGGCGCGGAGGGCGCCCGTACCGCGTTGGACCAGCCGGGGCGCAGCGACGACGAGATCGCCGCCCTCGCCCAGGCCCGCCTGGACCTGCGGGCCGCCGCCCTGGTCACCGCCGAAGGTACGGCCGAGGGTGACCCGGCCCTGCGGCCGGGCCGCCGGGTGCTCCTGGCCGGGGTCGCCGAGGCGGTCGCGGGCAGCTACGTCCTCACCGAGGTGGTGCACACCCTGGACGCCGACGGACATCTGACCCGGTTCTCCACCGCTCCCCCGCCACCACCGCCGGCCGGGCCGCCCGCACCGGCGGTGGTCACCCTGGGCACGGTCACCGATGTGGCCGACCCCGCCGGGCTGGGTCGGGTACGGGTGGAGTTGCCCGCCTACGGCGGGGCCGACGCCGGCTGGCTGGGGGTGCTCTGCCCCGGAGCGGGCCCGGGAAAGGGCCTGGTGGCGCTGCCCGACCCGCAGGACCGGGTGCTGGTGGCGCTGCCCGGCGGCGAGCCGGCCTCCGGTGTCGTCCTGGGCTCCCTGTTCGGGGCGGTCGAGCCGTACGACACCGGGGTCGACGAGGGCCGGGCCCGGCGGTGGTCACTGCGGACCGCCGGTGGGCAGCAGGTGGTCATCGACGACGTGGCCCGCAGTCTGCGGTTGAGCACGGAGGCCGGCAGCTGGTTGGAGTTGGCCCCCGAACTGGCCACCCTGCACGCCACCACCGACCTGGTGCTCTCCGCCCCAGGGCGGGCCATGGTGGTGCGGGCCCGCAGTGTCGACTTCCTGCACGCCGAGGCGGTCGAGGACCCGGACACCGCCGCCGAGCAGGCCCGCTCACTCGCCCGTGCCCACCACGACGGAGGCCGCTGATGCGCTGGATAACCCGCGACTCCGTGATCAGGTGCGACCACGACGGCCGGGTCCGCAACCAGCCCTCGCAGCGGTGGGTGACCCTGGCCGAGGTCCCCGCCCTGGTGGCCGACGACCCGTTGGGTCGGCCGATCGCCGCCTGCCCCAACTACGGCGCCACCGTGAAACCCTGCACGAAGACCGAATCGGTGGCGGTCGGCTACAGCCACTGGATCCGGGTCGACGGTCGACCGGTCGTGCTGTCCCACCTCGAGGGGTTCACCGACGGTAGTCCCCCGGGTCAGGTCACCTACCGGGTCCGCGATCCTCGGCAGCGGTTCGTGGGGGCCGACCGATGAGGGCGATCAGGTTCGTCGGTGCCGGCTTCGACCCGGGGCGGGGCGGCGGGCTGGGGCTCACCGCGGCCGGTGGGCTGGCCATGACCGACGGCGACGAGACCGTACGCCAGGCGTTGTTCCTGCTGCTGTCCACCACCCCGGGTGAGCGGCTGATGCGACCCGGCTACGGCTCCCGGGTGCACCGGCTGGTCTTCGCGCCGAACGACGACACCACGGCCGGTCTGGCCATCCACTACGTGCGGGCGGCCATCGCCCGCTGGGAGCCCCGCATCGACGTACTCGATGTCGACGCCGGTCCCGACCCGGAGGACGCCTGGCGGCTGGTGATCCGGCTGGACTACCGGATCCGGGCCAGCCTGGCCCCCGGTCACCTGGTCTTCTCCGTGGACCTGCTGCCGGTCGACGAGGAACCTTCCGCCGTACCCGGCCCCGAGGAGGGGCGATGACCCTGCCCGTGCCGCACCTGGACGACCGCAGCTTCCTGGACCTGGTCACCGAGGCCCGGGAGCGGATCCAGCAGTCCTGTCCCGGCTGGACCGACCTGTCCGCGCACGACCCCGGCATCGCCCTGCTGGAGGCGTTCGCGCACCTGACCGAGGTGATGATCTACCGGCTGAACCAGTTGCCGGAGAAGGCGTACGTGGCCTTCCTGAACCTGCTCGGGGTGACCCGGCACGCGCCGAGCGCGGCCTGGGCGCAGGTGCGTTTCACCCGGACCGGGTCGGACGAGACGCCGCTGCGGATCCCGGCCGGTACCCGGGTGGCCGCCGCCCGAAGTGCGGACCCCAGGCCGGTCGTCTTCGTCACCTGTGAACCGGCCTCGCTGGGGGTCGGCGAGCAGGAGGTGACCGTACGGATGCACCACTGCGAACTCGTCGAGGCGGAACTGCTGGGGGTGGGCACCGGGGCACCGGGGCAGGTGCTGCGGGCGGCGCGGGCACCGTTGGCGCGTACCGCCGAGGCCTGGGATCTGCTGCTCGGGGTGGAGGTGCCGGCCGGGTCGGTGGAGCTGGGGGCGGCGGCCCGGGAACACCAGGGCCGCATCTTCGAGGTCTGGCGGCCGGTGGACAGCTTCGCCGGTCTGGGTCCCCAGGACAAGGCGTACCTGGTGGACCGCTGCTCCGGCACGATCACCTTCGCCCCCGCCCTGGACCTGCGGACCACCGAACCGGGGTCGCTGCGCTTCGGCGACGGCCCGGTCGCGGCCGTGCCACCGGCCGGGCGGCAGGTGCGGCTGTGGTACCGCGCCGGGGGCGGACCGACCGGCAACGTGGCAGCCGGCACCCTGACCAGTCTGCGGGATCCGCTGCCCGGGGTGAAGGTGGTCAACCCGCTGCCGGCGGTCGGCGGCCGGGAGATGGAGAGCATGGAGTCGGTGCTGCTGCGCGGGCCGTACGCCTTCTTCGCCCAGCAGCGGGCGGTGACCGCCCGCGACTTCGAGGTGCTGGCCACGGCCGCCGGTCGGGTGGCGCGGGCCCGGGCCTTCACCCGGGCCGCCGTCTACAGCTTCGCCCGCCCGGGTGAGGTGGAGACCGTGCTGGTGCCGTACGTGCCGCCGCAGGCCCGGCCGGGCGGTGGGCTGCCGGTGCAGGTGCTGCGTGAACACGAGGTGGAGGAGACCCGGCTGCGGGTCGAGGCGGATCTGGAGCGGCGTCGGTCCCTGGGCACCACCTGCCGGGCCAGTTGGGCCCGGTACAAGGCGGTGTCGATCCGGGCCCGGGTGGTGGTCCGCGGGGAGGAGGACGTCGAGGCGGTCCGTCGACGCATCCACGACCGGCTGCACCAGACCCTGAGCCCGTTGCCCACCGCCCTGAACCCGACCGGGTGGGCCTTCGGCGAGCCGCTGCGGGCCTCCAATGTGTACCGGCTGCTGGAGCACGCCGAGCCGGGGGTGCGCTACGTCGAGTCGGTGCGGTTCGTGGTGGACGAGGCCCCGGACAACCAGGTGCGTACGCTGGCCGCCGACCAGTACCAGCCGAACACCTGGTACGCCGGCAGCGCCGAGGTGCTGTTCCGCTCCACCAACGCCGGTGCCGGCTGGGAGCCGGTCGGCCGCTTCACCGGGGAGACCGTGCAGCGGGTGGCCCCCGCTCCCGCCCCGGTCCGACCGGGCATCGTCGCCCGCCCCGGCTCGGTGGCGGTGGCCACCGTACGCACCGGTGGTGGTTCCCGGGTGCACCTGAGCACCGACCTGGGGGAAACCTGGTCCCTGCTGGCCGACCTGGAGGCCCGGATCAGCGACCTGGCCTGGATCGACCGGGACGGCGCCGGTGCCCTGCTGGTCGCCACGGACACCGGCCTGTACGAGGTGTCCCTGCTGCCCGGCGCGGTGCCGTTGCAGATCCTGGTCGACCCGGCCGACGCCGATCGGGGCTTCTACGCGGTGCGGGCCTTCGTCTCCGAACGGGGCGCCCCCGGGGTGGCGGTGGCGGCCCAGGCCGGGTTCGGGGTGTACCTGTCGGGCAACGCCGGCCGTCCGGGCAGCTTCACCCACGTCGGGCTGGCCAATGTGGACAACCGGGTGCTGGCCGTGCAGTACGACGGCCCGGCCACCCTGCTGTGGAGCGGCGCCGGTGAGCCGGATCCGAAGAAGCCCGGACAGGGCTGTTTCCGGGCCCGGCTGTTCGAGTCCGACGTCAAGTGGCAGGCGATGCAGGGCGGGTGGATCGGCGGCACCTGCCGGGACCTGGCCTTCAGCGGCAGTGTGGCGTTGGCGGCCACCCAGAGCGGCGGGGTGCTGCGGCTGGACACCCTGGCCGGCCAGCCGCAGTGGGCCTCCGTGTCGGTCAACTGCGGGCTGCCGCTACGCGACCGGACCCGGTTCATGCCGGTGGACGCGGTGGCCGCCGCCTCCGGGACCCCGCGACTGATCCTGGCCGGCGGGGAACGGGGGGTGTTCCGCAGCACCGAGGCGGTGGACTGGTCGGCCAGCGCCAACCAGGCCACGGCCGACGTGGTGACCGTGCCGGACACCTGGCTGCTCTGCTCCGGCGAGCACGACATAGAGGTGGTGCGCCACGATGCGGCGAGCGGGCATTGAGCGGCTGCTGCCCGCGGCGTACCAGCGGGCCTGCGTACCGGGCAGCGTGCTGTGGGCGCTGCTGGAGGTGATGGAGGGGCTGCACGCCCCGGACGAGGCCGTACTGGCCGAGGTCGAGGCCCTGTTCACGCCCTACCAGGCGCCCGGGGAGATGGTGGCGTACCTGGCCCGGTGGGTGGCGATGGACCATCTGGTCGCCGCCCCCCGGCGGGACGCTCCCCTGCTGCTGCCGCTGAGCCGACTGCGGGACCTGGTGGCGCACGGCGCCCGTCTGGCGGCCTGGCGGGGCACCCCGTACGGGCTGCGCACCGCCCTGGAACTGGCCACCGGGGTCACCGGTTTCGTCCTGGACGAGCCGGCCGACCGGCCCTTCCACGTGGTGGTCCGGGTGCCGGCGGACGCCGCCGGGCAGTTGGCCCTGATCGGTCGCATCGTCGAGGCGGAGAAGCCGGCCGCGGTCACCGCCGAGATCGTGGTCACCGCCGCCCCCGCGCCCGGCCGGGCGGTCGGCCGGGCCACCGTCGGACCCAGCCCAGCCGTCGCTGACCTTGTCGATCCTGCTCCGGAGGAGCCGTCATGAGCACCGAATGGACCGTCGTCGCCGCTGCCGAGCAGTTCACCCTGGACGCCCGCAACGCCGGGGAGTTGACCTTCACCGTCTCCAACCCGGGGCTCGCCCCGGACACGGTGGTGTTCGACGTGGCCCCCGGCGAGGGGACCCAGCGGGCCTGGTTCACGGTCACCGAACCCCAGCGGGTGGTGCCCGCGCAGGGCTCGGTGTCCTTCCTGGTACGCCTGGTGGTGCCGGCCGGGACTCCGCCTCGGCGCTACGACATGACCGGGTTCGCCTACTCGGCGAACACCGCCCCGGAGGAGAGTTCCCGCTCCAGCGGCCGGGTCACCTACGAGGTACGGGCGGTGGCGCCGCCCAAGCGTACGCCCTGGCCCTGGATCGCCGCCGCGGCGGCCCTGGTGCTCGTCGTCTCGGCCACGGTGGTGTTCCTGGTGACCCGGGGTGAGGATGCCCCGCCGCTGCCGCCCCGGGTGGTGACCGTCGAGGCGGAGACTCTGGTGCCCACCGCCGTCGTGGGGTCCCCGTCGAACTCCCCGGCGAGCGTCATCGTGCAGACCAGCTGCTGCCAGGTGGTCTGGTCGCAGGACGCCCAGTTGTTCTTCCTGGGCCGGGCGATCAACGACCGGGTGACCGTGCGGGTGGAACTGCCCGCCGAGGCCACCTGGCAGTTCTCCGCCGTGATGACCACCGCCCCCGACTACGCCAACGTGGCGTTCCTGGTCGACGGCCGGCAGGTCGGTGACCCGTTCATTGGCTTCACCCCGAAGGTGCGGATCACCGACTGGCTCGACGTGGCCCAGGTCCGCCTGGCCGCAGGCCCGCACGAGATCACCCTGGTGGTGATCGGCAAGACCCAGAGCACGGACCGCTACTTCGCCGGCATAGACACCATCCGCTTCACCGAACTCCCCCCATCCCCCCTCTGACCCCCACCCCCGCCAGCCCCTGTCGATCAAGAGGTCTGCGTCAGAAATCAGCGCCACCCAGACGCGCACTCCTTGATCAACAGGGCGAAGGGCGGGCGCGGGAGAGGGCGGCGAGGGAGGGGTTTTGGGGTGAGGGTGACGGGCCGGGTGGGTGAGAGGAGGGGGTTGGGGTGGGGGGACGGCAGAAGGTGTTGGTGGTGGGGGTCGGGGTGTTGCTGGTGGTGCTGTTCGTGGGGGTGGTGGGGGTCGGGCGGCAGGAGGGGGGTGATCCGGTGGGGCGGCATTCGCTGGTGGAGTTGCTGGGGCGAGTCGGGGGTGGAGCGGGTGCGGTCGACCCCGACAGTGTCCAGGCGGAGTGCGCCGAGGCGCCCGGTCGGCTGGCGGTGGTCGGCGACTGCGCGGTACGGGTAGCCGATCCGGGCGGGCTGCGGCTGCTGATCCTGCGCAGCCCCAGCGGGTTCGCCGTCGAGGCACCGGCCCCCGGCGGTGCCGACTTCACCCTGACCGACACGGTAACCCCGGCCGAGGACGGCACCGACGCGGTGGCCCGGATCGCGGTGGACCGCCCGAGCATCGTCATGCTGCGCTGCCCCACGGGCTGCGTGGTCACCGTCAGCCGGCAGTGAATCCTGAGGAGGACGGTGATGGGCGCGTTACGCAGGCCCTTCCTGCTGCTGGCCATGCTCGCCCTGGTGCTGGCGGTCGGCGTAGAGGTCGGTGCCGGGCTGCTGGTGGGCGGTTCGGACGCCGGGCCGGCGCTGGCCGGCGGCGCCGCCGAGCTGGGTGTCGAGGTCGGGGAGGTACGCGGGGTCAGCGAGCCCTCCGGGCGGGGCACCGGCTACCTGGCCCTGGTCGACGCGGCGGCCCTGTGGACCACCGGGCTGTTCTGCCTGGGTCTGGTGCTCCCCGAACGGATCCAGGGGCGGGTGCAGGGCATCGCCACCCTGATCTTCTCGATCATCCTGATCATCGTGGGGTTCCTGGCCCTGATGCTCGCCTTCATCGAGCTGACGATCATGGTTTCCCTGTTCCTGGCACCACCGTTCGGCACCCTGGCCTATCTGGCCCTGTGGGGTTTCTTCCCGGTGGGGGACGCGGCCGTACTGCTCGGCCTGGTACTGCTGCTCAAGCTGACCTGGGCCGGGCTGCTGCTGCTCGCCCAGCCCAAGTTCCTGCAGAACAAGGGCCTGGTGCTGCTGATCGGGACCAGCCTGCTCTGCCCGGTGGTGCTGGAGTTCCTGCACCGGCTGGTGCCGGTGATCCTGGTCAGCATCCTCGACAGCCTCGGCGCCCTGGTCTTCGCCGTGATCGCGATCATCTGGGCGGTGGTGCTGCTGATCGGCGCGATCCCGGCGATCGTCAAGGCCATCCGCGCCACCGCCGCCCTGCGCGCCGAGACCGACCCGCACCGCTAGCCCGGATACCGCAGAGTCGACTCCGCAGCCGGCTGGCGGTGACGGCGGCCGGGGCAGTCTGGGCAGCCCGCCCGCCGCGACCTCCGCCGGTCGCGGCCGCCGGATATGGTTGTGACGTGATCGGGCTCGCCATGCTCTGGTACCTCGTCGGTGTTCTCGCCGACGCGGGCGCCGGTGGCATGGTCACCGGCACCGCCGCGGCGACCGGGGCACTGCTGGCGGTCGTGCTAGCCGCGGTGAACCTGCTGCTGCGGGTGGTCACCCCGGCCAACCTGCGGGTCACCGGCCGGATGATGCGCGAACGCTGCCGCCGCACCGGCGTACCCCGGCATCGTGATCCGGACGCGGCCGGCCGCTCCCGCCCCCGCGCCCCGACGGCGACCTTCGCGGTCGCCTGAGCCTCAACCGCAGCCTCACCCGCTGCCGCTCGACGGCGACCGCACCTGACTGGTTCCTGCCCGTCTCCGGTCATCGTTCGAGAGGTGCACCATGTCCACTTCGCTGATTCCTGCCGGGTTCTCCGGCCGCCCCCTGGCCACCGGAGCCCCCCGGTGAGCACCATCTTCAGCCCACTGATGGCGTTGATCTACGCAGGCATCTCCGCCATCCTGCTGTTCTGGCACCGCGCCTGGCAGTTGGTCTTCGCCGACACACCCCGGTGGGGCACCGACTGGTCCTGGGTGCTCGGCATCGTCTTCCTGGTGCTCACCGTCCGGGTGGTCCTCTTCCCGATCTTCGTCAAGCAGATCAAGGCACAGCGGGCGATGCAGGCCCTCCAGCCCCAGATCAAGGCGCTTCAGGACAAACACCGGGACGACCGGGAGACCCTCCAGAAGGAGATCGTCGAGCTCTACCGGACCGAGCGGGCCAACCCCCTGACGGGCTGCCTGCCCATGCTGGTCCAGATCCCGGTCTTCCTGGGGCTGTTCCATGTGCTGCGGCACCTCAAGCCCTCCATGCCGGAGCACCTGAAGACCCTGTACGGCTGGACGGTCACCCAGTTCGACAGCGCCTCCTCGGCGACCCTGTTCGGCGCGCCCGTAGCGGCCAGTTTCCGCTCAGGCGCAGCGGAGTTGGCCGGGCTCGGGGCGGACGGGGTGACCGTCCGGGTGGTGGCGCTGATCCTGATCGCGATGATGGTCGTGACCACCTATCTGAGCAGTCGGCAGATGATCCTGCGGACCGGGTGGGCCGAGGAGCCGCAGCAGCGGCTGATGCAGCGGTTGATGCTCTACGGCATCCCGGCCTCGCTGCTCGTCTCCGGGCTGATCTTCCCGATCGGCGTGATCATCTACTGGGTCACCACGAACCTGTTCTCCCTGGGCCAGCAGACCTGGATGCTGCGCCGGTACCCACCCCCGCCCGCCACCGGCGCCGGATCGGCGCCGGCCGCCGGGACACCGAACGCCACCGCCGCCGAAACGGCACCGACCACCGCGACACCGGCCACCGGCGCCGCCGGGTCAACTCCGCCGACGGCCGGGCGCAGGCCGAACAAGCGCCGCTGACACGCCGGGGCCTGGTGCGGCCCGACCCTCGCGAGGGCGGTGCCGCACCAGGCTCCGAAGGACGGTCAGTGCAGGCGGGTGGTGGTCCAGCGGGGGGAGTCGTTGGTCACCGGGACGAGGTCACCGACCAGGGTGGTACGGGCCTGGGCGGCACGGTGGGCGCTGTTGCCGACCCAGATGTCGACCTCACCGGGCTCCACGACCCGGGTGAGGGTGCGGTCGGAGAAGGCCAGGCGGGTGGTGGGCACGGACAGCTCGACCGTGACGGACTCCCCCGGCTCCAGGTGGACCCGGCGGTACCCGAGCAGCTGCGCCACCGGCCGGGTGATCGAGGCCACCAGGTCGTGGCCGTAGAGCTGGACGACCTCCTCGCCGGCCACCGTGCCGGTGTTGGTGACCCGGACGCTCGCCCGGATCGTGCCGTCGGTGGGCACCGTGTCGGACACGGTCAGATCGGCGTACCCGAAGGTGGTGTACGACAGACCGTGGCCGAACGGGGCCACCGGCGCGGCCGACAGGTTCGTCACCTCGTTGCCCTCCCCCAGGGTGGGGTGCAGGTACGAGTACGGCTGCGCCCCGGCCGAGCCGGTCAGGCTCACCGGCAGGCGTCCCGAGGGGTTGACCCGCCCGGAGAGCACCCCGGCGATCGCCGAGGCCCCCTCCTCGCCCGGGAAGAAGGCCTGCACCACGGCCGCGCACCGGTCCATCGCCCACCCGAGGGCGTACGGCCGTCCGGTGAGCAGCACCAGCACGACCGGGGTGCCGGTGTCCAGCACCGCCTCGACGAGTTCCCGCTGCACCCCGGGCAGCTCCAGGTCGTCGCGGTCACAGCCCTCCCCGACGGTGCCGCGACCGAACAGGCCGGCGTGGTCACCGACGACCAGTACGGCGACCTCCGCCGCCGAGGCCGTGGCGACGGCCTCGGCGAACCCGGACCGGTCCTCGGTGTCCACCGCACAGCCCACCGCCGAAGTGACCTGCTCGGCGCCGAACTCCCCCCGCAGGGCCTGGAGCACGGTGGGCACCTCGATGCCGGTCTCCACCCCCGGGTGCTGGGCGAGGACGTGGTTGAGGAAGGAGTAGCAGCCGAACAGGGCCGCCTCCCGGTCGGCGTTCGGGCCGATCACCGCCACCCGGCGCCCGGCCGGCAGCGGCAGCACCCCCTGGTTGGCGACCAGGATGATGGACTTCTCCGCCAACCGGCGGGCGATCGCCCGATGCTCCGGCGAGTCCAGGTCGACCGGCTCGACCGGCTCGTCGTCGAAGGTGGCGTCGAGTAGACCGAGTTCCAGCTTCTGCCGCAGCACCCGCAGCACCGACCGGTCGATCAGGGCCTCGTCGATCCGGCCGGACCGCACCGACTCGATCAGGGTCAGGTAGGCGTCCCCGGTCGGCAGCTCGACGTCGACCCCGGCGGTGAGGGCCAGCACGGCGGCCTCCGCGTGGTCGGAGGCGACATGGTGCAGCAGGTTCAGGAAGGCCACCCCGAAGTAGTCGGC
This sequence comes from Micromonospora sp. NPDC047134, assembly GCF_040643455.1. Lineage (NCBI taxonomy): Bacteria > Bacillati > Actinomycetota > Actinomycetes > Micromonosporales > Micromonosporaceae > Micromonospora > Micromonospora sp. NPDC047134. Next base: position 49,410 of record NZ_JBEYUI010000020.1, read on the forward strand.
CACCACCGTGCCGTCGAAGCCCCACCGGTCCCGGAGCAGTTCGGTGAGCAGGGTGGGGTCGGCGGCGACCGGCACGCCGTCGATCTCGGCGTACGAGTGCATGACCGACCGCACGTCGCCGTCCAGGACGGCCATCTCGAACGGCGGGAGGAACACGTCGGCGATCTCCCGGGGACCGGCGTGCACCGGGGCGAAGTTACGTCCGGCCCGGGAGCCGGAGTAGCCGACGAAGTGCTTCAGGGTGGCGTGCACCCCCTGGGACTGCAGACCCCGCACGTACGAGGTGCCGATGGTGCCGACCAGGTACGGGTCCTCGGCGATGCACTCGTCGACCCGGCCCCACCGCGCGTCCCGGATCACGTCCAGCACCGGGGAGAGGCCCTGATGGATGCCGAGGGTACGCATCACCGTCCCGACGGCCGCGGCCATCTCGGTGACCAGGTCGGGATCGAAGGCTGCGCCCCAGGCCAAGGGGGTGGGGAAGGTGGCCGCCTTCCAGGCCGACAACCCGGTCAGGCACTCCTCGTGCACGATCGCCGGAATGCCGAGCCGGGTGCCGGTGACCAGTTCCGACTGGAACTTCCGCAGCCAGGAGGCGCGGGCTACGGGGTCGACCGGACGGGTGCCGTAGGGCCGGGTCAGGTGACCCAGCCCGTGCCGGGAGAAGCTCTCCAGCCTGCCGACCTCGCCGAACTCGCCCTGCAAGGGGGCGACCGCCTCACCGTCCTCCTTCTCCCAGAACCCGACGAGCTGCGCGACCTTCTCCTCGATCGTCATCCGACCGAGCAGCTCGCGGATCCGCGACTCGCCGTCCGGCCCGTCCGGCCGATCGTGGCGTGGACCTGTTTGAGTCGGCGCCGACGCGCCCCCCACCTGACGGACCTCAGTCATGCTGTGCCTTCCGTTTCTGGTGCTCGTGCGGCTGCCGCTCAGCCCTTGACCGCACCTTGCAGGCCTCCGACGATCTGTTTCTCGGCGAAGGTGAAGAACAGGAGGGCGGGCAGCATCGCCAGGGAGGTGAAGGCGAGGATGCCGGCCGTGTCGGAGCTGTACTGGCTGGAGAACTGCTGCACGCCAAGCGGCAGGGTGTGCAGGTTGGCGTCACCGAGGACGAGCAGCGGCAGGAGGAAGGCGTTCCAACTGGTGACGAACGCCAGGATCCCGACGGTGACCAGGGCCGGCCGCGACAGCGGCAACATGATGCGCCAGAGGAAACCGAGCCGCCCGGTGCCGTCGATGGCCGCCGCGTCCTCCAGTTCACGCGGGATGGCCGTCAGGAACGGGCGCAGGATGACGATCGTCAGCGGCAGCGAGAAGGCCACCTGCGGCAGGATCACCGCGTAGTACGAGTTGATCAGGTTGAGGTCGCGCAGCATGAGGTACAGCGGCAGGATCGCCGCCCCGGCCGGGAACAGCAGGCCCAGGGTGAAGAAGGTGTAGAGCACCTCACGACCCCGGAAGGTGTACCGGGCCAGCACGAACGCGGCGGAGACCCCCAGGGCCACCACCCCGAGGGTGGTGCCCAGGGACACCACCGCGCTGTTGAAGGCCTGACGCCAGAAGTTGCTCTGGGTCAGCACCCGGACGTAGTTGTCGATGACCCATGGGTCGGGCATGCCGGCCGGGTTCGCGACGATCTGCGGGGTGGTCCGGAAACCACCGATCACCACGTAGATCACCGGCGTGATCGACACAGCCGCGACCGCCAGCGCCAAGGCGTAGGTCAGGGGGTTGCCCCAGGACACCGGCCGGCGCTTGGCGGGCGTCAGAACGGTGTTCGCGGTCGTCACGTCACTTTGCCCTTCTGGTGGTGATGGCGCCCTCGATGTCTCGCCGGAGCAGGAAGCGCTGGAAAATGATCGCCGCCACGAACGAGATGACGAACAGGATCACCGCGATCGCGTTGCCGTAGCCCCAGAGCCGAGCGAAGAATCCATTGTCCACCATGTATGTAGCCATGGTTGCCGATGCACCAAGCGAGCGTACCGCCGGCACCGAGGTCACCCAGATCACGTCGAAGACCTGCAACGAGCCGATCATGGACAGGAACATCCAGATGCGGATCGTCGGGCCCAGCAACGGCAGGGTGACATGACGCTGGATCTGCCACCAGCTCGCCCCGTCGATCTCGGCGGCCTCGTTCAATTCCTGCGGCACATTGGACAGACCGGCCAGCAGCAGGATGATGGCGAAGCCGACATACTTCCAGGTCAGGACGAACAGCAGGGTCCAGATAACGATATCGAGATCGGCAAGCCAAGCCTGGACCAGACCGCCCAACCCGAGTGAGCGCAGCAGCGCGTCGAAGCTGCCGTTCTCCGTCAGGATCAGCTTCCACATGATGCCGACGGTGACCTCGGCCAGCACGTACGGCACGAAGGCCAGCAGGCGGAACACCGTACGGCCCCGGAAGTGGCGGTTGAGCAACAGGGCCACGCCCAACGCGATGGGGCCCTGGATGATCAGGGACCCGAACACGATGAGGGCGTTGTTGCGCAACGCGTCCAGGAAGATCGGGTCCTGGAAGGCCATCACGTAGTTGTCGAAGCCGATGTACTCCGTGGGCGGTCCTACTCCACGCCAGCGGAACAGGCTGTAGTAGAAGGCGAAGCCCATCGGCACCAGGACGAACATCACGTACACGATGATCGCCGGGGTGGTGAGACCGATGATCTCGTACCACTTGCGTCGCGTCTCGGCGGCCCGGCTGGACTTGCGGTTGGCGGGCCGGAGCCCCGCCGGCGGCGCGGACACGCCGCCGGCGGGGTTCAGGGTCTGGTTCGTGGACGTCACTTGCGAGCGGCCGACTTCATCGCGTCGACGACCTGCTGCGGCGTCCCGTTGCCCGCGAAGATGGCGACGATCGCGTCGTTCATCGCGTTGCCGACGGTGCTACCGAAGGCGGTGTCCAGCCAGAGCTGAACGTAGGTCGCGCCGGTGGTGGCCTCCAGGATGGAGCGCAGCGCCGGATCGGTCACGCCGGCCTCGGAGCCCTTGGCCACCGGCAGACCGGTGCCGGTCTCCGCGTAACCCTTCTGGACCTCGGGGCTGACGATGTACTTCAGGAACTCGACACACTCCGCCGGGGCGTTCTTGGCGCAGGCGAACCCGTCACCGCCACCGAGGGCGGCCTTCGGGTCACCGGGCGAACCACTGATCGCCGGAACCGGGAACCAGCCGATGAACTTGTTCAACGCCTCCTTGTCCTCGGCGACGTTGTCCAGGGTGCCCTTGTTCCAGTCACCCATCAGCTCCATCGCGGCCTTGCCGTTGGCCAGCATGCCGTTGGCGCTGGTCGGGTCGTTCTGCCCCGGGGTGGCGATGAAGTTGTTCTGGAACGGCTTGGTGTCGATGAAGGACTTCAGGTCCTCGCCGGCCTTGACGAAGCAAGGGTCCTCGAAGTCCAGGTCCTTGGCGGCCTTCTTCAGGGTGTCGACGGAGCAGGCCCGCAGCGCGAAGTTGTACCACCAGTGGGCGGCCGGCCACTTGTCACCGGCGCCGACCGCGATCGGCACGACGTTGATCGCCTTGAGCTTGGTGACGGCCTCGTTGAGTTCCTCGAACGTGGTCGGCGGAGCCGCGATGCCGGCCCGGGCGAACATGTCCTTGTTGTACCAGATGCCCTCGATACCCATCCGGTACGGCAGCCCGTACTGCCTGCCGTTCACCGCCCAGATCTCGGCGGAGCTGCCGATGTTGGCGACCTCGTCCTTGACCTGGTCGGTGATGTCCTTGAGGTAGTCGGCCTCGACCTGCTCGCGCATCTCACCGCCACCCCAGGCCTGGAAGATGTCCGGCGGGTCGTTGCTCAGCAGCGCGGCGGGCAGCCGGGTGCGCTGGAGTTGGTTGGTCTCGATCGCCTCGATCTCGATCGTCACCGTGGGGTGCAGGGCGTTGAAGTCCTTGGCGACCTTCGCCCAGTACTCCTTTCCGACCCCGTCCTCGCTGGCGTTGTGCCACCAGGTCAGGGTTACCGGGTTCTTGAACAGCTCGCTCTCGGCGGGCTCCTCGGACTCGCCCCCACTGCATCCGGTGGCGAGTAGTGCGGTGGTGATGGACAGCGCTAGGGCGGTTCGTACGCGGCGCTTTATAGCCATCGGTATCTCCTCGACTAGTCAGTCGCGGTGCTCGGCCTGCGGGGGAGTTTTACAGCCGTGTAACCGAGTGTCAATCGGTGTCGATAACGTTTTCGATACGCCACTCATCGAACCCCGTCCGCCCTCTATCATCGTCGGCGTGGCGTTCCCGCAGCGTGTCAACATGTCGGACGTGGCCCGCGCGGCCGGCGTCTCCGTGGCAACTGTATCCAAGGTGGTGAATGGCAGGTACGGCGTGGCGCAGGCTACCGTCGAGCGGGTTCAGCAGGTCATCCATCAACTCGGGTACGAGGCCAGCCTCGGCGCGCAGAGCCTGCGCAGCCACCGGACGAACGTCCTGGGCATCCTGGTCGCGGAGTTCGAACCCTTCTCCACCGAACTGCTCAAGGGGGCCTCGGCGGGGGTGACCGGCACCGGCTACCAGTTGCTCGCCTACTCCAGCGGCGATGTCGCCGGTACGGCCGTCGGTTGGGAGCGGCGATCGCTGGCGCGGCTGTCCGGAACCCTGATCGACGGGGCCGTGATCGTCACCCCGACGGTGGTGGAGACCAAACAGGGTTTCCATGTCGTGGCCGTCGACCCGCACACCGGCCCCTCGGGTCTGCCCACGGTCGACTCCGACAACTTCGCCGGGGCCGTACTGGCTACCAACTACCTGCTCTCCCTGGGGCATCGTCGGATCGGGCACATCAGTGGACGGGCCGATCTGGAGTCCTCCCGGCTGCGTGAGGCGGGCTTCCGGCAGGCCATGGCCGATGCGGGCGTGACAGTGGACGAGCGGCTGGTACGGGTCGGTGGGTTCCGCATCGAGAGCGCCGCCGGGACGGCCGCCGAACTGCTCGCCCTGCCGGACCGACCGACTGCGGTCTTCGCCGGTAACGACCTGTCCGCGATCTCCACGATCGATGTCGCCCGGAGCATGGGGCTGTCGGTCCCGGACGACCTGTCCGTGATCGGCTTCGACAACGTTCCGGAGTCCGCCCTGGTCAACCCGCCGCTGACCACGATCATGCAGCCGATACAACGGATGGGTGCCGAGGCGCTGCGCCTGCTGGTGGATCTGATCGCCGGGGTGGAGCGCGACATCCACATCCGGCTGCCCACCGAGCTCGTCGTCCGCGCCTCCTGCCGATCCCTGCCGGACTGAAAACGGGGGCGATCCGCCGGTTCTCACACCATCTGAGGGGACGTATTTCCGGGTCGGTCACCGGCTCTTGAAGGACGTCACGGCGCCGACACAGCACCGCAACGCGCTTGTCGGCGCACGCTCCGTCGATGGGAGAAACCCTGTCATGAGCAGTCTAGGAACACGGGTCCGCCGGGCCGCGATGGTCGGGCTGACCGCTGCGGCGTTGACCGGCCTGCTGGGCGCCAGCGCGGCGGCCGCGCCGTTCGAGGCGACCGCGCCCGCCGCGCTGACCAGCACCACCGACGTCTACATCAAGGACGTCACCGCCGATGTCGGGGTCCAACCGCACAACCTCAACCCGTTGTGGGCCAGCCCGGACATCAAGGTCTGCCCGAACCCCACCGAGTGTGCCGTCAGTCAGAACCCCGTCGTCGGGGTGACCAACTACATCTTCGTCAAGCTGCGTAACCCCGGGCCCTACGGCTCCGGGGTGGGTACCGGGACGCTGCAGGTCTACCGGACGACCCCCGGTGGTGGTGCGGTCTGGCCGACCCACTGGACCCAGATCGGGGCGGCCTACGTGACCGTGAACCCGGGGGTCACCACGGTCATCATCCCGTGGACCGGGGTACCCGGGCCGGGCCACTTCTGCCTGCTGGCCCGCTGGGTGTCCGCCACCGACCCGATGACCATCGATGGCCCGGACATCAGCCTCAACACCCGATACAACAACAACGTCGCGTGGCGCAATGTCGACTCGGTGCAGCTCGGCGCGGGTCAGACGACTCCGGCCGGGCGGCCCTTCGCCATCGGCAACTCGTTGCGGGTGCCCTCGCGCAACGAGGTGGTCTTCAACGCGGCCGAGCCGTTGCAGGCCATCGGCGGCCGGGTGGTCGTCGACCTCGGACCGGAGCTGTTCGAGCGGTGGCGGGCCGGTGGCGCGGTCGGCAACGGCGTACGGCCGATCGGCCGGACCCAGGTGGAGATCGTCGAGCCGACCCGGGCCAGCCTGGGCAACCTGCTGCTCAACCCCGGTGAGCGGGTGCAGTTCTCGCTGCTCTTCACGGCCGAGGTGGCCAGTGACCGGGAGATCGCGTTCAACGTGACCCAGTTCGGCCCGGACACCAGCGGGGCCAAGTCGACCGACCTGGGTGGTGTGCAGTACCTGATCAGCGCCGCCAAGCGCTGACTCCGGGGGTGTAGCGGGGGTCGTGGGCCGAACCGGCCCACGACCCCCGTGGCCCTGTCCGGCCGCGGCCCTTGTGGCCTCAGCGCAGACAGACCCAGTCGGTGACCACGGTGAACCCGCCGGCCTCGGCCCGCAGTCGGACCGGCCCGGGCGGCGGTACGCCGAGGGAGAAGAGTCCCACCGCGTCCACCGCTGTCTCGTCGTAGGTGCCGGTGGCCGTCCGGGCACTGATCCGGCCACCCTCGGCGGGGCAGAGCTGCCCGACGATTCCCGCCGGGCTGACCTCGATCTCCAGCAGGACCGGGCCGCCCCGGAAGGACAGGCTCCGCACGGAACCGGCCGATCGGGTGAGCCCGGCCGGTTCCGCCTGGCAGGCCGAGTCGAAGGTCAACTCGGCCAGGGTCAGTTCGGCGTCCACCGTCCGCCAGGCGAACGCCGCCCGCGCGGCGACCAGGTGCTCCTCGGGCACTCCCCTGCTGTCCGACAGCGCCGCACCCAGCTCGGCGGTCAGCCGGTCGTCATCGCCCGGCGGCCACGGCTCCATCGCGCTCCCCTCCCGTCGAGGCGGCGGATCGATGCCCTTCAAGGTACGCGGCCAGCGCCCCGGACTCCCGCAACCGGCGCAGGCAGCGGGCCTGGGTGGGGCCGATGCTGCCGACCGGGGTCCCCAGCCGCTCGGCGATCTGCCGGTAGCTCAGCGGCGGATCGGCGGTCAGCAGGGACAGCAGTACCTGGCAGCGCGGCGGTAGCTCGGCGAAGCCCTCCCGCAGGGCCTGGTGCCGTTCGGCGCGGAGCAGATCCTCGTCCGGGGTGGCCGCCTCCGCCCCGCTCCGGTGGCACCCCTGAAAGGCCCCGTCGGAGGGGTCGAAGGGTTGGGTACGCCGACCCAGCCGCGAGATGCGGTAGCACTCCCGTCGGGTGGTGACCGCCAGCCAACTCGCCAACGCCTCCGGTTCGCGTACCTGGTCCAGGCGCTCCACCAGACGCAGCCACACGGTCTGGTTGACATCGGCGGCGTCGGCGGCGGTCAGGTCGTGGACCCGGATCACCGAGTACACCAGCGGGGTGTAGCGGCGGACCAGTTCCACCCAGCCCGACTCGTCCCCGTTGGCCGCGGCGGCTACCAGATCACTCGTACTGCGGCCGGTCACCACGGCACCGCCGCCGTCGACACTCACCCGACCAGCACCCCGTAGTCGGGGTGCCAGCGCGGCATGGCCAGCAGGGCCAGCCGGGCGGCGTCGGCGCTCAGGCCACCGGCGCTCATCATGGCGGCCAGCCGACCGCTGACCTGGGCGGTGGCGAAGGAGGTACCGGACCAGCGGGCGTAGCGGTGGAAGACCAGGGTGGGTCGTCCGGGCAGCGGCAGGATGCCCGGGACGAAGGTGCTGTCGTGCTGACCCAGGGCGCAGGCGTCCACCCAGGGCCCGAATCCGCTGTAGTCGGCCGGCACCAGGCCGGCGGAACCCATCCGGACCGCCGCCACGGCCACTACCCGGTCCAGCGCGGCCGGCCACAGCGGTCGGTTGGTGCCGGCGTTGCCCGCCGCAGCCACCACCGCGGTCGTCGGTGGCAACGCGGCCACGGCGTTGGCCAGGGGCAACGAGGGCTGGTCGTCCAGGGTGAAGCCGCCCAGGGAGAGGTTGACCACGCTGACCTGGGAGGCCAGTCGGCTCAGGGCGGCCACCACCGTCGACTCGTCGCCGATGCCGGTGGACTCCAGGGCCGTCTCGGGGTCGACACGTACCCCCGGGGCGGCCTGGCGTACCACCCCGGCGACGAAGGTGCCGTGGCCGCCCTGCGGGGCGAGCACGTCGGTGTGCAGGTAGAGGGGGTCCTCGTCGTCCGGCTCCGGCAGGTAGGCCCCGCCCAGCCAGTCCGGGTGCTGCCCGCCGGCGTACCGCCAGATGCCGGTGTCGCAGATCCCCACGGTCACCCCGGCCCCCTCGGCCGCCCGGGCCGGATCCGGTGGCGCCAGCGCGGCGATCGCCCGGGGTGGTCCGCCCGGGTTGCCCATGATGTTGCCCAGGCCGAGCAGCACATGGTGCGGTTGGACCAGCGGAATCCGCTGACCGGGCCACTGCCGGGGGTCGCGCAGCAGCGTCACGATCGCCGGGATGTCGGCCTCGGCGGAGAACAGCAACCGGGTCACCCCGGCGAAAGCGTCACCGATGAGCACCTGATGTCCGCTTTTACGCAACCAGGCGGCTACTCGCCCGGTGTCCTCGGCGGCGGTGAGCAGTTGCCGGGGGCGGTAGAGAATTTCCCTACCCGCAACTGTATGCCGACGCACATTGCGATCCGCATTCACCAACCGGTCGAAGGCCAGTTGATAGGCCGCGTCGTCGGCGTCCTGGTCGGCCAGGGCCGGACCCGGGCGCCATCCGGCCCCCAGTGGGGTGGCCGCCGCAGCCAGTACGGACGCGACCAGCAGCCGCCGTCGGGGCAACCAGCCGCCTGGTCGGGGGTGGTCAGAATGCACAGGCCCTCCCAGATGGCCCCGGAATCGGCAGGCCACGGGTGGCCGGCGAGGCGAATTCCGCGGGCCTTACCGATTCTTCCAATCAATCGGTGGATGTCAATGGCCCTAACGGGCTGCCCACCCCGATCCGACCGTCAGGCCATTTGCCGACATTGACGCTCCACGACAGTTGGGGAACGCTTGATCCATGCCCGACAGCACCGCTGCCGGTGCCGGCGGCACCGCGCAGTCGGCGCTCGACACCGTCCAGCGCCGTCCCCGTGAGGCGATCATGATCGCCCAGCGGGTCCCAGCCACCGGCGACGGCGACGAACGTTCCACGGCGGAGCGCGCCATCGGCCTGGCACTGCGGGAACTCAACGACCTCCCCGGCGCCCTGCGGCACCTGCGTCGGGCGGTCCGGATCGCCGGGACGGCCCGGACCCGGGCCCTGGCCCGGATGAGTCTGGGGTACGTCCTGGCCAATGTCGGCCGCACCTCGGCGGCCCTGCGGGCGGTGACCGCCGCCCTGCCCGAACTCACCGGGGCCGACGCCGGACGGGCCCGGATGCAACGGGGGGTGGTACTGCACTACCGGGGTCGGTACGACGAGGCGGTCCGGGACTACACCCTCGCCATCGACATCGCCCAACGGGAGGGGGATCTGCTGCTGGAGGCCCGCGCCCGCAACAACCGGGGGCTGCTCAACGCCCACCGGGGCGCCCCGGGCGATGTCGACGACCTGGCCCGGGCGGCGGCGGTCTTCCGCGATCTCGGGCTGGACCTGGCCGCCGCCGACGCCAGTTGGAACAGCGGAATCGCGGCCGGTCGACGCGGGGACATCGCCGGGGCGCTGCGCCGGTTCGCCGCCGTCGGGCAGGAGTACCAACGGCTGGCCGTACCCCGACCGGCGTTGTTGCTGGACCGCTTCGAGTTGCTGCTCTCGGTGCCCCTGGTGGAGGAGGCCACCGAGGTGGCCGCGGCGGCCATCCGGGAACTGCGTCGCCGTGGCATGGCCTCCGACCTGGCCGAGGCGTTGCTGGCTCAGGCGCGGGCCGCCCTGCTCGCCGGTGACCTGGACATCGCCACCGAGGCCGCCGCCGCGGCCGGAAGCCGGTTCCGCCGGCAGGGCCGCCGGACCTGGGCAGCCTTCGCCCGGCATGTCGAGTTGCGGGCCGAGTTCCGCCGGGGGACCCGTACGGCCGCCTTGCTGACCGCGATGGTGCGCACCGCCGACCGGCTGGAGGCCACCGGTTGGGCCGATCCCGCCCTGCTCACCCGCATCGACGCCGGCCAACTGGCGGTGGAGCTGGGCCGCACCGACCGGGCCGCAAAGCTGTTCGCCGTCGCCGCCGGCACCCGGGGTCGGGGCACCGCCCCACGACGGGCCCAGGGGTGGTACGCCCAGGCCCGGTGGCATCGGCTGCGCGGCGAGGAACCTGCCGCCGCCCGGGCCCTGCGCCGAGGACTGGCCGTCCTCGACCGGCACCGCACCTCCCTGGGCGCCACCGAACTGCGGGCCAACAGCGGGGCGTACGGCCAGGAACTGGCCGCCGAAGGGCTGGACATCGCCGTCCGGGCCGGGGCACCGACCCGGGTGCTGGCCTGGGCGGAACGGTGGCGAGCCCATTCGGTACGGACCCGCCCGGCCCTGCCACCGGACGACGCCGACCTGGTCGCGGCCCTGGCCGAACTCCGGCTGGTCAGCGGCCTGCTGGAGGACGCGGTGCTGACCGGTCGGCCGGTACGCGCCCTGCGGGGTCGGCAGGCCCGGTTGGAGCAGCGCATCCGGGACCTGTCCCGGCACGCTGCCGGCGGCCCGGGCACCCTGACCCCGCCCCGGGTGCACAACCTGGCCGCCCGGCTCGGTTCCCGGGTGCTGGTCGAACTGTTCGCGCACGGGGACCGGCTGGGGGCGGTGCTGGTCCGCGACGGTCGGGCCAGCCTGCACGACCTCGGCTCTCTGACCGAGGCGACCCGGTTGACCCGGTGGCACCGGTTCGGGCTGCGCCGTCTGATCGTCACCGGGGACTCCGCCGCCGCCCGGGCCGCCGTCGAGCACGCCGCGACGGCCCTGGACCGGCAACTTTTCGACCCGCTGCGCCGACGCCTGGCCGACCGGCCGCTGGTGATCGTGCCGGTCGGGGCCCTGCACTCGGTCGGCTGGGCCGGGCTGCCCACCGGCACCGGGCGGGCGGTCACGGTGGCCCCCTCGGCCGCCGCCTGGCTGGCCGCCGAGCAGCAGGGCGCGCCCCGGGGCACCCCGGTGCTGGCCGCCGGTCCCCGGCTGCCCGCCGGCGCGGTGGAGGTCCACCGGCTGGCCCAGGTGCTGCCGGCCGCCCGGCTGCTCACCGGCGGGCAGGCCACCGCCACCGCCCTGACGGCCGCCCTGGACGGGGCCGCGATGGTGCACATCGCCGCGCACGGCGCCTTCCGCGCGGACAACCCCCAGTTCTCCACTTTGGAGTTGGCCGACGGGCCGCTGTTCGCCTACGAGTGGGAGGGCATCGCCCGACCGCCCGGCTGTGTGGTGCTCTCCGCCTGCGAATCAGGGCTGACCGGGGTACGCCCCGGGGACGAGATCATGGGTTTCGCGGCCGTGCTGCTGGCCCTGGGCACCCGGTGTCTGATCGCCACCGTGCTGCCGGTACCGGCGGAACCCACCACCGCCCTCATGCTGGATCTGCACCGCCGGATGCACGCCGGGGTCGGCCCGGCGCAGGCCTTGGCCGAGGCCCAGCGGGCCTTCGTCACCGGTGGCGACCCCACCGCCCCGGCCACCGCCGCCGCCTTCGTCTGCCTGGGCGCCGGCTGACTCAGGCCCTCAGGGCGCCCACCCCACGCGCCCTCCAAGCGGTGGCAGCTCAGCTGTCGCCCGCACCCCCGGAGGACCAGCTGGGCTGCCACCGCTGGATCTCCGCGGCAGTTCGGGTGCCGTCGGCGATGACGACCTGGTAGCGGTTGTGGCGGGCCTGGCCGGCCGGGATGGTGGCGGTCTGCGCGAAGGCGAAGGCCACACAGACCCCGGGATACATGCCCGCTCGGACGAACCACCGGTCCCCCGCGCCCAGGCCACTGAAGACCAGGGTGTACTCCCCGCCCTGCGGTGCCCGGCCGGTCATCGCCACCCAGGGCTCGGCGCACCCGTTGACGGCCTCCTCGCCGGTGAGGGAGGCGGTGAACACCTGGGGTGTCTCAGCGGCCACCCCCCGCCAGAAGAATCCCCCGTAGCCGGCACCACCGGGACGACCGTTGGTGGCCGGGCTGCCCAGCACGACCTCCCGGTCGGCGGGGGCGGTGAGGGTGCTGTCGATCTCCAACCGCCACCGGTCGGCCCCGTCGGCTGCGGCGGTCAGGGTACGCCGCTCGGTCAGCAGGACCTCCCCGGCCGGATCGCACCAGTGCAGCCGGTGGCCCAGCCGGTCGGTCGAGCGGTGTTCCCAACCGGTGTGCACGATCCGGCCGTGGTCGGCACGCCAGGTGTAGCCCTGGTCCCGGACATAGGTGCGCCCGCCCCACAGGTTGGTGCCGTTGACGTCCTGCACCGCCAGGGAGGCCCCGAGGTGCCAGACATGGTCGGCGGGCAGGGCGTCCGTGACCGGGGTGCCAGCCAGGGTACGCACCGGATGCAGGTAGGGCCGGGGGCCGTGCTTGGCCGCCAGGTCGGGGGCCAGTACGTACCGGGCCACCGGGATGCCCTCGACCAGCAGTTCCTGATCGGCTACCTCGGCGCTCACGACAGCTCCGTGCGGGTGACCGGTCGACGGCGGGCCACCGCGTGCACCGCGGCCAGCGCGTACCCGGCGAGGATCGGCACCGCCACCGGGGTGACCAGCACCCCCAGCAGCAGGGCTACCAGGCTGGTGCCGGCCAGCCCGGCGCAGGTGGCCGGGTGGTCCAGGCAGCCCCGGGCGGCCCGGGTGACCGCCGGGGCCCACCCGGTGCCCCCGGTGCGGCCCACCTCGACCACGATCGCGGCGGCGTACCCGAGCAGGATCGTCGCCACTGCGGTGGTGAGGACCATCCCCACCGTTCCCCCCGGCACCCGGCCGGTGGCCAGCACCACCAGGTTGGTGACGAGCAGTCCCAGGCTGCCGAGACCCAGCAGGGTGGCCGGCAGGCCGGGCAGCAGTCCCCTACCGAATCGGGACAGGGTCTGCCGGGCGGTCGGCCAACTGCCGGTGGCCAGCCAGTCGTGCACGGCCGCGCTGGCCGTGCCGATCGCGGCCCCGGCGGTCAGCACCGGAGCCGAGGCGAGCACGGTCAGGATGCCCACCAGGGCCAGGTCGGCCCCGTCGCGTACGGTGTCCCGCCAGTCGCGGCCCGGCGGCTGGTCAACCCTTGATTCCACTGGTGTTGATCCCCTCGACGAGCATCCGTTGGAAGGCTACGAAGAACACGAAGACCGGCAGCAGGGAGAGCACCGCCATGGCGAACATCGGGCCGATCGCGCTCTGGCTGGTCGAGTCGATGAACAGGGTCAACGCCACCGGCACGGTGTAGTCGCTCAACTCGGACAGGAAGACCAGTTGCCGGAAGAACTCGTTCCAGGTCCAGATGAACGAGAAGATCGCCGTGGTGACCAGGGCGGGTCGGCTCAGCGGCAGGATGACGTGCCGGAAGATGCCGAACGCGCCCGCACCGTCGATCCGGGCGGCCTCGTCCAACTCGCGCGGGATGCCCCGCATGAACTGCACCATCAGGAAGACGAAGAAGGCCTCCGTGGCCAGGAACTGCGGGATCAGCAGCGGCAGGTACGGCCAGTCCCCGCCGACCAGGCCGAGGGTGCGGAACAGGATGTACTGCGGCACGATCAGCACGTGCGCCGGCAACAGCAGGGTGCCGATCATGACGGCGAACCACAGCCGCCGCAGCCGGAACCTCAACCGGGCGAAGGCGTACGCGGCCAGCAGGCAGCTCACCGCGTTGCCGAGGACGGTCAGCAGGCTGACCATCGCGCTGTTGAGGAAGAACCGGCCGAAGCTGACGTCGAAGTTGCTCCACCCGTCGGTGTAGTTGCCCGGGGTGAAGCGCTCCGGCAGCAGACCGATGTTGCTGACGATCTCCTGCTGCGACTTCACCGAGGTGCCGATCATCCAGATCAGCGGGTAGAGCACGACCGCCACGATGGCCAGCAGGATGATCAGCCGCAGCCAGGACCGGCTGCGTGAGCGCTGCGGGCGGGCCGCCACGGGCGGGGCCACGGTGCTCGCCACCATCAGCGGTCCTCCCCGTCGGAGTAGTGCACCCAGAACCGGCCGGTGCTGAAGAAGACGACCGTGATGAGCGCGATGGCGATCAGGAAGACCCAGGCCATCGCGGAGGCGTAGCCCATCTCCAGATCGGTGAACCCGGCGATGTACAGGTTGAGGGTGTACATCAGGGTCGAGTCGATCGGCCCGCCGGTGCCGTTGCTGAGCACGAAGGCGGCGGTGAAGCCCTGGAAACCGTTGATGGTCTCCAGCACCAGGTTGAAGAAGATCACCGGGGAGAGCATCGGCAGGGTGACGCTGACGAACTGCCGGAACTTGCCGGCCCCGTCCACCGCGGCGGCCTCGTACAGCTCGGTCGGCACCTGCTTGAGCCCGGCCAGGAAGATCACCATCGGGGCGCCGAACTGCCAGATGGCCAGCACCATCAGGGTCTCCAGGGCCCAGTCCGGGTCGTTGACCCAGGGCTTGCCCTCGATGCCGAACAGGGCGAGGAAGGAGTTGAAGGCTCCCTCGCGGTTGAACATGTTCACCCAGACGATGGCCAGTGCCACGCTGCCGCCGAGCAGCGACGGCAGGTAGAACAGACCACGGAACAGCCCGACCCCGCGCCAGGCCCGGTTGAGCAGCAGGGCCACCCCGAGCGCCGCGGCCAGTTTCAGCGGTACGGCGATCAGGGCGAACCGCAGGGTGACCCGGACGGAGTGCCACCACGAGGGGTCGGCGGTGAACATCCGTTCGTAGTTGGCCAGCCCGACCCATTCCACCTCGGACCAGGGGGTGAGGATGTCGTAGTTGGTGAAGCTGAGGTACAGCGACAACAGCATGGGTAGCGCCGTGATGCCCATCAGACCGATGAGCCAGGGCGACAGGAAGATGTAGCCGGCCAGACCTTCCCCGTGCCGGATCCGTCCGGTCCCGCGCCGGGTGGCGGGGGGTCGGACGGATCCGGTGCCGCGGCGGGTCGGGTCGGGCGCCGTGGTCAGGGCCACGAACTGCTCCTCTCCGGGTATCGCGGCGCTCAGGAGGCGATCGCTGCCTTGCCGGCGGCGACGAACTGGGCGGCGGCCTCGGCGGGGGTGGCCCGGCCGTACTGGGCGTTCTCGGCGGCCTTGGTCAGCTCGGCGCGTACCTTGCTGTGGCCCTTGATCGGCACCTGGGGGGCCGCGCCGAAGGTCTCGGCCAGCTTGGTCTCCACCTCGATGGACTGCTTCATCGCCGGGTCGGTGGTGTCGTCGCTGACCACCCGACGCAGGTCCAGGTTGGAGGGCAGACCCCGGTCGGTGCCGAGCAGCTTGACCGCCTCCGGGTCGTTGACCAGGAAATTGATCACGTCGACCGCGATGTCGGCGTTCTTGCTGCCCCGGAAGACCGACCAGTACATCGACGCGCGGGCCCACTGGGCGCTCGGGTCACCGGGGTAGGCGATGACGCCCAACTCGTCGGCGGTGTTCTTCTTCAGCTCCGGCATCTGGTTGACCCAGACCCAGGAGGTGGCCGACTTGCCGGTGACCACGAGCTGCTTGGTGATGTCGGTGGCGTTGCCCTCGTGGATGACGTCCGGGGTCGGGGTGGCGCCGGAGTCCCGGGCCCCCTTCCACAGCTCGAACCACTTGGTCACGTCCTCGGCGGTGAAGCCCAGGTCGCTGCCGGAGTAGAGGTCCTTGCCCTGCTGGCGCAGCCACACCCAGAAGGCCTTGTAGTCGGCGCTGGGGTCCTGGGTGCCGGGCACCCCGGTCTTCTTGCTGACCTGCTCGGCCCAGGCGATGTGCTCCTCCCAGCTCATCCCGGTGGTCGGCTCGGGCAGCCCGTTCTTGGTCAGCAGGGTCTTGTTGTAGACCAGGCCCTGCGTGTTCTCCCCGGCGGCCAGACCGGCGAGCTTGCCGTCGACCACGCCGTACTGGAGCAGGCTGGGCGGGAACTTCGTGGTGTCCAGGTCGCCTGCGTCCTGATACTTCTTCAGGTCCAGGGTGGCGTTACGGGCCGCGTACTCGGTCAGGTAGTTGTCGTCGATCTGGAAGATGTCCGGCGGGTTGCCGCCGGCGGTGAGGGTGGCCAGCTTGTCGAAGTAGCCCTGGTTGGCCTGCCAGGTGGTCTCGAAGACCACGTCCGGGTTCTTCTTGGTGTAGAGGTCGAGCGCCTGCACGGTCAGCGCGTTGCGGGCGTCACCGCCCCACCAGAAGATGGAGATCTTGGTCTTGCCGTCGGCGGCGTCGTCGCCACCGCAGGCCGCCGCGGCCCCGACCAGGGGCAGGGCCACGACCGCGGCGAGCAGGCCGCGCAGCAACCGGCGGCGCAGCAGGGGGGTACGGTAAGTGCGCCCGTCGGGCGCGCTGGTGGGGTGCGTTGCGGGGTGCATGTGCGCTCACTCCTTGGCGTTAGGAGGCGACGACGTCACCGGCGGCCACTTTCGGGCCGCCCGGGTCCGCACGGCGATGCGGGCCCGGGCCTGCGGCAGTGGCACCGGGACGTTCCCGACCGGCGTAGGGGCCCGGTCCGGTGGAGTCGCGGATGACCAACTCGGTCTGGAGCATTACCTGTGCGGTGGTACGACGGACGCCGACTGTGGCTCCGACACCGCCGGCCCGCCCGGTGCGCGGCAGGTCGGTGTCGTGTTGCAGCAACATGTCGACGGCCGTCCGGCCGGCGGCCGCGGTCGGGGTGGCCACCGTCGTCAGTTTGGGGCGGGTCAGCCGGCTCAGTGAGATGTCGTCTACCCCGACGACACTCACCTCCTGCGGCACCGCCACCCCGAGTGCGTCGAGCCCTTCCAGCAGGCCGATCGCCATCAGGTCGTTGTAGGCGAGCACGGCGCTGACCCCGGCCCGGCGGACCTGCTCCGCCTGGGCCAGTCCACCGTGCTCGGTCGGCGGGTTGGGGCCGAGCACGGTCAGTTCCGCGCCGGCCGCCCGGGCCGCCGCACCGGCGGCCCGCCGGATCTCCCGGCTGGTCCAGGAGCCCCGCGGCCCACCGAGCAGGGCGATCTCCCGGTGGCCCAGAGCGGCCAGGTGTTCGATGGCCGACCGGGCCCCCTGGCCGACATCCATCAGCACGCAGGGCAGCCCGGACAGTTGGCGGTTGACCACCACCAGCGGGACCTCCCGGCTGAGCTGCTCGATCAGGCTGTTGCTCATCCGAGGGCTGCACAGCAGCACCCCGTCGACCTGCTTGGCCAGGGCGTGGACCAGCTCCTCCTCGGCGGCGGCGTCCTCATTGGTGTCGGCCACGAAGACGTGGTAGTCGCGGTGCCGGGCCTGGCTCTCCGCCGCCTTGATCAGGGGCGGGAAGAAGGGGTTGGCGATGTCGGCGATGATCAGCCCGATGTTGTGGGTACGGCCGGTGATCAGGGCCCGGGCGGCCCGGTTGGGGCGGTAGCCCAGGTCCTCGGCGCAGGCCAGCACCCGTACCCGGGTCTCCGGGTTGACCAGGTGGGGCGCCGAGAAGGTGCGGGAGACGGTGGAGATGTGCACCCCGGAGGCCCGTGCGACGTCCCGGATCGTGACTGGCACTGCGGCCCCCTTCGTAGCTGTGTCGGCGGTCACGGGTGCCGCCAATTAATGCAAACGGTTGCTCCAGTGTCAACGGCCGATGATTACAGCTAGGTTTCGACACCGGTCGCTAAAGCTGATGAATTGGCGCAAATGCCTTCGGTTGCCGGTGCACCGTTGACGTCGAGGCATCGAGCATGATTACTTCACTGCAAAGGTTTGCAGAGAGATCGAGGAGGATCGGTTCGTGTCTCCGCAATCCGGCAGCCGGGCCCGTTACGCCGTGGTCGGCACCGGCGCCCGCGCCGAGATGTTCGTCCGCGCCCTGGTCCACGACCACGCCGACACCGCCGAACTGGTCGCCTTCGCCGACGTCAACCAGGCCCGGATGGACGCTCACAACCGGTGGCTGGCCGAACTCGGTCACCCCCGGGTGCCCACGTACCACGCCGGGGACTTCACCGCGATGCTGGCCAAGGAGCGGGTCGAGGTCGTCCTGGTCACCTCGGTCGACGTCACCCACGACGAGTACGTGGTGGCCGCCCTGGAGGCCGGCTGCGAGGTGGTCACCGAGAAGCCGATGACCACGGACGCGGCGCGCTGCCAACGCATCCTCGACGCGGTCCGCCGCACCGGCCGCCGGGTCACCGTCGCCTTCAACTACCGCTACAACCCCTTGCACGAGCAGGTACGCCGACTGCTGGCCGAGGGCGCGGTCGGCGAGATCGGCTCGGTGCACTTCGAGTGGCTGCTCGACGTACGCCACGGTGCGGACTACTTCCGCCGCTGGCACCGCGACAAGGCCAGCTCCGGGGGGCTGATGGTGCACAAGGCCAGCCACCACTTCGACCTGGTGAACTGGTGGTTGGACGCCACCCCCGTGCAGGTGTACGCGGCCGGCCGGCTGTTCTTCTACGGGGAGAACGGCCGCCGACACGGCTACGCCCGCGACTACGACCGGGCCCACGCCAGCCCCGCCGCCGAGGACGACCCCTTCGCCCTGCGCCTGGCCGAGCATCCCCGGCTGCGGGAGCTGTACCTGGACGCCGAGGCCTCCGACGGCTACCACCGGGACCGCAACGTCTTCGCCCCCGGGGTCAGCATCGAGGACGACATGGCGGTGCTGGCCACCTACTCCACCGGGGCCACCATGACCTACCACCTCACCGCGTACGCCCCCTGGGAGGGCTACCGGGTGATGGTCAACGGCAGCCGGGGCCGCCTGGAACTGGAGGTCACCGAGAGCGACTACGTCAGCCCGGCCGCAGCCGGGGCCCTCAAGGGGGCCGCCCTGCACGGGGACCAGGCCGCCGCCGAGGGCGGCTCGGCCACCCTGACCCTCCGCCCCTTCTGGTCCCCACCACGACACATCGAGGTCGACGGGTACACCCGCCACGGGCACGGTGGCGCGGACGCCCGGATGACCCAGGTCCTCTTCGGCGGCGCGACCGACCCGCTGCACCGCGCGGCCACCGCCCGCGACGGCGCGCTTGCCCTGCTCACCGGGTTGGCCGCCAACCGGTCCTTCGACACCGGCGCCCCGGTACGCGTCGCCGACCTGCTGTCCCTCGACTGACCTCTACCCCAGGAGTCGCACCCCGTGCCCACCTCGACCCGACCAGACCTGCTCCTCCCCGCCGACCCGGGCCAACGCGCACTGGCCCGGGAGTTGTACGCGCTGGTGGCAAGGTTGCCCATCATCTCCCCGCACGGGCACGTCGACCCGGCCCTGCTGGCCGAGGACCAGCCGTTCGGTGACCCGGCGCAGCTGCTCATCGTGCCCGACCACTACCTGACCCGGATGCTGCTCAGCCAGGGCGTACCCCCGTCCGAGCTGGGGGTTCCCAGCCGCGACGGCACCCCGGTGGAGACCGACGGGCGACGGATCTGGCGTCGCTTCGCCGAGCACTGGTACCTGTTCCGGGGCACCCCGTCGCGGCTGTGGCTGGAACAGACCTTCACCGAGGTCTTCGGTGTCGACACCCGACTGTCCCCGGCCACCGCCGACGAGGTGTACGACGCCCTGGCTGCCAAGCTCGCCGAGCCGGACTTCCGACCCCGGGCCCTGTTCGAACGGTTCAACATCGAGGTGCTGGCCACCACCGAGTCCC
The DNA here is from genome assembly GCF_040643455.1 of Micromonospora sp. NPDC047134. NCBI lineage: Bacteria > Bacillati > Actinomycetota > Actinomycetes > Micromonosporales > Micromonosporaceae > Micromonospora > Micromonospora sp. NPDC047134. The sequence goes on from NZ_JBEYUI010000020.1 coordinate 69,095, forward strand.
CCTTGGACGACCTGGGTCGGCACGCCAAGCTGGCCGCGGACGGCTGGGGTGGGCCGGGTGGACGGGTGGTCACCACCTTCCGCCCGGACAACGTGGTCGACCTGGACTTCGAGGACTGGGCGGCCAACATCGACCGGCTGGGCGAGCTGACCGGGGAGGACACCGGCACGTACCCCGGCTATCTGGCCGCTCTGCGGGCCCGCCGGGCGGCGTTCATCGCCGCCGGCGCCACCTCCTCGGACCACGGTCACCTGACCGCCCGGACCCTGGACCTCGGCGCGGGCGCCGCCAGGGTGTTCGACCGGGCCCGCCGGGGCCGGGCCGAGCCGGGCGACGCCGAGGTCTTCGCCGCGCACATGCTGCTGGAGTTCGCCCGGATGTCCCTGGAGGACGGGCTGGTGATGCAGTTGCATCCCGGTGCGGTGCGCAACCACAACCGGTGGCTGTACGCCCGGCACGGCCGGGACGTCGGCGGCGACATCCCGCAGGCCACCGAGTACGTGCACGCCCTGGCCCCGCTGCTGGAGGCGCACGGCAACGATCCCCGGCTGCGGGTGGTGCTGTACACCCTCGACGAGGACACCTTCACCCGGGAACTGGCTCCCCTGGCGGGCGGGTACGCCGCCCTGCTGCTCGGCGCGCCCTGGTGGTTCCTGGACTCCCCCGAGGTGCTGCGCCGGTTCCGGGAGACCGTCACCGAGACGGCCGGCTTCTACAACACCGCCGGGTTCGTCGACGACACCCGCGCCTTCTGTTCCATCCCGGTACGCCACGACGTGGCCCGGCGCATCGACGCCGGCTACCTGGCCCGGCTGGTGGCCGAGCACCGGCTGCCGATGGACGAGGCCGCCGAGACCATGGTCGACCTGGCGTACCGGCTGCCGAAGCAGGTCTTCAAGTTCGGGGAGAGGCAACAATGACCACCATCACCGAGGTCACCGTGCACGACGTACGGTTTCCGACCGCCGCCAGCGGCGACGGCTCCGACGCCATCAACCGGGGTGACTACTCGGCCACCTATGTCGAGCTGAGCACCGACGACGGGCCGACCGGGGCCGGGTTCACCTTCACCAACGGCCGGGGCAACGAGATCACCTGCGCGGCGGTACGGGCCCTGGCCCACCACGTCACCGGCCGTACGGTCGCCGAGATCACCGCCGAGCCGGTGGCCTTCTGGCGCTCCCTGGTCGCCGATGTACAGCTGCGCTGGCTGGGCCCGGAGAAGGGGGTCATCCACATGGCCACCGGGGCCCTGGTCAACGCGGTGTGGGACCTGCGGGCCAAGCTAGCCGGCAAACCCATGTGGCGCTACCTGGCCGAGCTGCCCACCGAGGAGCTGGTGGCCAATGTGGACTTCGGCCACATCACGGACGCGCTGACCCCGGACGAGGCCACCGCCATCCTGGACAAGGGACGCGACGGGCTCGCCGACCGGCTGGCCGTGCTGGAACGCGACGGCTTCCCCTCGTACACCACCTCGGTGGGCTGGCTGGGTTACCCGGACGACAAGGTGCGGGCCCTGACCCGGGCGGCGTACGCGGCCGGGTGGCGGGCGATGAAGATGAAGGTCGGTGGCCCGCCCGCCGACGACCTGCGGCGGGCCCGGATCATCCGGTCGGAGATCGGCCCGGAGGCGCTGCTGATGATGGACGCCAACCAGGTGTGGGACGTCGACGAGGCGATCACCAACATGACCGCCCTGGCCGAGGTGGATCCCTACTGGATCGAGGAGCCGACCCACGCCGACGACATCCTCGGGCACGCTCGCATCGCCCGGGCGGTGACCGAGCTGACCGGCGGGCGGTGCCGGGTGGCCACCGGCGAGGTGGCCGCCAACAAGGTCATCTTCAAGCAGTTGTTGCAGGCCGAGGCGATCGGGGTGATGCAGATCGACGCCTGCCGGGTGGCCGGGGTCAACGAGGTGCTGGCCGAGATCCTGATGGCCGCCAAGTTCGGGGTGCCGATCTGCCCGCACGCGGGCGGGGTCGGCCTCTGCGAGTACGTCCAGCACCTGGCGATCTTCGACTACCTGCGGGTGGGCACCAGCCTGGAGGGGCGGATGGTGGAGTACGTCGACCACCTGCACGAACACTTCCTGGACCCGGTACGCACCCGCGACGGGCGGTACCTGCTGCCGACCGAGCCGGGCTACAGCGCCACCATGCGCCCGGAGTCGATCGCCACCTTCGGTTTCCCGGACGGCCCGGCATGGCGGTGACCGTGGGGGCCTCCCGGCTCGACCTGGGGGCGCTGCGTCGGCTGCCGGCCGGGTCCCGTCCACTGGTGCGGCCCGGCAGCGTGCCGGCCGGGGTGCTGCACCTGGGGCTCGGCGCCTTCCACCGGGCCCACCAGGCGGTCTACACCGAGCAGGCGATCGCCCTGGCCGGCGGGGACTGGGGCATCCTCGGGGTGGCGCCGCGCAACGCCGACCTGGTGCGGGTGCTGACCGCGCAGGACAACCTGTTCAGTGTCAGCACCCTGTCGGCCGCCGACCAGCACACCCGGGTGGTCGGGGCGCTGACCGGGGTACGGCTGGCCGCCGCCGACCCGCAGGCGGTGGTGGCGCTGCTGGCCGACCCGGCGATCCGGGTGGTCACCCTGACGGTCACCGAGAAGGCGTACCAACTCGATCCGGCCGCAGGAACCCTGCGCCCGGACCCGGCCCTGGTGGCCGACCTGACCACGGACCGGCCCCCGGTGACCGTGCCCGGTCTGCTGGTGCGCGGGCTGCTGGCCCGGGCCGCCGCCGACGCCGGGCCGATCGCCCTGGTCAGCTGCGACAACCTGCCCGCCAACGGCCGCCGGCTCCGTGGCCTGGTCCAGCACGCCCTGACCTACGCGAAGGCACCCCGACCGGCCCTGGACTGGGTCGGGGCCCAGGTAGGGTTCCCGGGCACCATGGTGGACCGGATCGTCCCGGCCAGCACGGCGCAGACCCTGGCGGCGGCCCGGCGGGCCCTGGGGGTGGAGGATCTGGCGGCGGTGGCGGCCGAGCCGTACACCCAGTGGGTCATCGAGGACGACTTCCCCGGCGGACGTCCGGCCTGGGACCGGGCCGGGGCGGTGCTCTGCGCCGACGCCGGGCCCTGGGAGCGGCTCAAGCTGCGCACCCTCAACGGGGTGCACTCGGCGGCGGCCTACCTGGGGGCCCTGGCCGGCTGCGAGACCATCGCGGAGGCCCTGGCGCTGCCGCATCTCGACACCATGCTGCGGCGGCTGATCGCCGAGGAGATCGCGGTCAGCTTCACCCCGCCCGAGGGGGTCGAGGTGGTCGACTACGGCGAGCAGGTGCTGGCCCGGTTCGGCAACCCGGCGATCCGGCACCGCACCCTCCAGGTGGCGATGGACGGTTCGCAGAAGCTGCCCCAGCGGATCCTGCACACCATCGCCGACCTGCGGGCCGCCGGCCGCTCGGCGCGCTGGGCGACCCTGGTGATCGCCGCCTGGATCCGGTTCGCCCAGGGTGCCACCGACGAGGGTTCGCCGCTGCCCCTGGACGACCCGCTGGCAGACCGGATCCGTACCGCCCTGGCCGAGGCGGCGCAGACCCCCGCCGGGGCGGTCGAGGCCGTGCTGGCCCTGGACGAGGTCGTCCCGCCGGAGGTGGCCGCCGACCCCCAGGTACGCGCCGACATCACCGCCTGGCTGACCGACCTCACCCGCCACGGCGTCCGCCCCACCCTCACCGCCGCCGCATGAGTGCAAGGAAGGGCACCTTCTTAACGCCTGCGGTAGAGGAAGGGTCCCCGCTTAACACTCCACGGATCGCGCTGATCGGGGCGAACGGGCACGGTCGCTGGCACCGGCGGGTGATCGGCCCCCTGCACGAGGCCGGGCGGCTGCGGCTGGCCGCCCTGGTCGACCCCAGGCCGATCGAGGAGGAACCGGCCGCACCGGTGCCGGCGGGTACCCGGATCTTCACCGACCATCGGAAGATGCTGGCCGAGGTGGCCCCCCAGGTGGTGGTGATCTGCACCCCGCCGCACACCCACCTGCCGATCGCCCGGGACGCGGTGACCGCCGGTGCCGACCTGCTGCTGGAGAAGCCGCCGGTGCTCTGCAGCACCGAGCATGAGGAGTTGGCGACGCTCCTGGCGGCCACCGGCCGGGTGGCCCAGGTCGGGTTCCAGGCCCTCGGCTCGGCGGCGCTGACCGCACTGACCGAGGCGGTGACGGCCGGCCGACTGGGTACGGTCACCGGCATCGCCACGGTCGCGGCCTGGCAACGGCCGGACGCCTACTACGCCCGGGCCCCCTGGGCCGGACGGCGGCTGCTGGACGGTCGGCCGGTGCTGGACGGGGCCCTGGCCAACCCCCTGGCGCACGCGGTCATGCAGTGCCTGGCGGTCGCCGAGGCGGTCACCGGGCAGCCGGTGCAGCCGGCCACCATCGAGGTGGAGCGGTACCGGGTACGGCCGATCGAGGTCGACGACACCGCCGTGCTGCGCCTGCGGCCGGCGGAGGGGCCACCGATCGTGGCCGCGGTGACCCTCGCCGGGGAGGACTTCGTGGCCGGCGAGGTGATCGTCACCGGCACCGGCGGCCGGGCGATCCTGGAGTACCCGACCGACCGCCTGTGGTTGCCCGGGCAGGCGGGCCCGGACCTGGTGCCCGGCCGGCGGGGTCTGCTGGAGAACCTGCTGGCCCATCGGGCCGACCCCCGGGTTCCGCTGATCGCCCCCCTGGCCCGGACCGCCGCCTTCACCGAGCTGCTGACCGCGCTTCAGGCCGCACCCGAGCCGACCCTGCTGGGCGGGGACCTGGTGGAACCGGTCGGCGAGGGGCCGCAGCGGGTGCTGCGTATCCGCGGGGTCAACGCGGTGCTGCGCCGGGCCGCCGAGGATGGCGAACTACCGTCGGAGTCGGGTGTGGCATGGGCCGTGCCGCCGTGGCAGGCCGTGGCGGCACCGGAAACGACATCCCAGGAATAGGAGGTACGGCAACCGGACTGCAAATCGTCGATCCGGAGTGGATCGACGCAATGCGTTCACCAGCGGCTTCCCGATCAGGATAGGTCGGGTCAATGTCGGCCGATCGCATTTAGTGCAACAAACCTGCATATCCAGCATATTGACCGATATCAAACACAATCCGTAACCTTCGTTACCAGCGAGAAACACGACGAAGGAACGGACAAACAATGCGCAGAGTCGCCGCGTACGCGGCATTGATCACACTCACCCTGACCGCCGCCCCCGCTCCCGCCGCCGCTCACGCCCCGGCCGGGACCGACCTGGCCGCCCGGCCCTCGCCGACCTCCGCTCCCCCGGCCCTGTCCCCCCTGGCCCGCCAGCTCGGCCGACAGACCCTGCCGGCCGGGGACGGCTGGGCCTCCGCCGGGCCGGGCACCACCGGCGGTTCGACCGCGAGCGCGGACCAGGTGCACGTCGTCACCACCCGGGCCGAGCTGATCACCGCGCTCGGCGGCGACAACGCCACCAACGCCGGCAACGCCACCCCCAAGATCGTGTACGTCAAGGGCACCATCGACGGATTCGAGGGCCCCGACGGCACCCTGCTGAACTGCACGGACCTGGCCGACCCCGGCTACTCGCTGGAGGCGTACCTGGCCGCGTACGATCCGGGGGTCTGGGGTCGGGTGGCGCCGAGCGGGCCGATCGAGTCCGCCCGGGTGCGGTCGGTGACCAACCAGACCCGGCACACCCAGATCAACGTCGGCGCCAACACCACCATCATCGGGCTGCGCGGGGCGCGGCTGACCGGCCTCACCCTGATGATCGACCGGGTCTCCAACGTCATCGTCCGCAACATCACCTTCGACGACGCCCGGGACTGCTTCCCCGCCTGGTCCCCCACCGACGGGGAGACCGGCAACTGGAACTCCCAGTACGACCTGGTCTCGGTGCGCCGCAGCGAGAACGTCTGGATCGAGCACAACACCTTCACCGACGGCGACAACCCGGACAGTGCCCAACCGGTCCACTTCGGCCGCCCCTACCAGGTGCACGACGGCGCGCTGGACATCACCCACACCGCCAGCCTGGTCACGGTCGCCTGGAACCGGTTCGACGGGCGGGACAAGGTGATGTTGATCGGCTCCTCCAACACGGTCGGCCCGGACCTCGGTCGGCTCAACGTCACCCTGCACCACAACCTGTTCGACGGGTCCCTGCAACGGCTGCCCCGGGTGCGTTTCGGCCAGGTCGACATCTACAACAACGCCTACCGGATCGCCGGTGCCGGCTTCGAGTACGCCATCGGTGTCGGGGTGCAGTCCGCGGTGTTCGCGCAGAACAACCACTTCACCCTCGGTGCCGGTATCGCCGCCGCCGACCTGCTCTACGACTGGAGCGGCACCGCCATCACCACCCGGGGCAACTGGGTCACCCCGGCGGGTGGGCTGCCGCGTCCGGTCGACCTGGTGGCCGCGTACAACGCCGTACACGACCCCGACCTGTCCCCGGACGCCGGTTGGACCCCGACCCTGCGGCACGGTCCGGTGCTGCCGGCCGCCCTGGTGCCGCTGGTCGTCGGTCCGCTCGCCGGCGCCGACCGGCTGCCGCTGTAGCGGCACCCCGCTGTTAAAAGGGGGCCCCGCCTATGCCGGAGGCGTTAACAAGGGGCCCTTCCTTTCACCACCACCAACAACAGCAAGGAAGGTGAGACGAGGATGAGACGCACCCTCGCGCCACGAGTCCTGGCGGCCCTTGCCGCCACAGCCACCGGAGCAGTCGTCTGCGTGGCATTGACGACGCCGCAGGCCTCGGCGGCCGTCGGCAGCGCCACCGGCTTCGCCAGCAGCAACGGCGGCACCACCGGTGGGGCCGGCGGGCAGACCGTCCGCGCCACCACCGGCACCCAGATCCACGCGGCCCTGTGCAACCGGGCCAGCAGCAGCACCCCGATCATCATCCAGGTCGAGGGGACCATCAACCACGGGAACACCACGAAGGTCTCCGGGTCGAGCTGCAGCACCGCCGCCGACGTGATCGAACTCAAGCAGATCAGCAACGTCACCATCCTGGGGGTCGGCAACGGCGCCACCTTCGACCAGATCGGCATCCACATCCGCGAGGCCCGCAACATCATCATCCAGAACGTGACCGTCCGGAACGTCAAGAAGTCCGGCTCGCCGACCTCCAACGGCGGTGACGCCATCGGCATGGAGGCCGACGTCCGCAACGTCTGGGTCGACCACGTCACCCTGGAGGCCTCGGGCGGTGAGTCGCAGGGCTTCGACGGGCTGTTCGACATGAAGAACAACACCCAGTACGTGACCCTGTCCTACAGCATCCTGCGCAACTCCGGCCGGGGTGGTCTGATCGGGTCCAGCGAGAGCGACCTGTCGAACGGGTACGTCACCTTCCACCACAACCTGTACGAGAACATCGACTCCCGCACTCCCCTGCTGCGCGGCGGCGTCGCGCACATCTTCAACAGCCACTTCTCCCGGATCAACGAGTCCGGCATCAACTCCCGGGCCGGGGCCCGGGCCAAGGTGGAGAACAACTACTTCCAGAACGCCAAGGACGTGCTGGGCACCTTCTACACCGACCAGGCCGGCTACTGGCAGGTCAGCGGCAACATCTTCGACAACGTGACCTGGTCTTCCCGCGGCGGGGACACCAACCCGGCCGGCCCCAACCCGACCTCCAACACCAGCGTCAGCGTCCCGTACTCGTACCGCCTGGACCCGGCCAACTGCGTGCCGGACATCGTCCGGCAGACCGCCGGCGCCAACAAGGGCATCCGTACCTCGAACGGCAGTTGCACCCCGACCAACCCGACGAGCGGCCCGACCACCCCCGCTCCGGGCCCGACCACCCCGACCCCCGGGCCGACCACCCCGACCCCGGGCCCGAGCCAGCCCAGCGGCACCAACCTGAGCATCGGGGCCGGCTCCGACGGGTCCAGCAAGGCCAGCGGCACCAGCTACGGCGACGTACGCGACGGCAACATGAGCACCGCCTGGTCGCCGTCCGGGTCCACCGGTCAGATCTCCATCAAGTGGGACACCGCCACCCGGGTCTCCCGGGTCAACATCCGGGAGGCCTCCGGGGCGGTCGGCAACGTCCGGTCGTGGCGGCTGCTCAACCATGACACCGGCGCGGTCCTGGCCACCGGCAGCACCGCCGGGGTGATCTCCTTCCCGGCCACCTCGCTGCGGAAGATCACCTTCGACATCACCAGTTCCTCCGGCACCCCCCGAATCGCCGAGTTCGAGACGTACGCCGGATAGTCACCTGATCTGCCGGCCCGGCCGGCACCCGAGCACCAGCCCGGTGGGGGCCGTCGACGCCGACGGCCCCCACCCTCATACCCCCAGGGAGTCCACGCCGACGGGCTTGTTGCGGCGTGTCGGCGGCGTCCGGGCGTACGGCAGAATGTGCGGGCGATGGACGCCGGTGTCATCCTCACCGCGCTCGCCGACCTGGCTCCGGCCGGGGCCGAGCGGGTCCTCGACGTGGCCGCGGGCAACCGGCCGCTGGTCTGGTTGCCGGAGCCGCACCGCGGCCCCCACAGCGGCCACCTGGACCGCCTGGCGGCGCAGGACGCCCTGCACCGCGACGAACGCATCCTGCGCCGTGGCCTGGCCTTCCTGGTCGGCGGGGCGGACATCGAGGGGGTACGGCGGCGGATCCGGCTGCCGCTGCTGGCCCAACCGGTACGGCTGGAGCGGGGCCGAGGCGGCTACCGGGTGGTCCCCGCCGGTGACCTGGAGATGACCTCGCTGATCGAGGATCGGGATCTCGCCGCCCGGTTGGAGGCCGCACCCGGGCTGGCCGGGCCGGGTTGGCTGACCGCCCCCGGCACGGCGGCCTGGATCACCGCAGCGGCCGAGGCGGCCGGTCTGAAGGTGGAGAAGGTCGTACCCCGGCCGCCGCGCCGCTTCGACGACACCCACCTCACCGGGGTCGCCGCGGCGGCGATCTTCGTTACCCGGGACGTGTTCGCCGGCCGGCTTCGCGACACCCTGCTGAACTGGGCGGGCCGTCCCGGGTTGGCGGACACCGCCCTGAGCCGGCTCTACCTCGGCCCCTCCGACGAGCACGACGACAAGACCGGCCACGACGACGAGGAGGTGCTGTCCCCGCTGCCGCTGAACGGCACCCAGTCGGAGGTGGTCCGACGCACCCGTACCGAAGCGGTCGTGGTGGTCTCCGGCGCCCCCGGCAACGGCAAGAGTCACGCCCTGGTCGCCGCCGCCCTGGACGCGGTCGACCGGGGTAAGTCCGTGCTGGTGGCCACCCAGTCCGTGGCGGCTGCGCAGGCCCTGGGCACCCTGCTGCGCCGGCATCCCGGCCCACCCCCGGTGCTCTTCGGAGACGCGGAGCGACGCGAGGCGGTCGCCGCCGACCTGGCCGACGGCGCCGCCGGTGGGGTGCGCGACGACCAACTGCGCACCGACGCCGCCGCAGTGGCGGCGGCCCGGCACCGGGTCGCCACCGTCCAGGCCGGGATCACCGCCGCCCTGGAGCAGGAGCGCCGCGCCGCCACCCTCCCGGGCTGGCAGCCCCTGCTGCCCGCGCTGACCCAGGACGCGCCACCGGTCTTCGACCCGGACGCCGACCTCACCGCCATCCGGCAGGCCCTGCGGGCCACCGGCCGCCAGGACGCGGGCTGGTGGCCACGACTGCGACGGTCGTACGCCGAACGACGGCTGCGACGGCTGACCGGGGCCGGTCCCGACCTGCCCCGGGATCGGCTGGAGGCGGCGGTGGAGGCCGCCGAGGCCCTCCAGGCGGCGGCCCGACTCCCCGCCCAGGGCGGCACCGAACTCTCCGCCGCCTGGCAGTCCCTGGCGGAGGCGGACACCGTACTGGCCGAGGCGGTCGGCACCGCCCTGCGGCACCACACCACCAGCGCCCAGCGGTGGACCCCGCAGGCCCGGCGGGCCGCCAACGGTCTGGGTACCGCCCTGCGGGCCGGACGCAACCGGCGCCGGGAACTGCTCGCCGGGCTGGACGCCGAGGCGCTGGTGCGGGCCCTGCCCCTGTGGGTGGGCACGGTGACCGACGTCGAGGATCTGCTGCCACCGGTGGCCGGCATGTTCGACCTGGTGGTGCTGGACGAGGCCGCCCACATCGACCAGGTACGGGCCGCCCCGGTGCTGGCCCGCGCCCGCAACGCCCTGGTCGCCGGTGACCCCCGGCAACTGCGGTTCGTCTCCTTCGTCGCCGATGTCGAGGTGACCGCCACCCTGCACCGGCACGGACTGGACCGGCTGGCCGACCGGCTCGACGTGCGACGGTCCAGCGTCTACGACCTGGCGGCCGGTGCCGCCCGGGTCACCTGGCTGGCCGAGCACTACCGGTCCGCGCCGCACCTGATCGGGTTCTCCGGGGAACGGTTCTACGACGGCAGACTGGAACTGGTCACCCGGCACCCGCGCAACGAACAGGCCGACGCCATCGACGTGCTGACGGTCGACGCCGCGACCGTGGTCGACGGCGTCAACCAGGCCGAGGTGCAGGCCGTACTCGACCTGGTCCGGGCCCTGGCCACCGATCCCCCGGCTGGCGGGATCGCGGTGATCAGCCCGTTCCGGGCCCAGGCCGACGCGGTGGAGGCGGCCCTGCTGTCGGCGTACGACCTCGACGAGATCCAACGGCTCGGTCTGCGTACCGGGACGGTGCACGCCTTCCAGGGCAGCGAGGCGGACGTGGTGATCGCCTCACTCGGGCTGGTCGACGAGGATCCCCCGGCCCGGCACCGCTTCCTGGCCGACCCCAGCCTGTTCAACGTCCTGATCACCCGGGCCAGAAAGCATCTGACCGTGGTCACCTCGCTGCGCTCCCCCGAGGGCATCATCGGCGAGTACCTGCGCTACGCCGAACAACCCCCGACACCCCCGACCGGCCCGGCCACCTCCGCCTCCGACCTATGGCCCCGAGCCCTGGCCCTCGAACTCGAAAAGCTGGGACTGCCGGTACGGGTCGACTACCCCGTCGGCCGCTGGCAGATCGACCTGTGTGTCGGGGCGGACACCGAGGCGGTCGGGGTGATCTGCGGGGTCCATCCGGATTCCGTGGCCGCACACGTCGAGCGGCAACGGACCCTGGCCCGGGCCGGATGGCGCCTGTACGACGCCTTCGCCAGCCACTGGAACGCCGACCCGATCCGAGCCGCCCTCGACCTGGCCGCCCACATCCGCGACCCTCACAGATAGCGAACCTGACCGGCCCCCGCAGCACCGCCGCCGCGGACTCGCCAGCGGTCAGTCACCCGGCTCCCGCATCCAGGTATTCGGATCGGTCACGAAGACGCCCTTGCCCTGCTGCCGCCGGATGACCCGGAGCGCTTCGAGACGGACATAGGCCAGCTGTACCGTGCCGTAGCTGACGTTGTAGTCGGAGCGGGTCTGCGCGATCGACGGCAGTCGGTCGCCGGGCTTGAGCCGCCCCGACCTGACGTCGGCGATCACGTCATCCGCGATGCGGAGATACTCGGCTGATTCGGGCATGTCACTCCTCGCGTGGCAACCCGAATTCGATCACAACTCAAATGGCTACACAATGCGCTTTGACTTCCCTGTGTTCCCTAGTTATGTTGGTTTCGAGCCGCTCCTCGCGTGGCAACGAGTACGGCTCATCCCCCTGGTCGGGGCGGGTGCGCGTGCCCGTCCCGACCCATACAGGCTGCTCTGTCGTCGTACCGCCGAACTGGGCTGCGGCGGCCGAGCGGGCGGGCCGTGCGGACGCCGGCCACGCACGGCCCGCCCTTCCAGACCCACCTTGCTCGCCGCAGGAGAGGACCGACGTGGCCCAGGTGTATCGATCCGGCCAGCTCTACGGGACCGGGCTGCCGGCCCGGATGACCCCGCACGAGGTACGCACCCGCACCTTCGACCCGCGTCGCCGTGGCGTCGACCCCGATCAGGTACGCGAGTTCCAGGCCCGGGTCGCCGATGACCTGGCCGACCTGCACCGGCACCTCCGCACCCTGGCCCAGGAGAACGAGCGGCTCAAGCGGGCGCTGCGCGACTGGCAGACCATGCACGCCCGGGAATGCCGACCACCGAACGACGGCCACCGGTAGCGATGCGTCCCGGCGACCTGCTCCGGATCGACGGGCGCGCCTCGGTGCAGTTCGCCGGGGACCGGGCGCTGACCCTGCGGGTCGTCTCGGTCAGCGACCGTCAGGCGTACGACGGCTGGATCTGGCTGACCGGCTACGTCATCGACCGGCGCGGCAACGCCACCGCCAAGCGCGAAATCTACGTCCAAGTGTCCGGCCTGCGGCCCGCTCCCCTACTTGCGGCGCAGCGCAGGTCGTATGTGCGCACTCCGGCGCGTCGAGGTGTGGTCAGTGGCTCCGCGAGCAGCTAACCGCTCGCGACCACCAGCCTCTTCCCGCCGTATGGGTACGCATCGTGGCGTGGCGGGTAACCCCACCATCACCCGGTGTGCCGCCCGGAGTGCTGGTGCGACCGTGCCATGCAGGTATGAGTTGGTGAGGCCGGCCCAGCGCTGAACGCCTCGGGCGGAGGGGTTGGTGAATGCCGCAATGAGCGTGTCGACACACGCCAGCCGTGCTCGTTCCAGCTGTGGGGCGAGCTGCTGCCGGGCGGTCAGGAGGTCGGCGAGCGTCTGGTAGACCTCGACGCCCTGCACGATGCAGAGCGTCGGCTTGAGGATCTTCACTGTTGCTGTCAGGTGCGGCAGGCAGTTGCGGCTCATCGTCCTGTTGCTCAGGGACTTCTTCTCTTCGCCGGCCGTGGCCGAGCAGAGCCGGAGGTTTGCCATGGCGTAGGCGTCAAAGATGTGCGCAGGCGGTTGGCCGCCATTCAATCGGAGCTGCTCACCCGCACGATCCGTGCCTGGCGCACGGCCCAAGGCAAGCCGAAGCGCGTTGGTGACACCCTGCATGTGCGGGTTCCGGTCGTTGAACTGCAGCCTCGCGGAGCCCATGACCTCCGCATACCGCTGGTCGGGCGCCTACCTGTATCGACGACTGGCGAGGATGGCGAGGGTTTCCCGGCGTACCGTCTCCGGCTCGCGCACGAGTCGACGGTGGGCGAAGCGGACGACCAGGATGCCGAGGGCGGCCAGTTGCGCGTCGCGACGCAGGTCGATCTCGCGCTGCCGGGTGTCGCCGTGGGTGGTGGCCCCGTCGAGTTCGATGTTGACCCGTTCCGGCTCGGCGTACAGGTCCAGGTAGACGTTGCGCAGGCCGAGCCGGATTTGCACCTGCCGCTGGAAGGTCGGCATTCCGGGACCGGTGAAGACCCGCTCGTGTCCCCAGATCTCCAGCGGACTGCGGCAGCCGTCGGCAAGGCGGGTCAGCAGCGTACGGAGCGCTTCCCGGCCAGCCAACCGTGCCGTGTCGTCGAGCACAGCCTGCAGGCGCCCGGGGGTGGTCAGGTGACTGTTGACCGCCCTGATCATCGGCGTCCGTTGGTCGTCCAGCGGAAGCATCGGCCAGGAGTCGACGATGGCTCGCTCGATGGTGGTCACCGGCATCCCCTGTCGTACCACCGTGCATGGTGGGTCGAGGGTGAAATGCCGACGCCGTTGGACCCGCACTCCGGGCCAGTTTCTTAGGCCGCTGCCAGCCGGTGCGCTCGCGTACAGCAGGTCTCCGGACAGTTGTTGGCGCAGTCCCCACACGTCGAGGGCGGTGAGGTGGCTGAGGGCGCCGCGCCCGCGTACCCAGGCAGTCACCGCACGGCGGCCGAGGGCCGGGTCGATCCGGCTGAGCGGCGGAAGGCCCTGGTCATTTAACAGGTGTGCCGCCGCGAACACCTCGGGCAGCACTCGTACCAGTTCGCCGTTGGTGCACGCCCGCTGCAGGATCCACTCCGGCACGACCTGCTCGACAAGGGACCGGGTCACCAGCCCGTTCCCGCGCCTTACCAGCTCCGCCAACACCTTGTCCACGCCGCTGACGGTGCCAGTCTGCCCCCGCGATCCGCAGCCACAGACCCCGCCCCTGTGGACAACTACGCCGCTGTGGACAACCCCCACAATCCGTCAACACCTGCTATGGCGAGCGCCGAACATCTTCCTGATCGTGGCAGTGTGGCTGTTCACGTATCGGCGTGTCGGGCAGCCGCACTGCCACGATCAGGGACGCGGTTGGGTGGGTCAGCTGCCGGGCAGATCCTATGCGCTCTGAGAGAGGTGCCAGGAGAGCCGAGCACGTGCTCCGGTCCCGGCCGGTCGGGTCGGCGGGTGGTGACCGGTGGGCTGGTGATCGGATATAAGAGACGGATGGATCTGCCGCCGTATCTGGCCAGCATGCCGATGCACGCCATCACGGAGATGCACGGGGAGCCGGGCCTGCGGGAGAGGTTCCGACTGGAGTGTGCGGCGTTCGACAGTGACGCCCGGGGTCGGCTGGACGAGGCGTTGGAGTTGGCCGGCCGGCTGCACCGCGACGACCGGCGGTCCCGGGAGCCGTACGTCAACCATCTGCTGCGGGTCGCGATCCGGTTGATGCACCACTACCAGGTACGTGACGTGGAGGTGATCGTCGCCGGGCTGCTGCACGACGCGGTGGAGGATCATCCGGCGGAGCTGGCCGGCCCGGCGTACGCCGGGGGTGATCCGACTCCGGCGGCGCTCGCGGTGCTCGCGGACCGGTTCGGTGCCCGGGTGGCGCGGCTGGTCGCAGCGGTCAGCAATCCGCCGTGGGATCCGGATCGGGACCGCAACGAGCAGTACCGCGAGCACCTGGTGCACAGTCTCGACGGTGAGCCGTGGGCCCGGGTCATCAAGGTCTCCGACTTCACCGACAACGGGGTCGGGGTCATCCACTCGGTCGGGCCGAAGGTGGAGGCGTTGGCGCGCAAGTACCGTCCCCTGGTGCCGGTCTTCCGCGATCTGGTCACCCGCGCGGACACTCCCCTGTCCGAGCCGGTGCGCCGGCACATCCTCGACCAGCTAGACCTGGCCGAGGAGCGGTTCAGCGCCATCCTGGACCAACCCGCTCAGCACGCCTGAGCGCCGGTGCAGGTCAGCGTGGTGCCGGTGGGCGGGTGTGACGTGGGTACAGCCGGTCGACCAGCAGCGCGGCCTGGGCGACCGAGCCGCCGCTGACGCCGAGGCCACCGCGGGCCGCGTCGTAGAACTGGTCCCGTGCCTCGTTGACCCGGTGCAGCAGGTCGGGCAGCCCGTCCGCGGCGGAGCCGTCGCGGGCCAGGCGTTCGACCTCCCAGACCGCGTCGCGCCAGGCCCGGGCGGCCTTCACTGTCGGGGCGTCGCCGAGCAGCAGGACGTTCTCCCAGGCGATGGTGTGCCGGAAGTTCGCCTCGGTCAGCAGGGCGAGTTCCTGCTCCCGGTCGAGGTAGCCGCCGATCAGCCGGCTGGCGATGGTGAGCACCTCCTTGAGCACGCGGGCGAATTCGGCGTACGCGTCGAACCGCCGCTCGTCCCATCGCACGCCCTGGTGTCGGCGCCACCGGGCGCGGTCGGCGAGCGAGGTGGCCACGATCGTGCCGATGGTGCCGACCAGCACACCGAGCAGGGCGGGCAACTGCGCAACGAGGCTCCCCATGGCGCATACCCTGCCAGCCTCCGGCAACCCGGCGGCTGGTGGCGTCAGCGCAACCGTTGCAGCGCGGCGGTGATCGCCTTCGCGTCGAAGTGGGCCGGGTCGAAGGGGGTGGACTCGGCAAGGCCCAGCCAGTCGCGGCGGTCCTGGTGTTCGGGGTGCGTGGGGTCGGCGAGGATGTCCACCAACTCCGCGTAACCCCACACGCCTCCGCAGTCCTCCGGTGGGGCAGCCCGCCGGCCACCGACACAGCGCGGGTACGTCACGGCCGGATCACGATCGAGGATCTGTTCCACCAGGATGTCGTGCTCCCAACTGTCACCGAAATCGTAGGTGTAGTGGAGCTTGTCGTTCACGGCGGTAGCGACCTGCTCCAAGTTGACCCGTGACTCGGCCCGATGACCGAGTTCTGCGTCCGGACGACCGAAGCTGCCGTACGGGGTCTCGAAGACGTGCAGGTGACTGTCATCCCAGTCGAAGGCGACCTGAATCAGCGTGTGCAGCCGGGCCAGCGTGATGTCCCCGGGCACCTCAAGGCGACGCCAGATCGGCGGACGGGCTCCTCTCAGCCCGACTTTGATCCGGTAGATGGGGGCCGGCCCGGCGGACTTCTTCCGCTTGGACGGCAGGGCGGCGGTGCGGGGTCTCGGTACGGCACCTCTTCGTCCACGCCCCGGTATGCGGTCCAGCAGCGCGGCGATCGAGGCGATGTCCAGTTCGCCGTCGTGCCGGTGACGGGGCAGGCTGGCCGGCTCAGGCAGCGTCCGCAGCCAACTGCGCAGGAGCAGGGCGAACGCCGGGTAGCCGGGGCCTTCCTCGTCGTCGAGGAGGTCGTCCACGTCGCGGTCCTGGTCGTGGTCGGCACGGATCTCCAGTGCCTCCTGTACGGCGCGACGGAAGTCGGCCGGCTGAATCTCCTCGTCCCGGAGGGAGACGCCATCGGCCCGCAGGTCGGATTGGAGCGAATGGCGCGCACCATCCCACTGGTCGGGGTCGATCAGGAGTATCTCCTGCGCAGCACCACAATCGAGGGGATCGAGCACCACGAACGCGGCCAGCGACCGGCCGGCCCGCTGGAACATGCCGGCCAGCAGGAAGGTCTCCCCCATCGGGTTGAGGAACTGGCGGCACTCCTGTGCCACGATCGGGGCGTCCAACTCTGCGAGCCAGGCCGGCGCGTCGACCCCGGCCTCGGCGAGCCGGCCAGCCGCCTGTGCCGCGAAGCGGCTCGTGTCGCCGTCGCAGACCGCGGCGATGCCGGCGAGCATGGCGCGTGCCGGTGGCGTGGCTACCGCCTCCAGTGTCGGCACGAACAGCTCCGGTAACGCCTGTTCGAAGTCCTCCCCGACGAGGGCACCGACCGCCAGGAACATCGAGGCGGCCACCTCGACCTCCGTCGGATCCTGCATCGCGGCCAAGTCGATCAGCGGCATCAGGCTGTCGAGTTGCTCCGGCGTGGGCTGCCCCCCGGCACAGTGCGGGCAGTCACACTCGTCCGGCGGGTCCATAACGACGAGCGGGGCACCGCTACGGACGGATCGACTCTTCGACTTACGGCGACGACTCATGGGACTCACGAGACGCAGTCTGCCCCATGCCGACGACGCGACGACTCATGGACACGGTCCCGGTCACCTCACAGCAGGCAGATCGAGCCGTGCAACGACGCGGCGGGGACCCGGTCGGGTCCCCGCCGTCATCGCGTACTCGTCAGGAGGTGAACTTGTCCAGGGCCAGCTCGAGGGCGCCGTCGTCCGGCGAGGCGTACGCCTTCATGGTCGACCGGTTGTAGGAGATGAAGCTCGGGCAGCGGACCGCCGGAGCGTTGACCCGGCCACCGTCACCGATCTTCTCGCCGGTCTTGGCGGCGTAGAAGGTCAG
Organism: Micromonospora sp. NPDC047134; assembly: GCF_040643455.1. Taxonomy (NCBI): domain Bacteria; kingdom Bacillati; phylum Actinomycetota; class Actinomycetes; order Micromonosporales; family Micromonosporaceae; genus Micromonospora; species Micromonospora sp. NPDC047134. The sequence goes on from NZ_JBEYUI010000020.1 coordinate 86,432, forward strand.
GGTGTAGCGCGCGGAGATGTAGTCGACAGTGATCTTCTTGTCGTCGCTGTCCTTGTAGTCGCACTTGCGCGGCTCGCCCTCGCTGCCCTCTTCGAAGGTGAGGCAGCCGATCACGGAGACCTTCGCCCAGTCGGCAATCTTGGCGTAGTACGGCTTGTTGTAGCCCACCGACTTGCTCAGCCAGGACTGCGGGCGTTCCGGAGAGTTGGCGAAGGTGTAGACCTTGGCGCCCTTCGCGCTGGTGTACGGCGCGGCGTTGAGGATGGGGCTGCCGTCACACACCGCGGACATGTCGCTGGAGCTGCGGGCGGTGACCGCGTTGTTGTTGTCCGGCTGGTTGTCCGGCTCCGGCGGCGGCGGTGCCGCGTCGGGGGACACGGAGTTCTCCGGGGCGGCGGAGGGGCTGCTGGAGCCGCTGGCCACCGGGGTGGGGTTGTCCTCGTCGTCGCCGGAGAGCATGAAGTAGCCGATGGTGCCGCCGCAGGCGACGAGGACGGCCATCACGACGGCGCCGATGCCGAGCCCCAACCAGAGCCCGTTCTTCGACTTCTGCTGCTGCGGTGGGACCCCGTACGGCGGGGGCGGGGGTGGTGGGGGCGGGGCACCGTACGGCGACGGGTAGCCGGACTGACCGACCGGAGATCCGGGCGGGAGTGGCTGACCGACCGGGGAGCCGGGAGGGAACGGTCCGGCCGGGGGTCCGGGCGGATTGCCCCAGCCCCCCGCGTTCGGATCCGGCTGCCCCCCGTACGGCGGATAACTGTCACTCATGTGTGGCCCTTGTCAAAGTCGAGAGGTTCTCTGGCACATGATCAGGCCCAGGGTAGTGACCGGTGCAAACCTGCGCACGGCGACGCCGCGACGATTCGATAACGCGGGCCCACCGAGGCCACTGCCGGTGTCGGTGCCGGTGCGGGGCGCTACCGGGTAGTCCGAATGTGCGGGCGAATAGGACACTTCTCCCGCCACTGATGTGGTGTTTGCCATAGGGCAAAGATGCGTAACCTCCACCTTCGCCTGGCCGTGTGGCCGCGGTCGCCGACGGGTACCTGAGGGGTCATCGGCACAAGGGAGGATGAGATGACCACCGATCCCAGGTACACCCCGATCGCGGTCAACGCGGCGGGCAGGTTGGTCGCCGACGGCGGGGACCCCGAGGGCGGCGAGGTGATCGGCGCGGACGACGCGGCGGCCGATGCCGCTCGCGCGGGTGCCGAGGTCGACCTCAGCGGCGCGCGGCGCGACCTCGACCCCACCCCGGTGGGGGCCGCCGACGCCGAGGCGGATCGGCGCCGCGCCGCCGACCAACCCTAGGTGCGCCGCCGACCAAACCTGATCAGGTACGCCCACCCATGACGCCCCGGAGCGCTCCTCCGGGGCGTCAACCGTTGCCGAGACTTCGATGCATCCAAATATTGCGTGATTGTTTCGACCCCACGTAGGCTCGTGGGAGCGCTCCCGGGCCGCCGGCTGAGTCGGCGGACCAATCTTGCCGTACCCACCACCACGACCAGATTGCGACGGTCCACATGAAGCGTCCTCCGTCTCGTCCACGGCGGCTCCTGGTCGCAGCCGGCACCGTCGGTGCGCTGGCCCTCGGCACCCTCGTGGCGTTGCCCGCCACGAACGCGATGGCCGCCACCGGCTGTGCGGTGACCTACTCGACGAACAGTTGGTCCAACGGCTTCACCGCCAACATCACCGTCACCAACCTGGGCGACGCGATCGGGGACTGGACCCTGGGGTTCAGCTTCCCAGACAGCGGGCAGCGGGTCACCCAGGGCTGGTCGGCGACCTGGAGCCAGAGCGGCAACGCCGTCACCGCGCGCAACGCCAGTTGGAACGGCAGCCTGGCCACCGGGGCCAGCACCGGCATCGGCTTCAACGGCAGCTTCACCGGCGGCAACCCGTCGCCGACCTCCTTCACCCTCAACGGGGTGCCCTGCACCGGTTCCACCACCACTCCCCCGCCCACCACCCCGCCACCGACCACTCCCCCGCCGACCACTCCCCCGCCGACCGGGCAGACCCCGGTGCAGATCAACGGCCAGCTGCGGGTCTGCGGGGTCAACCTGTGCAACCAGTACGGGCGGCCGATCCAACTGCGGGGCATGAGCACCCACGGCATCCAGTGGTTCGGCAACTGCTACAACAACGCCTCCCTGGACGCCCTGGCCACCGACTGGCGGGCGGACCTGTTCCGGATCGCGATGTACGTGCAGGAGCAGGGTTACGAGACCGACCCGGCCGGGTTCACCAACCGGGTGAACAACCTGGTCGAGGAGGCCACCCGGCGGGGCATGTACGCGATGATCGACTTCCACCTGCTCACTCCGGGTGACCCGATGTTCAACCTGGAGCGGGCCAAGACCTTCTTCGCCTCGGTCTCCGCCCGGCACGCGTCGAAGAACAACGTGATCTACGAGATCGCCAACGAGCCCAACGGGGTGAGCTGGGCGACCATCAAGAACTACGCCGACCAGGTCATTCCGGTGATCCGGGCCAACGACCCGGACGCGGTGATCATCGTGGGTACCCGGGGCTGGTCCTCGCTGGGGGTCTCCGAGGGGTCCAACCACACCGAGATCGTCAACAACCCGGTCAACGCCAGCAACATCATGTACGCCTTCCACTTCTACGCCGCCTCGCACCGGGACAACTACCGGGCCGAGGTGGAGCGGGCGGCGGCCCGGCTGCCGCTGTTCGTCACCGAGTTCGGCACGGTGGACTACACCGGTGACGGGGGCGTCGACCTGGCCAGCAGCACCCAGTGGCTGGACCTGCTGGACCGGCTGAAGATCGGCTACGCGAACTGGACCTTCTCCGACAAGGCCGAGGGCAGTGCCGCGCTGCGGCCCGGCACCTGCAACGGCAGCAACTACACCGGCACCTCGGTGCTGACCCCCTCCGGGGTCTTCATGCGGGAGCGCATCCGCACCCCGGACAACTTCCCGACCAGCTGATCAGCACCACGCCACGGCGGCCCCGGGGAGTTGTCCCCGGGGCCGCCGACGTGTGCGACCACGGTCAGGACAGGTCGACGACCCGGTCGGCCCACCGGCCCAGCAGCGCGGAGTCGTGACTGATCACCAGCACCCCGGCGGAGTGCCGACGCCGGTAGTTCCCGATCACGGCCGCGACATGGGCCTGGGTGGAGGCGTCCAGCATCGCGGTGGCCTCGTCGCACAGCAGGTACCCGGGCCGGTGCACCAGGGACCGGGCCAGGCAGGCCCGTTGCAGTTGGCCGTCGCTGACCGCGTGCGGGCGGCGGGTCAACAGGTCGGCGGTCAGCCCCACCGTGTCGGCCAGTTCGGCCGTACGCTCCCGGACCTGCTCCGGCGGGGTGCCGGTGGCGCGCAGCGGCTCGGCGATGATGTCGGCCAGGGTCAGCCGGGGGTCGGTGGCCGCGCGGGGACTCTGGAACAGGATCGCCACCCGGGTACGCACCGCCACCGGCACCTGGTGGCGGGTGCCGGTCACCGGGGTGCCGTCGAGGCTGATGTGACCGGAGTCCGGCCGGTGCAGCAGGGCCAGCAGCCGGGCCAGGGTGGACTTGCCGCTGCCGGAGGGGCCGCGCAGCCCCACGGTCTCCCCGGCGGCGATGTGCAGATCGACGCGATCGAGCACCCGCTGCCGGTCGTAGCTGGCGCTGACCTGGCAGGCGGCCAGGGCCCGGCCGGTCATGCCGGCACCTCGGCGCGCAGTTCGGCGTGCTCCAGCGGATGGTGGCAGGCGACCCGGCCGACACCGGTGCCAGTGAAGGCCGGCTGCACCCGGCAGGCCGGGGTGGCCCGGTCACAGCGGGCGGCGAAGGCGCAGCCGACCGGCAGGTCGGTGAGCATCGGCGGATGGCCCGGCACCGGCCGGAAGGCCCGCTGCGGCAGGGCGTCCAGCAGCGCCGCGCTGTAGGGGTGCCCGGGGGTGTCGAACAGCGCCTCGGTGGGGGCGTGCTCGACGATGCGGCTGGCGTACATGACCGCCACGGTGTCGGCCACCCGCTGGGCGGCGGTCAGGTCGTGGGTGATCAGCAGGACGGCGGCTCCGGCGTCGCAGCGGCGGCGCAGCAGATCGAGGGTGTGGTCGACCAGGGGGCGGTCCAGGCCGGTGGTGGGCTCGTCGGCCAGCAGCAGCGGCGGGTCGGGGGCCAGCGCCAGGGCGGTGGCCAGTCGTTGGGCCATGCCGCCGGACAACTCGTGCGGGTAGCGGTCCAGGTCGGCCGGGTCCAGGCCGACCTCGGCGGCCAGGCGGTCGGCGGCGGCGGGAGCCTGCGCCCGGGTGTGGCCGTGCGCCCGCAGGGTCTCCACCAGCAGCCGACGACCGGTACGCACCGGGGTCAGGGAGGTCGCCGGGCTCTGCGGCACCAGCCCGACGACCCGCCCGCGTACCTGCCGGGCCAGTTGCCGGGGCGGGCAGGTCAGCAGGTCGATCGCGGGTGCCGCACCGCTGCGCAGCAGGGCGCTGCCGGTGACGGTGGCGTTGCCGGGCAGCAGGCCGAGCAGGGCGTGGGCGAGGACGGACTTGCCGCAGCCCGACTCCCCGACCACGGCGAGAAGTTCCCCGGGGCGGATGGCCAGGTGCAGGTCGGTGACGGCGTGCACCTCGGCGTCGGGCAGCCGGAACCGGACGGTCAGCCCGGCGACGGCCAGCAGGGGTTCGGTAATGGTCACAGTTGCAGCTCCGCGCGTACCCGGGGATCCAGACGGTCCCGCCAGTGGGCGGTGAGGGTGGCCAGCGCGAGGGTGACCACGATCAGCACCAGGCCGGGGGTGAGGCTGGCCCACCAGGCACCGGCCAGCAGGGAGCCCCGACCATCGTTGATCATGTTGCCTAGGGAGGCCAGGTGCGGGGGCAGGCCCAGGCCGAGGAAGGACAGGGCGGTCTCGTGCCACACCGCGTGCGGGATCATCAGGGTGACCGCCAGGGCCAGCCGGGGCAGCACATGCGGCAGCAGGTGCCGGGTGAGCACCCGCATCCGGCCGGCCCCGCCGCTGACGGCCGCGTCGATGAAGGGCCGGTTCCGCAGGCTCAGCAGCTCGGACCGGACGATCCGGGCGGTGGACAGCCAGTGGGTCAGCCCGATGGAGAGCACCACCGCACCGAGGCTGGGGCGCAGCATCGCCACGATGAAGATGCCCAGCAGCAGGTGGGGCATGGCCGCGATGGTGTCCACCAGCCGCATCAGGAGCCGGTCGACCCAGCCGCCGACGGTGCCGGCCAGGGCGCCGACGGCACCACCGATCACCGCGGCGACCAGGGCGGCGATGACCCCCACCAGCAGGGACACCCGCAGCCCGTAGACGCTGCGCAGCAGCACGTCCCGGCCGAGGTCGTCGGTGCCGGCGGGATGCGCCAGCGAGGGTGCCGACCGGGTCTGGGACAGGTCGATCGCGCTCTGGTCCAGCGGCCAGAGCAGCGGGGCGAACACGCAGGCCAGCACGGCGACGGCGAGTACCGTGCCGGCGACGGTCGCGCCGAGGCGGCCCGGACGCAGTCGGGGCAGTCGGCGGGTACGGGTCAGGGTGGCGGCGGTCATTCGAGGCGTACCCGGGGGTCGGCGGCGGAGTAGGCGAGGTCGGTGGCCAGGTTCGCGGCCAGCACCACGACGGTGGTCGCCAGGGTGGTCGCCGCCAGCAGCGGGAAGTCACTGCCCAGGGCGGCCTGCACGGTCACCGCGCCCAGGCCGGGCAGGGAGAACACGGTCTCCACCAGCACCGCCCCGCCGACCAGTTCGGGCAGGTGGGTGCCGATCAGGGTGAGGAAGGGCAGCAGGCCGGTACGCAGGGCGTGACCGAACAGGACCGTACGCCCGGGCAGGCCACGGGCGCGGGCGGCCAGCACATGGTCCTCCCGCAGGCTGTCGGCGACCGAGTCGCGGATGAACAGCACGAACCACGGCAGTTGGGACACCGCCAGCACCCCGACCGGCAGGATCAGGTGCCAGGCGACGTCGGCTACCCGGGTCTCGGTGGCGGTGATGTCGGTCAGGCCGCCGGCGGGTAGCCAGCCCAGGCTCAGGGCGAACACCGCGATCGCGGCCAGGCCCAGCCAGAACGACGGCACCGACTGGATGGTGTACGCGGTCGTCCGCAGGGCCCGGTCGAACCAACCACCCCGGCGGTACGCGGCCAGGGTGCCCAGCAGCAGGCTGGCCACCAGCACCACGGCCAGGGCGGCGCCGACCAGCAGCAGGGTCCAGCCGGCCCGGGCGGCCAGCACGTCCACCACCGGCTCGTGTCGGCTGGTCGACCAGCCCAGGTCGCCGCGCAGCAGGTTGCCCAGCCAGCGCAGGTACTGCACCGGCAGGGGGTCGTCCAGGCCCCAGTTGGCCCGGATCTGGGCCAGGTTCTCCTCGCTGGTGGTGAAGGCCGCCGCCCCGGCGTACTGCTGGGCGGGGTCGATCGGCGAGGCGGCGCCGAGGGCGAACATGCCGGCGCTGGTGACGAAGAGGACCGGCACGGCCACCAGCAGCCGGTTGCGGATCATGCGGGCGGCGCCGGTGCGACGGCGCCGCCGGACCGGGCTGGGGGCGGTCACGAACGTCGGGTCCAGGTGTTGATGTTCCACCAGATGCTGTTGGCCACGTCGTGCTCGTGCGGCTCGACCCGGGCCACCACCCCCTGCACGGAGTCCCGCACCACATAGGTGTGCTCCAGGTAGGTGAGGAACACCCAGGGCATGTCGGTGGCCAGTTGCCGCTGGAAGGTGGCGTAGGCGGCCTTGCGCCGGGCCAGGTCGGCCTCCGCCCGCCCCTCACGCAACGCCCGGTCGGTCACCTCGGAGGCGTACGAGCCGGGGTTGAAGAAGCCCTGCCCGGCGAAGTCGGAGTGGAACAGCTTGTAGGAGACGAAGTCCGGGTCGTACGGGGTGCCGTACCCCATGATCAGGGCGTCGGAGCCCATCCGGGGGGTGATGGCGTCCCAGGTGAGGCCCTCCGGGGTGATCGCGATGCCGATCTTCTTGGCGTCGGCGGTGACCGCCAGGGCCAGTTCCTTGCGCAGGCTGTCGGCGGCCGGGTACATCAGGCTGAAGGCGGCCCGGGTGCCGTCCTTGACCCGGATGCCGTCCGGGCCGGGTCGCCAGCCGGCGGCCTCCAGCAGGGCGGTAGCGGCGGCCGGGTCGGCGGTCGGCGCCCCGGCGGCGGCGGGCTCGACGAACTCCGAGGAGGGCGGCACCGGCCCGTACGCCGGCTCACCGGCCCCGCCGAGGACCCCGTCGACCATCGCGGTGCGGTCGACGGCGACGCTCAGGGCGCGGCGCACGGCCACATCGGCGGTGACCGGGTTGCCCATCGGCAGCATCACCCCCCGGTAGTCCGCGGTGGGGACCTTGTGCACCCGGTAGCCGGGCAGGTTGTCGAAGCCGACGGCCAGCTTGGGGGGCAGTTCGGCGGCGTCGAACTCGCCCGCGCGGGCGCGCTGGGCGCGGACGTTGTCGTCCGGCACGAAGGCGACCACCACCCCGTTGTTGGCCGGTCGGCCGCCCCAGTAGCGGTCGTTGGCGGCCAGCACCAGCCGGTCGCCCGGGGTCCAGGAGGTGACCCGGTACGGACCGGTGCCGATCGGCTGCCGGTTGAAGGCGGCCCTGTTGAGGTCCTGCCCCTCGAAGGCGGCGGCCGGCACGATGCCCAGGGTCAGCCGTTGCAGGAAGGGCGCGTAGGCGTACCGGAGGGTGAAGATCACCGTAGTGTCGTCCGGGGCGGCGACCGAGGCGAGCATGTCCAGGTCGCTGCGCAGGACGGAGTCGACCTTCTCGTCGAGCACCGCCTGGTAGGTGAAGACGACATCCTTCGCGGTCAGCGGGGTGCCGTCGTGGAAGAGCACCCCCTCGCGCAGCCGTACGGTGACGGTCTTGCCGTCCGCGGAGACCTCCGGCAGGTCCCGGGCCAGGGCCGGGACGAGACGATTACCCTCGTCCCGGGCGACCAGACCGTCGAAGATCAGCGAACCGCCGTCGGCCCCGTAGTTGAGCACCGGGTTCAGGGTGTCCGGTTCCCCGGCGGTCGCCACGATCAGGAGGGCGTCGGACTGCTTGTCCGACGTGGGGGTGGGCGAGGAGCAGGCCACCAGGGCGAGTAGCAACGCGGCGCTGGCGGCCAGCCGGACAACGTTCGTTCGGGACATGACTGTTACCGCTCCTCGCGGGTGACGACGACAGGTGCGGCGTCCGACCCGAGAGGATCAGCCTGCGGGCAGCCCGACGGGTGGGATCTTGGATCGCCACAGCGCCATACTCGCGTAGTTGCAAACTATTGGCAAGAAAGCGCACTGTGGCCAATGCCACGTTCACTCACCCGCGCCGATCACAGTCGGACCCGGCCCCTCCGCATCATCCAAGCCCCGGAAAACCGCAGCTCACGACCGAGTGAACCGCAGCCCACGCCCCGGTGAAACGTCGGAGGAACGGCTGGGGTCACTCGTCGCCGCCGTCGTCTCCACCCTCGTCCCCGCCGTCGTCGTCGCCGAAGGATTCGAAGACCTCCTCGGCGACCATGCCTCCGGCGAAGCCGAGCGCCGCGCCGCCCACCACACCGGCGGCCACCGCGCCCATTCCGGACCCACCCCGGCTGTGATGCTCGTGCTCATGGCCGTAGGCGGGCTGATGCGGCGGATACCCGGCCGGCATCCCGTAGCCCGGCTGGCCGTAGCCGGGGGCGCCGTAGCCGGGCTGGGTGGCGCGGTACTGCTCCAGGGCCTCGCGGAGCCAGCCGTCCACCACGGCGGCCCAGTCAAGTCGCTCGGCGTCGGCGTGCGCCACCCGGTAGCGGCCGTAGGAGTCGTGGCCGCCGGTGAACAGACCCCCTCGGCGGTCGAACTCCAGGACGATGTCCATGCCCTGCTCGTCGGCCAGGAAGGTCAGCTCGACCTCGTTGACCCCGTGGGCGTACTGGGGTGCGGCGAAGTACTCGATCTCCTGGTAGAAGGGCAGGGTCTGGTGCACTCCGGCGATCTGCCCCCGCTCCAGGTCGGCGCCCTTGAACTGGAATCCGAGCCGACCGAAGGCCTCCAGGATGCGCTCCTGCACCGGCAGCGGGTGTACGTGCACCGGGTCCAGGTCGCCCTTGTCGACCGCCCCGCGGATGACCACCTCCGTACGCAGCCCCATGGTCATGCCGGGCAGGGGTTGCCCGTACACGTCGGTCACCGGGGTCTGGATCGGGATCTGGACCTGGAACGGCAGGGACAACTGCTGCCCCTGCGCCAGGCGCAGCCCACCCGCGACCGGGATCCGGTGGAACTCGACCGTGGCGTCGTAGTCCCCCTCCTCGCCGTCGATCTCGATCCGGGTGACCAGCCCCACGACGATCTGGTCGATGTCCACGTCGTGGCTGCCGCCGGTCAGGTTCACCTGCCCGCCGAGCATCAGCCCGGGGCGGGTGCTCGGATTGGTCAGGACCGTGTCGACGCTGGGCGCGCCGATCCCGAAGGCACCCAGCATCTTCTTGAACACCACGAGCTTCTCCCTCGACAGCGGCGGGCGCGGCGCGGACGCGAGAGTCTTACGCGAATCCGTTGTGCCGCAACGGGATCAGCGCCGTCCACCATGGATCCCGTCGGGTCGGCAAGCTAACACCGCCAGCTGAGAGATAGCTGAGAGGGGTCGAGGTGTCACGATCGGTGAGAGTTCCCCTCCGCCGGTCGCGGTGGACGCCAGCCGGTGACCGGGCCCAGCAAGGAGTCGGCCGGGCCGGAGGAGCCGGCCGGATACTCCTGCAACGGCACCGCACCCGCCTTCCAGGCGGTCAGCACCGGCTCCACGATGCGCCAGCACTCCTCGGCCACGTCACCGCGCACCGACAGGGTCGGATCCCCGTCGAAGGCACCCCGCAGCACCTCTCCGTACGCCGGCAGGTCACCGGGGCCGAACTCTGCGGTCAGGTCCACCTGGTCCAGGTCGAAGGGGTCACCGGGACCGTTGATGTTGAGGTCCAGGCCGAGCCGGTCCGGCCCGAACCCGATCCGCAGCCGGTCCGGTCGCTCGTACCCGGTCAGGCCGTCCGGCACCCGGTCCGGCTGCTTGAAGGTGATGACGGCCTCCTTGCGTACCCCGGCCATGGCCTTGCCGGAGCGCAGCCGGAAGGGCACCCCCGCCCAGCGCCAGGTGTCCACGGTCACCATCAGTTCGGCGAGGGTCTCCGTGCCCCGGGCCGGGTTAACCCCCGGCTCGTCGGTGTAGGCCGGTAGCCGGCGCCCGGCGATCTCCCCCGCCGTGTACCGGCCCCGGCGGCTGGCCACCACCGCGTCGTCGTGCCACAGCCGGGTGGCCCGCAGCACCTGGGCCATGCGGTCGCGCAGCTCCGGTGCCGCGAGGCTGGGCGGGGGTTCCATGGTGAGCAGGGCCAGCACCTGGAGCAGGTGGCTCTGCACCATGTCGACCAGGGCACCCGCGCCGTCGTAGTAGCCGGCCCGACCCTCCAGCCCCAGGGTCTCGTCGAAGACGATGTCCACGCTGGCCACATGGGTGGAGTTGAGCACCGGTTCGAAGATCCGGTTGGCGAAGCGCAGGCCCAGCAGGTTCAGCACTGTCGACTTGCCGAGGAAGTGGTCGATGCGGTGGACCTGCTCCTCCGGCACCAGGGTGGCCAGCAGGTTGTTCAGGGAACGGGCCGAGATCCGGTCGACCCCGAAGGGCTTCTCCAGCATCAGCCGGGTGCCCGGTGGTACGCCGATGCGGGCCAGGGCGGCGGCCGAGCGGGCGGCCACCATCGGCGGCAACGCGAAGAAGATCACCAAGGGGCCGGTGCAGCCGCCCAGCAGCCGCCGCAGATCCTCCTCCCGGGTCACGTCGGCCGGCACGTACCGGCTCTGGCGGATCAGTTCGGTCTCTCGGGGGCCCTGCGCGCCCACGGTGGCGAAGGACTCCGTCACCCGGGTACGCCACCGCTCGTCGTCCCAGTCGTCCATGCCGCTGCCGATCAGCCGCAACCCGGGCAGGGCCCCGGTGGCCACCAGCCGACCCAGGCCGGGCAGCAGCAGTCGACCGGTCAGGTCACCGCTGGCGCCGAGCACCAGCAGGGTCTGCGGGATGCGGGTGGTCACGGGTCTGGGGTGAGTGGGGGCGCTCGGGGCCGACGTCGTCATGTGCTCCACCATGCCCTGTGCCCGGCCCGGGTCGCACCGCGGCCTCGATGCTCTGGCCTACGGGCACGCCGGGCAGCCGATCCCCTGCGGATGGTGACCGGTCGCGGGCGTCGGGCAGGCACAGCGATCTTCGTGTGGCAGGCTGGGTTCCATCGGCCGGCGTGACGCCGGCGTGTGCCGACTCTGCGAGGAGACGATCGATCCGATGGCTGCGGACGTCACCACCACCGACGAGTGGCAGGCCCTGCGCAAGCACGCCGACGAGATCCGCGCGACGCATCTGCGGGACCTGTTCGCCACCGACCCTGCTCGGGGCGAACGGTTGACCGTCGAGGTGGGCGACCTCTACGTCGACTACAGCAAGAACCTGGTCACCGACGAGACCCTCCGGCTGCTGACCGCGCTGGCCGAGCGGGTCGGGCTCACCGACCGGATCGCCGCGATGTTCGCCGGTGAGCACATCAACGGCACCGAGGACCGGGCGGTGCTGCACACCGCCCTGCGACTGCCCGCCGACGCCACGTTGACCGTGGACGGTCAGGACGTGGTCGGCGACGTGCACGGCGTACGGCAGCGGATGGCCCGGTTCGCCGAGCAGGTACGCGCCGGGCGGTGGCGCGGGCACACCGGTGAGCGGATCCGCACCGTGGTCAACATCGGCATCGGCGGCTCCGACCTGGGGCCGGTGATGGCGTACGAGGCACTGAAGGCGTACCGGGACGCCGGCATCTCCTGCCGCTTCGTGTCGAACATCGACCCGACCGACATCGCCGAGGCCACCGCCGACCTGGACCCGGCGAGCACCCTGTTCGTGGTGGTCTCGAAGACCTTCACCACCCAGGAGACCCTGGCCAACGCCCACCAGGCCCGGCGCTGGCTGCTGGCCGGGCTCGGCGGGGACGAGGCGGCCGTGGCCAAGCACTTCGTCGCGGTCAGCACGAACGCCCAGCGGGTCGCCGAGTTCGGCATCGACCCGGAGAACATGTTCGGCTTCTGGGACTGGGTGGGTGGCCGGTACTCGCTGCCCTCGGCGGTGGGCCTGTCGGTGATGCTGTCGATCGGACCGGAACGCTTCGACGAGATGCTGGCCGGTTACCACGCCGTCGACGAGCACTTCCGCACCGCTCCCCTGGCCCACAACGCCCCGGTGCTGCTCGGGCTGCTCAACGTCTGGTACACCAACTTCCTCGGCGCGCAGACCCACGCCGTACTGCCCTACTCGCAGTACCTGCACCGGTTCCCGGCGTACCTGCAACAGCTGACCATGGAGAGCAACGGCAAGTCCGTACGCACCGACGGCCAGCGGGTGTCGTACGACACCGGGGAGATCTTCTGGGGCGAGCCCGGCACCAACGGTCAGCACGCCTTCTACCAGCTAATCCACCAGGGCACCCGGCTGATCCCAGCGGACTTCATCGCCTTCAGCGAACCCCACCACGACATCGGCGACATGCACGACCTGTTCATGTCGAACTTCTTCGCCCAGACCGCCGCGCTGGCCTTCGGCCGCACCGCCGAGCAGGTCGCCGCCGAGGGCACCCCGCCCGAGCTGGTGCCGCACCGGGTGATGCCCGGCAACCACCCCACCACCTCGATCGTGGCCGCCCGCCTCACCCCGGCGACCCTCGGCCAACTGGTCGCCCTCTACGAGCACATCGTCCTCACCGAGGGCGCGATCTGGGACATCAACCCCTTCGACCAGTGGGGCGTGGAACTCGGCAAGGTGATGGCCAACCAGTTGGCCCCGCTGCTCACCGGCGACGAGGCCGACCTGACCACCCTCGATTCCTCCACCGCCACCCTCATCCGCCGCTACCGCACCGACCGCCACCGCCCCTGACCATCGGTGCACATGATGCGTACGATCGCGCTCGTTCACAGTCCGCTGCTGAGCCCGTACAGCTGGGATGCGTCGCCCGCGCGCTGCGGGCTGACGGTTACCGCGTGGTCGTGCCCGATCTTCGCCCGGCCCTGACCGGCCCGCCGCCCTATCAGGGTCGTCTGCGCGAAGCCGTGGTGGCCGCCGTCGAGCACCCGACGACTCTGGTCGCCCACAGCGCCGCCGGCCCGCTCGTACCCGCGATCGTCGAGGCCCTCGGCCCGGCTGCGGCAGCCACGATCTTCGTGGATGCCCGCCTGCCGCATCCAGGACTCAGTTGGCTGGAATCCCTCGACGGGGAACGGGCGGCCCGGCTGCTCGAGATGGTCGCGGACGGCGAGTTGCCGCCGTGGAACACCTGGTTTCCGGCCGAGGCGCTGGCCGCCGATATTCCGGACGATGAGGTCCGCGAGAGGTTCAGCGCCGACCTACGCCCGACGCCGTTCGCGCTCTGCGCGGAGAAGTGCCCGTCACCGACCCCCGTCTTCGACGGATTGCCGCACGCGTACGTCCGGCTCACGCCCGCTTACGATGACGCCGCGGACACTGCCGAACGCGCCGGCTGGCATGTCGTCCGGCGGGACTCCGTCCATCTCGCGCCGCTCACCCGGGCCGATGAGGTCGTCAATGCCCTGCACACGATATTCGCCGGATGAATACCGGCACGGTAACCCTCCTCCCCGAGGGGTCGATCAAGAAGTTTTGGTTTCGACACGCCGGGCGCGTGACCGAAACCTCTTGATCAACTGCCCGAGGGGGTGAGGCCGAGGGTGGTGGACAGGCGCGCCACGTCGGGCGGGGCGGGGGCGCGTTGGATGACCTCGGCGAGGAGGGTACGGGCGACCGGGCGGCTGCGGATCTCGGCGGGGGCGATGCGGTCGGCGTCGAGCAGGGCGTGCCCGGCCGCGACCGGGTCGCCGGTGTCCAGGTGGGCGCGGGCGGCGTCGACGAGGGCAGCGGCGCGCTGTTCCGGCGACAGCCGCCGCCATCCGTCGCGGCGTACGGCGTGTTCGTGTCGGCGTACCGCCTCGATGGTGTCGCCGAGGCGGTGGGCGGCGAGGGACCGGGCCAGTTCGACGGCGACCGGCCCGAAGCCGGTGTGGTGCGGGTCGGTGGCGTCGACCTGTCGATCCGCCAGGGTGGCGGCGTGATCGAGCAGGTCGTGGGCGTTGCGCCGGTCACCGTCACCGGCCGCGGCGAGACCGGCTTGCAGGAACAAGGTCCCGCGTACCGGAGGTACTGGCCGAACAGCTTCACCACCTGGTCAAGGTGAGCCGACTGCCCAACGTCACCATCCAGGTGCTCCGCTTCGAGGCGGGCGCCCACCTGGCGGACAGCACGCGACTCTCGGCGGCGTACGACAATCTGAGGATGCTGGCCAGGTCGCCGGCCGAGTCGATCAAGTTCGTCAAGGAGCTGAGCGCGCATGGAGCGTAACGTCTGGCGCACGTCGAGCCGTTCCGGCAGCAACGGCCAGTGCGTCGAGGTCCGCGACCGAGGCACCGAGATCGACGTACGCGACTCCAAGGCTCCTACTGCCGCAACGCTGAGCTTCGGCGCGGTCGCCTGGGCGGCCTTCGTCAGCAGCATCAAGACGGACGACCGTCGTCCCTGAACCGCCACCGCGTCTACCAGGAGATCGAAGCCGCTTCGGAGTCGATCTCCCGACGCCGATACCTCGCCGCTCTGACATGGCCTCCTATCGCGTCGCTGCTGAGCTGGGCGACCGCGTCCTACCGACGTGGGCGCCGGTGAGCGGCGGGATCTGTCACGCAAATGTCATCCAACCGTGCGGTCGACTCCAAGGTCCTTGCGCAAGGTAATCACCGATCGGGACGGCGCGTCGGGTCGCCGGCCTCGACGACGAAGGAGACCGTTGTGGTGATGCCCTGGCCCTGGCCGATGCCCGACGATCACTCGTTCCGGGCACTGTGGGACGAGCCGCAGGACCATGACGAGGACGTCCGTCTCGCCGCACTGGTCGCCCAGCGACTGAGCGCCGACTGGAGCACCCGTCGACAGCAGATCACGGTGATGGTGCAGAACCGCGTCGTGATCCTCACCGGCCTGGTCGCCGGTGCGGAGACCCGGCGGGCCGCCGGTGAACTGGCCTGGGATGTCGAGGGCGTCGCGGATGTCTGCAACGCCCTGCGGCTTGTCGGGCATCGGCGCGGCCGTCGCTGACTTCCGGCCCGTCCGCGCCGCCCGGCACCGGCGAGCGTGGACGGGCCGGGGGTGTCAGGGGGTGGTGGTCAGGTGGGCGAGGGCGGCGGGGCGGCTGTCCGCTACGGCCAGTACCTTGTCCACGCCGGTGACCTGGAGGACCTGGCGGATCAGCGGTGAGGTGACCGCTACGCAGAACCGCGCGCCCCGTTCGACGGCGTCGTGGTGGGCGCGGACCAGCATGCCCAGGGCGGTGGAGTCGATCAGATCGGTTCGGACGAGGTCCACAAGTACGTGACCACCCATGTCTGCCGCGTGCTGCAGTGCCATCCGCAGGGTGTCGCCGGTGTCCAGGTCGACGTCACCGGCGACGGTCACCACCGTCACCCCACCGAGATGCTCGATGCCGAGGATGCCGCCGGACAGGGCGTCGGTGGCCGGGCCGAGCCGGATGCAGTGGGCGCACCGGTGGGGGCCGTCGGGCAGCGGAGAGCCGCCCCAGCCGTGCTCGGACAGCAGGGTCCAGAGCATCTCCCCGTCGGCGGGCGGACGCGCGCCGACGACGGTGTCCCCGCAGTTGTCACAGGTCAGGGTGACCAGTTGGGCAGCCAGGACGACGGCCATACCGGGCTCCTTCCCACGTCGTAATGATCGACCACCCACCCTGCACCGGTCAGGTGGCGAGCAACGCGCGGACATATGACGGTTGGGTGACGAATCCCGGTCTGCGGGCACCCGGGGTCGGACAGCTCACATCGCCGGCCGCGTGGGCGCTGACCTGCGGCGATACCGCAAGGTAGATCACCTGAGGGCGTACCCCCGAACGGGTGGTGATTGCTCCGGCGGTGGCAGCCGCCTGCGGGCACCCGCATAGCGTCGGTGGGACGTGACCCCGAGGTGAGGAGCAGGCCGGTGACCGAGCCGGAGGAGGACCAGGAGAAGACCCGCAAGACCGATCAGGTGCTCTTCTCCCCGGACGGCGATCCGCACCACACCTTGGCGGAGGCGCCACAGCCTGACGAGCATCCGGCGGTGCGGTACGCCCACGACGGCGAGTCCGAGGTGGTCGACGACGAACGGTGACCAGCGTGGCGCGGCTTGTCACCGCGCACCCGCACGACTGATAATCATCAATGTTCCTGAGCCGGACGAGATGAGGCACCGGGCAGCCTCTATCGGAACACCCCCCTGTTCGCATCCGTCCGAAGGACATCGTGCCCATGAAGAAAGTGATCAAAATCGGCTGGGCGGCGTTCGCGGCCATCGCGTTGACGGCGCTGGCCGCGCTGTCGATCCCGACCCCCGCGTCGGCGGCCAGCCTGACCGAGGTGACCAACTTCGGTGCCAACCCGAGCAACCTGCGCATGTACCTCTACGTACCGGACCGGGTCGCGCCGCGTCCGGGTCTGCTGGTGGCGATGCACTACTGCACCGGCACCGGGCCGGCCCTGCACTCGGGTACCCAGTTCGCCGCCCTGGCGGACCAGTACGGCTACATCGTCGTCTACCCCTCGGTGACCCGCAGCGGCCAGTGTTTCGACGTCTCCTCGCCGCAGGCGTTGCGTCGGGGCGGCGGCAGCGACCCGGTGGGCATCATGTCGATGGTCGACCACGTCCGGTCGCGCTACTCGGTCGACCCGGCCCGGATCTTCGCCACCGGGGTGTCGTCCGGGGCGATGATGACGAACGTGATGCTCGGGCTCTACCCGGACGTCTTCGCCGCCGGGGCCGCCTTCGCGGGGGTGCCCTTCGGTTGTTTCGCCACCACCAACGGCTCGGAGTGGAACAGCGAGTGCGCCAACGGGCAGATCATCCGTACCCCGCAGCAGTGGGGTGACCTGGTGCGCAACGCCTACCCCGGTTACAACGGCCCGCGTCCACGGATGCAGACCTGGCACGGCACCAATGACGACATCCTGCGGTACCCGAACTTCGGCGAGCAGATCAAGCAGTGGACCAATGTGCACGGGCTGAGCCAGACCCCCACCGTGACCGACAGCCCGCAGGCCGGCTACACCCGCACCCGCTACGGCGGCACCGGCAACTTCGCGTCGGTCGAGGCGATCAGCATGCAGGGGGTGTCGCACAACCTGCCGGTCGATGCCACCCAGGCGATCCGCTTCTTCGGCCTGAACAACCCCTCCACCACCCCCACGCCGACTCCCACGCCGACCCCCACCCCGACTCCCACTCCGACCCCGCCGCCGGTGTCGCCGACCCCGACCCCCACGACGTCGCCGACCCTGCCGCCGGGGCCGGGCTGCCAGGTCCGCTACGAGGTCAACGCCTGGAACACCGGGCTGACCACCTCGGTGACCATCACCAACACCGGCAGTACGGCCATCAACGGCTGGAGCCTGGCGTTCACCCTGCCCGCCGGGCAGACCATCACCAACGGCTGGAACGCGACGTACTCTCCGGCCTCCGGAGCGGTGACCGCCCGTAACGTCTCCTACAACGGCACCATCGCGCCGAAGACCTCGACGACGATCGGGTTCCAGGCCAACCACACCGGCGACGCCGGCAAGCCGGGCGTCTTCACGCTCAACGGCGGCTCCTGCTACTTCTCAGGCTGATCCCGGTAAGGCCGGCACCCCACGGGGGCACGACGTGGGGTGCCGGCACGGGAACCGCACCGGCACCTCGTACACGCTGCGGGTCGGGACCGATTCGCGCCGTCCAGGAAAGCGCTTACCCTGGCAGGTGCCTCACCCCCTTCACCACCACCCGTCCGTCCGGAAAGGAAGCTCACATGCCGTCCAGAACGACAACACCCCGGCGTACGCCCCGATGGCTGGTCGCCGCCGGCACGGTGCTGCTGGCCGCCGCCGGTACGGCCATCGCGGCGCCGAGCCCCGCGCAGGCCGCCACGGTCGACCCGAACGCCACCTACGTCTTCGTCAACCGGCACAGCGGCAAGGCGATGGACGTGTGGAACTGGTCCACCGCCGACCAGGCCCCGATCAACCAGTTCACCCGCAACGACGCCGCCGTGCAGCAGTGGCGCTTCGTCGACGTCGGCAGCGGCTACTACCAGATCCGTTCGGTGCACAGCGGGAAGGTGCTTGAGCTGCCGAACGCCAACGACGGCGTACAGCTGGTGCAGAACACCTCGGCCGGCGGCAACACCCGGCAGCATTTCCGGCTGGCCGACTCCGACGGCGGTCATGTCCGGTTCATCAACCGGCACTCCAACAAGGCGCTGGACCTGTGGGGCTGGTCCACCGCCGACGGGGCGATGATCTCGCAGTACCAGGATGTCAACGGCGCCAACCAGCAGTGGCGGCTGATCACCCTGGGCGGCGGCAGCGGCAGTGGCTGCGGCAGTGGCAGCTTCCAGGCCGAGGCGGTGCTGAACGGTGGCACCTGGACCGCCCGCAACGGCGGCACGACGGTCTACACCGGCGGCGACATGCGGGAGGCCGTGCAGGCCGCGATCAACAGCCTCAGCGCCGGGCGGACCAGCAAGCAGCGGGTCGTGGTACGCGGCTCCGGCTCGATCAGCGCGGGCTCCCGGATCTCCCTGCCCAGCTACACCACGATCGACGTGTGCGGCACGATCAACGTGACCGGCTCCGGCAGCGGCGACCAGGCGCCGATCTACTCGCGCGGCACCACCCAGGTGGAGGTGCAGAACCTCAGCGTCACCGGCACCCCGCTGTACGGCATCTTCATGCGCAACGTCACCAATGTGATCCTCGGTCAGATCGACATGCGGCTGTCCAGCGGGCTCGGGATCCGCATCGACAACCGGGGCGACACCAGCCAGTGGAGCCGCAACATCCGCATCGACAACGTGTACGTCTCCGGTGCCCGCGCGCACGCCGTGGAGACCTACGGCGTCGACGGGCTGACCATCGGCACGGTGACCGCCCGCAATGTCGGGGAGTCCGGGCTGCTGCTCAATGAGACCATCAACGCCACCGTGAACACGGTCGACGCGGAGAACGCCGGCTCCGGCACCGGGTACGCGGCCTTCCGGATCGCCAACCGGGCCGGTCGGATCGCCTCCAGCTACCCGATCAACATCCGGGTGGACACCGTACGGGCGCGCGGCGGCGGCCGGGGCATCTTCTGTGTCTCGGAGTCCGGCGGCCTGGCGGTCAACCGGGTGGACATCGCCAACACCGGCAACAACGCCATCCTCATCGAGAACTGCTACGGGGTGGACATCGCCGCCGGTGGGGGCACCATCAGCGGTGGCGGTGAGGTGCGGCTGGCCGCGCGCAGCGAGTTCCCCGGCAACCAGAACATCACCCTGCGCAACTTCGCCCTGGTCAACAGCCGGATCCTGGAGAACCCCTGCACGGCCAACCTGGTGATCAGCAATGTGGCGTTGAACAACTCGACGATCAACCGCTGCTGAACGCATCGCGCCTTGCCCGACGATCCCGGGCAAGGCGCGTTGAGGCGTTAAAAGGGGCCCCTTCCTATGCACGAGGCGTTAGGAAGGGGCCCCTCCTTTCAGATCAGCCTGCGTTGCAGGTGGGGGTGCCGGAAGGGGCGGAGCCCGTGCCCTGGAACCCGAACTCGGTGGTGGTGCCCGGTGCCACGTTGGCGTTGTAGCCGACGTTGCGGAAGGTCACCGCGCCACTGTTGCCACTGGCCTGGGTGTTCCACGAGTTGGTCACCGAGGTGCCACCCGGGAGGGTCATGTTCACCGCCCAGCCGTTGAGACCGCTGGAGCCGGCGGTCACCCGCACATGGGCGACGAATCCACCGTTCCAGGTGTCCAGCGTGTACGTCGCGGTGCAGGCACCGGACGGCGGCGGGGTGGTCGGTGGCGGCGTCGTGGGCGGCGGGGTGGTCGGCGGCGGGGTGGTGGGCGGCGGCGTCGTGGGCGGCGGGGTGGTCGGCGGCGGGGTGGTGCCACCGGCGTTCAGCGCCT